>JBDTRO010000132.1:0-14224 GCA_039931635.1 Betaproteobacteria bacterium | reverse complement strand
CGTATCGTTAGCGCAACCTTCTTGACGGGGTCAAGCCGTGAGCGCATCGCCCAGCTTCGAATGGTTGATGACCCGGGGCGCCGGCGTGGGCATGAGGTCCGGCCGTTCGAGTTTCGCGTGGTCGAAGTGGTAGTTATCGGCCGTCGTGAGCAGGATGCCGCCCGCGGGATCGCGCCATGCGCCGGTGAGCGCCGGCAGGCAGGCGATGGTGCGCGCGGCAATGCCGCCGCCGGCATGACGCTGCATGCCGTAATTGAGGCGGATCGCGGCCGGCTTCACGGTGCCGTAGTCGCGCGCCAGTTGCACCACTTCTTCGAGCGTGATGCCGCAGGTCGCCGCGGCCCATTCGGGCGGATACTGCCTGAGCCTTTCCCTCAGTTCTTCATATCCCAGCGTGTACTTCGAGACGTAGTCCTCGTCGATCATGCCTTCGGCGACCAGTACGTGCATCATGCCGAGCGCGAGCGCGCCATCGGTGCCGGGCAGCAGCGCGATGTGCTGGCTGCATTTCTCCGCGGTCAGGCTGCGGTAGGGATCGATGGCGACCAGCTTCGCGCCGCGCCGCTTGGCTTCCTGCGCGCGCGTCCAGAAATGCAGGTTTGAGGCGATCGGGTTGGAGCCCCAGATCACGATCAGCTTCGAATCCGGGTAGTGCTCGGGGTCCATGCCGTAGCTGCCGCCGAGCGTCGCCTTGATGCCCGCCTTGCCGGCCGACGAACAGAGCGTGCGCTCCAGCTGCGAGGCGCCCAGCTTGTGGAAAAAACGCCGATCCATCGAGCTGTACTGCAGCATGCCCATGGTGCCGGCATAGCTGAGCGGCAGGATCGACTCCGGATTTTCGCCGGCCAGCTCTTTCAGGCGCGCGGCGATTTCGTCCAGCGCCTCGTCCCAGCTGATGCGCCTGAATTCGCCCTTGCCCTTCGGCCCGACGCGCTTGAGCGGATGCTGCAGGCGGTCGGGCGAATAGGTGCGCTCGGTATAGTGGGCGACCTTGGTGCACAACGAGCCGTCGGTGAACGGATGCAGCGGATCGCCCTGCACTTTCACCGCCACGCCGTCCTTCACGGTCACCAGCATGGCGCAGGTATCGGGGCAGTCGTGCGGACAGGCGGCGCGGACGATGGTTTCCATGCGCAAATTCTACGCGCCCTCGTCCAGCAGCTGTATCCAGTGCCGCACTGGCGTGCGCGTGCCCGCCTGCAGGTGGCTCAGGCAACCGATATTCGCCGTGGCGATGGTCGGCGCACCGCCTGCTGCAAGCGCGGAAAGCTTGCGCTCGCGCAGCTTGCCCGAGAGTTCCGGCTCGAGGATCGAGTAGGTGCCGGCCGAGCCGCAGCAGAGATGTCCGTCGGCGACCGGCGCGAGCTCGTGGCCCGCGCGCTGCAGCAGCCTTTCGACCTTGCCGCGCAACTGCTGCCCGTGCTGCAGGGAACAGGGTGACTGGAATGCAACGCGGCCGGCCTTGCCGCTGTGCACGATCCTTTCTTCCGGCACGACCTCGCAGAGGTCCTTCGTCAGCGCCGAAATTCGTTCCGCCTTCTCAAGGTACCGGGGATCATCCTTCAAGTGATGCGCAAATTCCTTGACCGTGGTGCCGCAGCCGCTGGCGGTCATCACGATGGCCTCGATTTCGCCGCGCTCGACCGTCGGCCACCATGCATCGATCAGCGCCCGCATGTCATCGCGGCCGGCATCCTGGTCATTCAGGTGGAAGCGCACCGCGCCGCAGCACGCGGCGCCTGGCGCTTCGATCAGCGAGATGCCGCAGCGGTCGAGAACGCGTGCCGCCGCCGCGTTGATCGCCGGCGCAAGCGCCGGTTGCACGCAGCCGGCGAGCACCAGCATGCGGCGCTGGTGGCGCGCAGCGGGCCAGGCACCTGCAGGTGCGGCATCTGGAGGAATCCTGTTTTTCAGGGCCGCCGGGAGAAAAACCTTCACCGCCCTGCCCAAACCCAGCAGCAACGAAAACAATCCCCTGCTTGGCAGAACCCGAGCCAATGCGGATCTCCTGAACCGTTCCCAGGCGCCGCGCCCGACCTTCTGTTCCACGATGCCGCGCCCGATGTCGGCGAGCCGGCCGTACTGCACGCCCGAGGGACAGGTGGATTCGCAGGCGCGGCAGGTCAGGCAGCGGTCCAGGTGCAGGCGCGTCTTCGAGGTCGGCGCCACGCCTTCGAGCACCTGCTTGATGAGATAGATGCGGCCGCGCGGGCCATCGAGTTCGTCGCCCAGCAGCTGGTAAGTCGGACAAGTCGCGTTGCAGAAACCGCAATGCACGCACTTGCGCAGGATTGCGTCCGCCTCCTGACCTTCGGGCGTATCGCGGATGAAATCGGCAAGCTGAGTCTGCACGGCTGGCTATACTTTATGCATGACAACCATGTTCTGGCTGCTGCTGATCGTCATCGGGGCGGGGCTCGCATTTTTTGTACGGCACAACCTGCGCAAGTGGAACGAACGCAAGCTCGCCGAGGAGGAGCGCTTCAAGGCGTTCATGAAGGGAGCCCAGGGAGCAGCGCCAACGAATGAGCCGGCGGCCGCCCCCACGCCCGCCTTGGCGTCCGCTGCGCCACCGCCTCCTGCCTCCAGCGGCCTCGCGCAGCAAAAGATGCTTTTCGAGGCGGCACACAAGGCGGGCGAGGCAGGCGAACCCGCGCTCGCCATCCAGTTATACGGCAGGCTGATGGCCCGATATCCCGCCACGGCGTTCGCGGGCCAGGTGCGCGTGGCAGTAGAGGTGCTCAAGAAAAAACTCAAGGCCTAGAACTCCGGGTACAGCCGGCCGGCGTTCAGAATGCCCGCCGGATCGAAGGCAGCCTTGAGTTCGCGGTGCACGCGTGCCAGCACCGGCGGAAGCGGCGCGAAAGCGCCGGCCGGTTTCTCGGCAGCGCGAAACAACGTCGCGTGTCCGCCCGACCGTGCCGTTGCAGTGCGCACCGTAGTCGCTTCGGCATTGCTTTTAAGCCAGCGCAATGCACCGCCCCACTCGATCAGCTGGGTGCCCGGCAGTTCCACTTGCGGCGCGTGCGATGGCAGAGAGAGGCGCCACAGCGGCGTATCGCCCGCAAAAAACGGCGCCGTCTGCTCGCGGACGCCGGACCAGAAGCGGTCCGCGTCGCTCGTAGCCAGTTTCTCGCCGCCCAGTTTCTGCGCGGCAATCTCCAGAGCCCCACCGGCACCTGACAGGCGCAGCGCGAGATCGCCATCGCACCAGGCGCTGCCGGAAATCGGCAGCGGCAGCCCGGCCCAGCGATTCAGATTTTCCAGTGCCTTGCCCTGCGGCATTTCCAGCTTCAGCGTCAGTTCGGCGCCCGGCCGCGGCAGCACTTTCAGGGAAACTTCCAGGATCAGGCCGAGCGTGCCCAGCGATCCGGTCAGCAACCGCGAGACGTCGTAGCCGGCCACGTTCTTCATGACCTGGCCGCCGAAGGAAAGGATGTCGCCCCGTCCGTCGATGATTTTCGCCCCGAGGATGAAGTCCCGCACCGAACCGGCGCTGGCGCGGCGCGGGCCCGACAGTCCCGCCGCAACACAACCGCCCAGCGTTGCGCCCGGACCGAAACCGGGCGGCTCAAAGGGCAGGAATTGCCCCTGCCTGGAAAGCACCTCGTGCAATTCAGTAAGCAAGGTGCCGCAGCGCGCGGTAATCACCAGTTCGGTCGGCTCGTAGGCGACGACGCCGGCGTAACCGCGCGTCTCCAGCAGCTCGCCGCGCGGCGCGTTGCCGTAGAAATCCTTCGTGCCGCCACCGCGGATGCGCAATGGTCGGCTTTGCGCCGACGCGGCTTTTATTTTTTCCGAAAATTCTTTTATATCTACAGTGCCCAAGAATTCAAAACCTCGGCAGATCCGGCCTGCCGAGCTTGCCGGCATGCACGTGCATGCGCCCGAACTCGGCGCAGCGGGACAACGCGGGAATCGCCTTGCCCGGATTGAGCAGTCCCTTCGGATCGAAGGCGCGCTTGACGCCATGGAACAGCGCCAGCTCGGCGGCGCCGAACTGCATGCACATCTGGTCGATTTTCTCCACCCCGACGCCATGCTCGCCGGTGATGGTGCCGCCGACCTCGATGCATTTGCCCAGCACTTCGGCGGCGAATTCCTCGGTGCGCTTCAACTCGTCCGGATCGTTGGCGTCGAACAGGATCAGCGGATGCAGGTTGCCGTCGCCTGCATGGAACACGTTCGGGCAGCGCAGGCCGTACTTCTTTTCCATCGCGCCGATGAAATTGAGCACTTCGCCCAGGCGTTTCTTCGGGATCGTGCCGTCCATGCAGTAATAATCGGGCGAGATGCGGCCGACCGCGGGAAAGGCCGCCTTGCGCCCCGACCAGAAGCGCAGCCGCTCGGCATCGTCGCGCGACACCGTCAGCCGGGTCGCGCCGGCGCGCTCCAGCACCGCCTTCATCCGCGCGATTTCGTCTTCGACCTCGGCGACGCTGCCGTCGGATTCGCACAGCAGGATCGCGGCGGCCTCGAGGTCGTAGCCCGCGTGCACGAACTGCTCGACGGCATGGGTGGCCGGCCGGTCCATCATTTCCAGGCCGGCGGGAATGATGCCGGCTCCGATCACGGCGGCAACCGCGTCGCCCGCCTTCTGCACGTCGTCGAAGGAGGCCATGATGACGCGCGCCATTTCAGGCTTCGGCAGCAGCTTCACGGTAACTTCGGTGGTCACCGCGAGCAGGCCTTCCGATCCGATCGCGAGCGCGAGCAGATCATAGCCGGCCGAATCCAGCGCTTCGGAGCCGAAATCCACCGCTTCGCCCTCGATGGTATATCCCTGGACGCGCAGCACGTTATGCACAGTCAATCCGTACTTCAGGCAATGCACGCCGCCGGAATTTTCGGCGACATTGCCGCCGATGGAACAGGCGATCTGGCTCGAGGGATCGGGCGCGTAGTAGAGGCCGAAGGGCGCCACGACGTCCGAGATCGCGGCGTTGCGCACGCCGGGCTGCACCACCGCGACGCGCGCGAGCGGGTCGATGCGCACGACGCGCATGAACTTGGCGAGCGAGAGCAGCACGCCGTCGCCCGGCGGCAGCGCGCCGCCCGAGAGCCCGGTGCCGGCGCCGCGCGGCACCACCGGCACGCCCAGCGCGTGGCAGGTCCTGAGTATCCGCTGCACCTGCTCGTCGGTTTCGGGCAGCGCCACCACCATCGGCAGCCGCCGGTAGGCGGTCAGGCCGTCGCACTCGTAGGGCCGCGTGTCTTCCTGCTGCCAGAGCACGGAGCGCTCCGGCAGGAACGCGCGCAGCGCGTCCGCCACCTTCTTTTGCTGCAGGAAATCTATTTCAGGTAAGGCGCTGCCCACGACAGTCCTTGAACCGTGTCGCCCTTCGGGATGTACTCGGCGCCGATCCAGCCTTTGTATCCCAGCCGGTCGATGTGCGGCAGCAGCCAGGCGAAGTTGATTTCGCCGGTGCCGGGCTCGTTGCGGTCGGGCACGTCGGCGATCTGGATATGGCCGATTCTCGGCAGTAGCCGCTCGATCGTCTTGGCGATGTCACCCTCGACGATCTGCATGTGGAACACGTCGTACTGCAGCAGCAGATTGGCCGCGCCCACGGCATCGATGACGTCGACGCCCTCTTTAGAGCTGTTCAGGAAGAAACCCGGGATGGTGCGCGTATTGCAGGGCTCGGTGAGCAACGTCAATCCGGCGGTCTTGAGCTTGCCCGCCGCGTAGCGCAGGTTTTCCACCAGCGTTTGCTTCGCCTTCTCGCGCGACACGCCGGCTGGCGCGATTCCGGCGAGCGCGTTCATGCGCGGGCAGCCAACCGCCTTCGCGTACTCGATCGCGCGATCGACGCTTTCGCGGAATTCGCCGGCGCGTTCCGGCTGGCAGCTGATGCCGCGGTCGCCCTTGGCGGCGTCGCCCGCGGGCAGGTTGTGCAATACGACCTCCACGCCCGCGGCTTGCGCACGCTCGGCGATTTCCTTCGCGCTGCCGAAGGCATAGGGAAACTGGTACTCGACGAAGCGGAAGCCCGCTTTTGCGGCGGCGGCGAAGCGCTCCGGAAACGGCAGCTGCGGAAAAAGCAGCGAGAGGTTGGCGGCGAGCTTGGGCATGGAGCGCATGTTAGCTAAGATTGGGGGTGTCCGAAAGGAATCCCGCGACGCCGGTCGCATCTTCCGTGCTGCAGCGCTTGCTGCCGTTTCTGGATTGGTGGCCGCGCATGAATGCCAAGTCCCTGCGCCTCGATGTGCTGGCGGGGATCACGGTCGCGCTGGTTGCAATTCCACAGGCACTTGCCTATGCGCAGCTGGCCGGGCTGCCGCCGTACTACGGACTCTACGCGGCGCTGCTGCCGACGATCGTCGGCGCCTTGTTCGGTTCCTCCGGCCAGCTCTCGACCGGCCCGGTGGCGCTTACGGCGCTCGTCACCGCGGCAAGCATCGCGGCAGTCGCGCCCGCAACCGAGGCGCAATACATTGCCAGCGCGATCGCCCTGGCGCTGCTTGCGGGACTGTTCCAGCTTGCATTCGGCATCCTTCGGCTCGGCGTTCTGATGAACCTGCTGTCGAACCCCGTCCTGATGGGTTTCGTGAACGCGGCAGCCATACTGATCACGCTGTCCCAGGTGCCGGCCCTTGTCGGTACGCCGGCACCGGGAACCGGCCATGCGCTGAGCGACGGCTGGTTTGTCCTGTCGCACATTGCGCAAGCGCACCCGCCCTCGATTGCCTTCGCCGTAGCCGCGCTGGGCGCGTTGATCGCCTTCCGGCGCCTCTGGCCACGGCTGCCCGGGGTGCTGATCACCGTGGTGCTGCTTACCGCGGTCAGTTATGCGGCCGGCTTTGCCAGCCATGGTGGACAGGTCGTGGGCGACATTCCCCGAGGACTGCCCGCGCTGGCGCTGCCGGAATTCGCGCCGGACGCCTGGATCATTTTCCTGCCGGCGGCATTCGTCATCGCGATCATCAGTTTCATGGAAGCGATGTCAAGCGCGAAAATCGCCGAAATCAGGACCGGCACGAAATGGGACGAAAATCAGGAACTCATCGGCCAGGGGCTCGCCAAGCTCGCCGCGGCGCTCAGCCAGACCATGCCGGTGAGCGGTTCATTCTCCCGCTCCGCTCTCAATCTGAGCGTCGGCGCGCGCACCGGCGTGTCCTCCATCGTCTGCGCGCTTTGCGTCCTGCTTGCGCTGCTGTTCGTCACGCCCCTGCTGTACCACCTGCCGCTGCCGGTGCTCGCGGCGATCATCGTCATGGCGCTTTCCGGCCTGATCAACCTGCACCCCTTGCGCGTCGCGCACCGCGCCAGCCGCGACGACGCGGTAGCAGCGATCCTGACTTTCGTCGCCACCATCGCCTATGCGCCGCAGATCCAGAACGGCATCTACGCCGGCATACTGGTGTCGCTCGGCCTGTTCATTTACCGGCGCATGCGTCCGACGGTCGAGGTCGTCGAGCCCGACTCCGATCAGCTGATGCGCGAAATGCCGGCGGAAGCCCCCGCGGGTCTGACAAGCGCAGTCGGCATCGTGCGATTCGAAGCCTCCCTCGTATTCGTGAATGTTTCGTTCTTCGAGGCGGCAGTGCGGCATCTCGAGCACCAGCATCGCGGGCTGCGCTACGTGCTCGTGTCCGCGGCGAGCATCAACCGGCTCGACGCGTCCGGCGTGGAAATGCTGTCGTCGCTGCAGGACAGTCTTGGCCGCAACGGCGTCACGATGGCATTCAGCGGCGCCAATGCCGACGTACTGGCGGTGATGGAACGCACCGGGCTGGCGCGGCGCATTGGCGCGGAGAATTTCTTCCTGAGCGAACGCGCCGCATTCGCGGCGCTCGCAAGCCGATTCGCGCAGTTGCAGGTCCCGCCGCCTCAGGCCGCCTGAGCGCGATCGCGGCTCTCGATCGCGAACACCAGGTCGCCTTCCTGGATCCGCTCGGCGGGTGCATTCCAGAAGCCGCGCATGGTCCCGTTGCGCTCGATCGCCACCACCAGGCGGCCTTCGACCTCGCGCATGCATTTACCCACTTCCGCGGGCAGCGCCGCGCGTTCGACAATGCGCAGTTCGCCGCCGCGAGTCGTCAGTATGTCGCTCACGAAGCGCGTCGTGTATTTCGAGGACACGGCGTCGGCGATCAGAAAGCCCGCGATCTTTGAGGGTGAAACGACCTCGTCCGCGCCGGCCTTGCGGATCAGCGCGAGGTTTTCCTCGTCCCGCACCGAGGCGATGATGCGCGCCCGCGTGTTGACGCTCCGCGCGCTGAGCACCGCCAGCACGGTCGTATCGTCGCGCGCCACGCACACCAGCACCGCCTTCGCCTTCGCGATCAGCGCTTCGCGCAGCACGACGTCGCGCGTCGCGTCGCCCCGCAGCCCGATGTAGCCCTGCGCGGCCGCGTCCTCGAGGCGCTCGGGGAGAAGATCGATGACGACGATACGGTCGGCGGCATGCCCTTGCGCCGTCATCTCCCGCGCGGCGACGCGACCGGAGTAGCCAAAGCCGCAGATCACGATATGGTCCTGGAGCGCCTGGCGGAGAGCGTTCATGCGGAAATCCTCGATGATGCGTTGAACCACGAATTCGTACGCCGTGCCGAGAAAGACGAACCAGACGAAGATCCGGATCGGGGTGACCAGCAGCGCATCGAGCAGGCGCGCGCGCTCGCCGACCGGGACGATATCGCCGTAGCCTACCGTGGTCACGGTGACGAACGTGAAATAGACGATGTCGGCGAAGCTCACGTGCCCGTCTGCCGCGTCGCGCAGGTTCTCCCGCTCGAGCCAGAACACCAGCATTGTGAAGCCAAGCAAAGCGGCGACGAGCAGCAACCGCAGCACGAGCTTGCGCTCGGGGCTCGCCTCCGGACGCGTGTAAAGCAGCCGCACATACGCGCTGGACTGCCCGCTCGATTTCGCCGCCGCGCGCCGCAGCAGCATCCGGTCGAGCAGCGATCGCGGCGTTCGGTGGCGCGAATCTTCAGGCATGCCGATCCTCCGGGCGCAGAGCGCGGCCGTTTGGCTATTCTCGCAGACTGTGATCTTCGGCGGGACCGGAAAACGCACCGACTGAAACGCCTGCGCTAGCGGGAGCGGGAGCGGGAGCGGGTAACGCGCCAGATCAATCACGTGCCTCTGGTCCTAGCGCTAGCCGAGGCGTGCGACCAGGTTGGCTGGGTAAGGTATTTGATTGCAGTACGGATGCGGTGATTACCCTCTGCCAGCAGAACGTCGCACGGGTGCAGCCCAGCGGCGAGGCTCCCGGCTTTACATTCCGCATCCCAAGTGTTATACTAACGTATTGTTTCAGAACGTATTTTGCCGATAAGTGCGGCAGGTCTAAAACCGCGTCGCACGCCCAAAACAGGAGGCACACGATGAAATCCAAGCTGCTGAAGCTGGTCGCCGCTCCGCGCCGCGCCAAACCCACCAATCAGGGCCCGCGCCGGCCGCCGCGCAAGCGCATTTTCTTTGCAGCGGCCGACTGGCGCGTCGACGAGCGCTACCACGGCGCTCTTCAGATGCACGCCGCGTACCTGCGCTGGAATCCCGCCGCAGTGCTGCTTCTGACGGGGCATACCGCGGGCCGCGGCAACACCGGCTACAACCGTGCGATGGGCCTGCGCCGCGCGAAGGCCGTACGCGCAGCGCTGGTCAGCCTGGGCGCGCCGCGGCACCGGATCAGCGTGGAAACGCTGGGACGAGTGCGCGACGCAAAAGGCGTTGCAGCACTGGCGATCGCACGGCGCCGGCGCGCGGAATTCCATTATCTGGACCTCGCGCTGCAGTCTGCGGCGGCGATCCGGCCGAAAATTCAGCCACCCGAGTCGAGACCGCAGCGCGCCTCGCTAAGGCTGCAGCGCATCGCTGCATGAAAACCGTAATTTTCCCGCGAAGGAGTCACGCATGACTATCCGCAGCGTCGCCATCATCATCCTGCTTGCATTCGTGGGCGGATTCGTCGCCCTTAACTGGGCAGTGGTCAGCGCCCCGGGCAATCTGAACCTCGGGTTCTTCCGCGTCGAAGCACCCATGGGCCTGACGCTGCTGATGATCGCGGGATTCCTGGTCGTGGTGTTCATGCTGATGCTGGCCCGCGTCGAGTTAGGCGCGCTTACGGAGGCACGCCGCGCCACAAGGGAGATCGACGAGGCGCGCAAGCTGGCCGATTCGGCGGAGGCATCCCGCGTGCGCGAGTTGCGCGACCTCGTCGCGAGCGAGATCGGGCTGCTGCGCGCCGACATCGCGCAGTTGCGCAGCGAGCTGTCCCGCGTCGTCTCGGCGCCGGCGCCGCGACCTTGAGCGCGGCAGCCTCGGGGTTGTCGTGGAGCGACGTGCAGGGGATCGTCACCCTGCCCTTGTTCCAGCTCGGGGCGGCGCCCGTGACGCTGGCCCGCGTTGCCGGACTGCTGACTATCGTCCTCGGCGTCTGGTGGCTTGCCTCCCTCATGGAGCGTGGCTTGCATCGCCTCGCGCAGAGCCGCGGCATGCAAGGCGACGCAGCCGCGAGCGTGTACGCCTGGTCGCGCGTCGCGCGCTATACGGTCTGGATCATCGGCACCATCGTCGGCCTGAACTATGTCGGCGTCGACCTTACCAGCTTCGCCCTGATCGGCGGCGCAGTAGGTATCGGCGTCGGATTCGGCCTGCAGAACATCTTCAGTAATTTTATTTCCGGGATCATCATCCTGCTGGAAAAAACGCTCAAGATCGGCGATTTCGTCGACCTGCAATCCGGCGTTCGGGGCCACGTGCGCGAAATCGGGCTTCGCTACACCCGGATCACCACCAATGACGCGGTCGATATCATCGTGCCCAATTCCGAGTTCATCAACGGACGGGTGACCAACTGGACCTACGACAACCAATTTCGGCGCCTGCGCATCCCATTCGGCGTCGCGTACGGTGTAGACAAGGAGCGCGTCCGCGACGCCGCCCTGAAGGCCGCGGCGCGCGTCGACGGCAACGTCAGCGACCAGGCGCGGCACCCCGACGTCTGGCTGGTCGGACTCGGCGACAGCAGCCTCAATTTCGAACTCGTGGTGTGGGTCGGGCCGGAACGCGTCGCGCGGCCCGGCAACACCCATGCCGCCTACCTCTGGGCCATCGAAGACGAACTGCGCGCCGCCGGCATCGAGATCCCGTATCCGCAACGCGATCTGCACCTGCGCTCGGGCACGCTCAACGTGAAACTGGAAAATGGGGCGGAAGGCGCCGCCGCGTCGACCGTGTCGATTTCCCGGCAACCCTAGGGGTTCTGCGCGGCTGAGCGCGCCGCGGTGCCGGAAGCGTTTCGCCAATGAAATGTATTTCGACGCGGCGGTTGGCGGCAAACGTGGCGGTCATCGACATCGCCGGCAGGGATGCTACGATTCTTCGATGCTAACGCTTCGCATGCGCTTCAGGGCGACGACGCCGTGACGCTGGAACCGCACGCGATCGCGGTACTCGTGCTGACCGCGCTGGCATTCGCCATGTTCGCGAGCGACAAGCTGCCGATCGAAACCACCAGCCTGGGCGTGCTGGTCCTGCTTACGGTCGGATTCCAGCTCGTGCCCTACACCGGTCCGGGCCCGCGCATCGCGCCGGCGGACTTTTTCTCCGGTTTCGGCCACGAGGCCCTGGTCGCAATTTGCGGACTGATGGTGCTTGGGCGAGGGATGGCCGCGACCGGCGCACTCGAGCCGGTGTCGCGCCTGGTCGCGCGCATGCTGGGCGCAAGCCCGACGCTGGCGATGCTTCCGGTTCTCGTGCTCTGCGCCGCGGCAAGCGGTGTGCTGAACGACACGCCGATCGTGGTGCTGATGATGCCGGTGCTGGTTGGCGCTGCGCTGCGCTCGAAAACCTCGCCGGCACGTACGCTGCTGCCTATGAACTACGCGGTCCTCGTCGGTGGCATGGGCACCACCATCGGCACCTCGACCAACCTGATCGTGGTTTCGATCGCCGCCGACCTTGGCGTGCGCCGCTTCGAGATGTTCGACTTCATCCACGTCACCGCGCTCGCAGCGGTTGGCGCGATTCTCTACCTCTGGCTGATACTGCCGCGGCTCATTCCCGAGCGCGCCTCGCCGCTCGGCGACGCCACTCCGCAGATGTTCGCCGCGGTGCTGCATGTCGCGGCAGAAGGTTTTGCCGACGGCAAGACCTTTTCCGACGCGCAGAAAAAGGCCGGCGCTGCGTTCCGCGTCACGCGAATCGTGCGCGGTGACAGCCTCGAGCTCGCGCGGCTGCCTACAATGACGTTGCGCGCTGGCGACCGTCTTCACCTGAATGCGAGCGCCAAGGACCTGAACGAGTTCGCCGAGCAACTCGGTGCCAAGCTCTACAAGCCCGGCGATCTCGAGCAACTGATTGACGACGAACACCCGCTGCAGGCGGAGGGCGAGGAGCTCGCCGAAGTCGTGGTCACCGAGGGGTCGCTGTTGCACAGATCGACGTTGCGCGCGACCCGCTTCGGCGACTACCACGACGTCCTCATCGTCGGCCTTCACCGAACCGGCGGCCAGGCCGTGCTCAACCGCGCTGATATCGGCGACACGGTGCTGCATGCAGGAGACGTGCTGCTGGTGCAGGGCACGGGAAAGGCGATCGCGCAGCTGCGCGCGCGCGCCCGGCTGCTGGTGCTGGACCAGAGCTACGAGCTGCCGCGAACAGCCCACGCGCCAACTGCGCTGGCGATTCTTGGCGCCGTAATTCTGGTCGCCGCCTTCAAGCTCGCGCCGATCTCGATCGCCGCGCTCGCCGGGGTTGCCGCAATGGTGCTGACGCGCTGCCTCGATTGGGAGGAAGTGGCTGGCTCGCTGTCCACCAAGGTGATCCTGCTGGTGGCATCCAGCCTCGCGCTCGGATCGGCGCTGGAGAAAACGGGCGCGACCGGCTGGCTGGCGGCGCATTTCGTTTCGACGACGCGGGGCCTCGCACCCGAACTGGTACTCGCCCTGCTCATGCTGCTGACCGCTGCCTTCACCAATTTTGTGTCCAACAATGCTGCGGCGGCAGTGGGCACGCCGATCGCGGTGGGCATTGCGCGGCAGCTCGGCGTATCCCCCGAGCCGCTGGTGCTGGCGGTGATGTTCGGCGCCAATTTCTGCTTTGTGACGCCGATGGCCTACCAGACCAACCTGCTGGTCATGAGCGCGGCGGGCTATCGTTTCTCCGACTTCGTGCGCGGCGGACTGCCGCTCCTGATCATCATGCTGGCGTCCTATGCAGTTCTCCTGCCGCGCTTCTTTCCGCTTTGAAAATTGGCCCTGAACCGCCCCGCATGCAATCTGGTTGCCCCCCGCAGGGGCTGTGGGCTACACTGATTCAAAGGAGATTCCCCATGAAACGAATTCTTGGCTTGACCATCGGTATTGCGCTCCTCGGCACAGGTGTCGCCCACGCGCAAGGCACGTTGGATGCCGTGCAGAAAAAGGGCTTTGTGCAGTGCGGAGTGAACGTCGGCCTGGCCGGCTTCTCGCAGCCCGACTCCCGGGGCGCCTGGAAAGGCGTGGACGTGGATATCTGCCGTGCGATCGCCGCCGCCGTGTTCGGCGACGCGACCAAGGTCCGCTATACCCCGACGACCGCGCAGAGCCGCTTCACCGCAATTCAGTCCGGCGAAGTCGACGTCCTGGTACGCAATACGACCTGGACAGTTACCCGCGACACCAGCCTGGGCCTGAACTTCGCCGGCGTCAACTACTACGACGGCCAGGGCTTCATGGTGCCGAAGAAGCTGAACGTCAAGAGCGCCAAGCAGCTGAACGGCGCCACGGTTTGCGTGCAGCCGGGCACCACCACCGAGCTCAACCTCTCGGATTACTTCCGCTCCAACCGCATGACGTTCAAGCCGGTGGTGATCGAGAAGCTCGAAGAAGTGCTGAACGCCTACTACTCGGGCCGCTGCGACGTGTTTACCACGGACGTCTCGGGCCTCGTGTCGACGCGCGGCTCGCGGCCCAACCCGGCGGATCACGTGATCCTGCCCGAAGTGATTTCCAAGGAGCCGCTCGGGCCGGTCGTGCGGCACGGCGACGACCGCTGGTTCGACATCGTCAAGTGGTCGCTGAACGCGATGATCGAGGCCGAGGAAATGGGCCTCACGTCGAAGAACATCGACCAGCAGGCGGCGAGCAAGGACCCGGCAGTGCAGCGCTTCATCGGCGCGACCGGCGACTTCGGCAAGATGCTGGGCGTCGACAACAAGTGGTCGTTCAACATCATCAAGCAGGTCGGCAACTACGGCGAGAGCTTCGAGGCCAACCTGACGCCGCTCGG
>JBDTRO010000131.1:0-15575 GCA_039931635.1 Betaproteobacteria bacterium | reverse complement strand
TTCACCTCGCGCACGAAGGCATGCAGGTGCTTGATGTAAGAGGTCATCACCTGCTTCAGGCGCCTGTTCTTCGTCTTGCGGATCCGGTGCAGTACCTCGGCGGTGAGCTTTTTCTCGCTGAACTTGCGGATGGCCATGGCAAATCCTCCTGCGTGGAATGCTAACATCGCGCCACCCGGAGGAACCATGCGCACTGCAATCCTGATTGCCACCCTGCTATGCGCCGCGCCAGCCGCGGCGCAGGACAAGACCATCAAATTTCTGGTCGGATTCCCGGCCGGCGCCGGACTGGACACCATGACCCGCCTCGTGGCGGACAAGATGCGCGTGCGGCTGGGCCAGCCGGTGATCGTGGAGAACCGGCCCGGCGCCGCCGGGCAAATCGCGATGAGCGCGCTGAAAGCCGCGCCCGCCGACGGCCTTACCCTGGTCATGACTCCGCTCGTCACGGTGGTGACCGCGCCGCACGTGTTCGCGAAGCTGCCCTACGACGCCTTTGCGGATTTCACGCCGGTGGCGCATGCGGCGAATTTCCTGTTCGCCTTCAGCGTCGGGCCCACCGTGCCGGCGAGCTCGCTCGCGGACTACGTCGCCCTGGTCAGGAAGGATGCAAAGTTCGGCAACTACGCCTCCGCGGGAACCGGCAGCCTGCCGCATTTTTTCTCGCTCCTGTTTGGCGAAACCGCCGGCATTGCGCTCAACCATGTTCCTTACAAAGGCACGGCGCCCGCCCTGACGGACCTGCTCGGCGGCCAGCTCGCGGCGTTCATGGGCACGGTGTCCGATGTCGCCACCCAGCACAAGGCCGGCCGGCTGCGCGTGCTCGCGACCTCCGGCGCCCAGCGCGCCAGGGAACTGCCGGAAGTCCCGACCTTCCGCGAACTCGGCTTCAACATCGAAGGCAGCGGCTGGTACGCAGCCTATGCGCCGGCAAAAACGCCGCGCGAAACGGTGGACAGGCTGGCAAGCGCGATCGTCGATGCGATCAAGTCGCCCGACGTGCGCGAGAAACTCGAGAGCCTCGGCATGGAGCCCACCGGCCTCGGGCCGGCCGAGCTTGCGCGCATTCACAAAGCCGACTACGACAAATGGGGCCCGGTGATCAAAGCCTCCGGCTTCAAGCCCGAATCTTGAACACGTGAACATATTGTTCGCATCGACGAAGGAGAAGCCGGAGTTCTGGTTTCCCCTGCTGCAGAAGCTGTTGCCCACCGACAGGTTTTTCGGCTGGCCGGACAATAACGGCGGCGACATCGACGCCGCGGTGGTCGCGACGCACCCGAAGGGCGCGCTCGGCGGCTTGCCCGGACTCAAGCTCATCCAATCGCTGTGGATGGGCGTGGAGAACATCGTCGCCGATCCCGATCTTCCCAAGGGTGTCCCGGTCGCGCGCCTGATCGATCCGGGCATGGTCGCCGCGATGGGCGAGACGGTGATCGCGCACGTGCTCGACTGGCACCGGCATTTCTACTGCTATAGAACCTTTCAGGATCAACGAACCTGGAAGCGCCGGCGCCAATACCTTGCCTCCGACAGGACCGTCGGCATCCTCGGCCTGGGCGAACTGGGCAGCACGATCGCTGCCAAGCTGCGCGGGATGAATTTCAATGTCGCCGGCTGGAGCCGGCGGCCGAGGCAGCTCGAGGGCGTGTATTGCTCGACGGACCTGGAAGAAGTGGTTCGACGCAGCGACGCCCTGGTATGCCTCTTGCCATTGACAGACAGGACCAGGGGCGTCATCAATTCTAAAATTCTCTCCTTAATCCGGAAAGACGGTTGCGTCATCAACGTGGCGCGCGGAGCGCATGTCGTGGTTCCGGACCTGCTCGCGGCGCTGGAGACCAAGCACCTCGCGCACGCCTGGCTGGATGTATTCGAGACCGAGCCGCTGCCTGCGAACAATCCCCTCTGGGCGCACCCGGACATCACGCTGACACCCCACATCGCCGCGCTCACCGAGCCTCGAACGTCGGTCGGCAAGGTAGCGGAGAACATAGAGCGCGTGCGGCGCGGCGAGAAGCCGCTCAATACGGTGGACTTCGCAGCAGGCTACTGAGGGTTCGCGGCACTCAGGATAGCCGCCGCAGCGTCGGCGAGCACCTGGCAGCCGAGCACGATGTCCTCTTCGCGGCTGTCTTCGGCGAAATCGTGGCTGATGCCGCCGATGGAAGGGATGAACAGCATCGCCGAGGGTATGCCCGCCGAGATGATGCCGGCATCGTGGAACGCTCCACTCGGCATGCGCTGCCAGTTCCCCGGCGCGTGGCGCTCCGCCGCGTTTTCGATATGCGCCTGCAACCCCGGGTCCATGCGCGTCGGCGGGATCGGCGCGCGGCCGGGACTCGCTTCGATACGCACGCCGCCGCGCGCGTTCATCTCCGCGACCAGGCGCGCCACGACCTTCTCGAACGCATCCAGCGGCGCATTCGAAGCGTCGCGGTATTGCAGGTCCAGGTCGGCGTAGCCCGGCACGATCGAGGTCGCGTTCGGCTCGACCTTCAGCCGGCCCATGGTCCAGACAGAGCGCTCGCCCGCCACCTTGGGAAATTCCTGGTTGATGCGGTGCGCCAGTTCGTAGAGCGCGGATGCCGCGTCCCTGCGAATCGCCATCATCGTGGTGCCGGCGTGATTCTGCTGCCCGCGGAACACGAAGCGGATGCCGCGCACGCCGACGATATCCGTCACCACGCCGATCCGCCGCGCCGCCACCTCCAGCTGCGGGCCCTGCTCGATATGCGCCTCGACGAACCCGGCATAGCGCTCCCGCGCCAGGCGCAGGCGCGGCACGCTGGCCAGGCCCGCTTCGCGCAACGCGCCGGCGAGCGTCACGCCGTCGCGGTCTACCGCGCCCTGCTCGATCTCCGGCGCCAGGTCTCCCATCAGCGAGCGGCTGCCCAGGCAGCCGACGAAGCGCGATTCCTCGTCCTGAAACGAAACCGCGTCCACTGCAAGCGAGCGGGTCGCGGTATCCGCGGCCAGCGCGCGCACTACTTCCAGCGCGTAGACCACGCCGAGCGCCCCGTCCAGCCAGCCGCCCGTGGGCTGCGTGTCGGAATGCGAACCGAGCAGCAGCGCCCTGCCCGTCTGGCGCGAGCGGCCGAACACGTTGCCGACGCCATCGACCGTCGCGTCCAACCCGGCCTCCTTGTAACGCTGCTCAAGCCAGCGCCGGGCTTGCATGTCGGTGGCGCTGAACGCAGGGCGGACGACGCCGGGCCCTTGCGCGCCGATGCTGCGCAGGTGGCGGAGGTCGGCGAGCAGTCGAGCGGGATCGATGCGGGGCATGGAAATTGGCCTAGCGGCCGGTCACCTTGCGCAGCGTGTGGCGCCGGTTGCGCGTGTACGGACGCACCTGCGCCGGCCAGCGCCCTTTCTCCACCGCCAACGCCCACCCTGGGCTGGTCAGCACTTCCGCGCTCTCCAATTCGTAGGTAGCGGTGTGTTTCGGCTCGCCTTCGGCGACGATCGTCTTCACCTCACCGCCGATGCTCAGCTTCAGCGGCACCAGCGTGTAGCGCTGTACCGCCAGCACGCCGGGAACCTTGAGCAGTTCCGGAATGTGCTCGGTGTCGTAGACCTCATTGAACAAGGCCTCCCTGTCCGGATCGACATCCATGCTGGCGGTGAACAAAAAACGGCATTGTGGGTGCATTTCCACTCCTGAATGGTTGGCAGACGCAGTCTCGCACTATTCCGCTGCGCCCCGTTCCAGATATCCCGCCTCGCGTTGATGCCGCAGTGCGAGGATCACGATCTGGTCGGATTGCGCGTCGTATTCATACAAAGCCAGGTACCCGCTGCTGCCGCGCGAGATTACCAGTTCCCTGAGAACTTGATCCACAGGCCTGCCGATGGACGGATAGGTACGCAGCACTTCCAAGGCACCAAGCACCAGATCGTAGGTCGCGAGCGCCGCGGCGGGTCCTCCGTCCCTCAGGAATGTCACCAATCGATCGAGATCGGCGTCCGCATTTCTCGAGACGATTACCTCTGCCACAAGCGCAGCTTCGGCTTGCGCGATCGCTTGCCCTGCAGCTTCGCACGATAGTGCGCCTTGATCTCGGCCAGCGCATATCCCGTGCCGCTGCGCTGGAACTCCAAACGCGCAGCGTATGCGTCGGCAAGAAAGCCGCGGCGCTTTTCGGCGCGCTCCGTTTCATTCCGGATCGCCTCCACCATGAACCCATGCGCGCTCTGCTCGGTGTCCTTGACGACGCGCGCGATGCGCTTTTTCAGGTCTTCGGGAAGCTTGATCGAGGTGGCCATCGCGAACTCCGCAACTCTGGTATCACCATGTTATCACCAGTGCGATACCACTACCGCAATGTGCGCCGACGCGCCGTTCCATTCATGTCCTCGACGCTGACCGGCCTTTCAGGGCAACGCGAAGCCGGGCAGCGAGATCGTCGTTCATCGCCTATCTCGCGAGATACCCCGAATCCACCGGCAGCGTGACCCCGGTGATGCAACGCGCCGCCGGGCCGGCGAGGAACAGGATCGCGGCGGCGATGTCGTCCACTTCGGGCAGCACGCCGAGCGGCGTGTGCTCCATTACTTTTTTCAGGATCTCCGGGTTATTGAACACCGGCGCGGTAAGGGGCGTGCGCACAAACGTCGGCGCCACCGCATTGACGCGGATCCTATGCTCGGCAAACTCCAGTGCCAGCGCGCGCGTCATGTTGACCACCGCGCCCTTGGAGGTCTGATAAGCGGGATTCGGAAAAATGCCGCCCGAGAATCCCATGATCGAGGCGAGATTCACGATCGCTCCGCCGCCCCGCTCCTTCATGCCGCGCGCGGCAATGCGCGAACAGAGGAATACGCCGGTGACATTGACCGCGATCACCCGGTCCCAGTCCTCGCGGCTGATCTCGAGCGCATTCTTGCGCACCGCGATGCCGGCGTTGTTTACCAGGATGTCGATGGCGCCGATTTTCGCGAACGCCTTCTCCATCGCCTGCTCATCCGCGACATCTGCGCAAATGACGCCCGGGACTTGCTCGATGTCGATCCGCGCCACCGTCGCTCCCGCTTTCTCGAGCAGGGCCGCGGTCGCCTTGCCGATGCCCTTGGCGGCGCCGGTGACGGCGGCTGTTTTGCCTTTCAGGTCGAACATTTCCACGATGCCGGTAGTATAGATGGATGCACGACTTGGTCATTCGAAACGCCCTCCTCCTGGACGGCCTGGGTTCACCGCCGGTTCAAGGGGATCTGGGCATCGGGGCGGGAAAAATCGTCGAAATCGGCAAGGCGAAGGACTCCTACAAGGAATCGCTTGACGCCGACGGCCTGGCCTTGATGCCCGGCATCATCGACAACCACACGCATTACGACGCGCAGCTGACCTGGGATCCGCTCGCCTCGCCCTCGCCGTCGCTTGGCGTCACCACCGCGATCATCGGCAACTGCGGCTTCACGATCGCACCCTGCCGGCCCGCCGGCCGCGACATGATCATGCGCAACCTGACCCAGGTCGAGGGCATGTCGATCGAAGTCCTGCGTCAGGGCATCGCCTGGGAGTTCGAATCCATCCCGGAATATTTCGCCATGCTGGAGCGCAGGGGCGTGGGCCTCAACATCGCCGGATTCGCCGGACACTCGTCCATCCGCTCGTTTGTCATGGGTGAAGACGCTGCGCGGCGCGCCGCCACCGACGCCGAAATCGAAGCGATGCGCCGCCTTGTGCTGGAAGGCGTAAAGGCTGGCGCCATCGGCTTTTCCACCAGCACCTCGCCCGCCCATAACGGCGAAGGCGGCCTGCCGATGCCATCGCGCCTTGCCGAGGACCGCGAGTTGCGCGCGCTGGTCGGCTGCCTGAAGGAAGCCGGCAGCGGCCTGTTCATGCTGACCAAGGGCGGCCACACGAAGATGAGCTTCCTGGAAGAGCTTGCCGCCGATTCGGGGCGGCCGGTGGTGGTTGCGGCGCTCCTGCACAACAGCACCAGTCCCGGGGTGGTGTTTGACGACCTGGATGCGATCGCGGCCGCCAACGGCCGCGGCCGGCGCATGGCCGGCGCCATCTCCTGCTGCCCGCTCAGCTTCGATTTCACGATGCAATCGCCCTACCCGATCGAAAGCCTCGATTCGTGGCAGCCCGCGCTGGGCAAGAAGGGCGCGGCGATGAAGAAAGTCCTCGCCGATCCGGCGTTCCGCCAGGGAATCCGCAACGAGCTTGCACAGCCCGCGACGTTTCGCCTCTTCAACGGCGAGTGGGACAAGGTGCAGGTGGTCGAGACGGTGAAGCGCGAGAACGCGCACTTCGAGCACCGCACCCTGGCCGAACTGGCGCGTGCGAGCGGCAGGGACCCGATCGACATCTGGTTCGACCTCGCCCTGGACGAGGATCTCGACACGGTGTTCATCGCGCTTACGCTCAATTCGGACGAGGAAGCGCTGGGCAGGATGCTGCGCCATCCCGCGAGTCTGGTATCCCTCTCGGACGCGGGCGCGCATCTGACGTTTTTCAACGACGCCGGCTACGGGCTGCATCTGCTCGGCCACTGGGCGCGCGAAAAAAAGGTTCTCAGCCTGCAGGAAGCGGTGCGCAAACTGACCGGCGATCCGGCCGCCGTTTTCGGCATCAAGGGTCGCGGCAGGCTGGCGGCAGGATTCGCCGCCGACCTGCTGCTGTTTGACCCTGCGACAGTGAACCGCGGGCCAAAGAAACGCGTGCAGGACCTGCCCGGCGGCGGCGCGCGGCTCCTCACGCCGCCCGTCGGCGTAAAAGGCGTCTGGGTGAACGGCGTTCGCATTGTCGATGGGAGCAAATCCCTGCCGCTTGAACGGCTTCCGGGACGAGTGCTGCGCGATTTCCTGTCGTAGCGCGGCGACAGCAACGCTGCGCAACGCATTGAATGCATTGAGTGCGGTTGCGGGCACGAACCCTGCGTGGCATCTCTCCCCGATGACCTAACCAAGGAGAGGCCATGCTGCAGAAAAACAATTTCTTTCGTACCCCTGATCCCGTGCCGGTACGCGGACTGATGCCGCCCGCGCCCGCGCAGCCAGCAGCAACTACGCCGCCAACTGGCCTGGACGTGAAAATCACGGAGAAGACGGAGGACCGCAAGGAAGCAAAACTTGTCGTCGGCCCGGATATCAAGATGAAGGGCGTCGAGGTCAATGACTGCGACACCCTGCAGGTCGAAGGCCGCATCGAGGCGACCCTGGATGCGCGCGTGCTGCATATCGCGGAGAAAGGCGTCTTCAGCGGCACCGTGGCGGTGGACAGCGCGGAAATTCACGGCCGGCTCGAAGGCGAGCTCACGGTACGCAAGCAGCTCGTGGTCCACGCGACCGGACGGCTGTCGGGCAAGATCCGCTACGCGCGCATCAAGGTCGAGGAAGGCGCCGAGCTCTCGGGCGAGATCAGCGTGCTGGAGAAATCGCCGGCGAGCGCCCTGCCCAAGCGCGTTGGCCTGATGTAAACGGCGCCGAATTTATGCCTTATGCTGTGCCCCCATGGGCACGGCATGATCGTCGACTGTCACGGGCATTACACCACCGCTCCCGCGGGACTATGGGATTGGAGAAAGCTGCAACTTTCCAGTTTAAAGAATTCTTATTCAAAACCGGTAATTTCCGACCAGGAAATCCGCGATTCCCTCGAAGGCGCCCAGCTTAAGATCCAGCGCGAACGCGGCTCGGACCTGACCTTCTTCTCGCCGCGCGCCGGCTCCATGGAGCACCATGTCGGCGACGCCGCCGTGAGCCGGGACTGGTCGCGCGAGTGCAACGACCTGATCCATCGTGTCTGCAGCCTTTATCCGGCCAACTTCGCCGCGGTCTGCCAGCTGCCGCAGTCGCCGGGCGTGGCGCCAGCGAGCTGCATCCCGGAGCTGGAGCGCTGCGTCAGGGAACTGGGCTTCATCGGCTGCAACCTGAATCCGGATCCCTCGGGCGGCTGGTGGAAGGAAGCACCGCTCACCGACAAGTGGTGGTACCCCCTCTACGAGAAGCTGGTCGAACTGGACGTGCCGGCGATGGTGCACGTGAGCTCATCCTGCAACCCGGCCTTCCATTTCACGGGCGCTCACTACATCAACGCCGATACCACGGCGTTCATGCAGTTCCTGGCTTCCGACCTGTTCAGGGATTTCCCGACGCTTAAATTCGTCATCCCGCACGGCGGCGGCGCGGTGCCCTACCACTGGGGCAGATACCGGGGCCTCGCGCAGGACATGAAGCGCCCGCCCTTGAAGGAATTGCTGCTGAACAACGTCTACTTCGACACCTGCGTCTACCACCAGCCGGGCATAGATCTCCTGCTGAAGGTCATCCCGGCGGACAACATCCTCTTCGCCTCCGAGATGGTCGGCGCGGTGCGCGGCATCGATCCCGAGACCGGCCAGTACTTCGACGATACAAGGCGCTACATCGAAAACGCGACGGGTATCACGGCCGCGGACAAGAAGAAGATCTTCGAGGGCAACGTGAGAAAGGTCTACCCGCGCTTCAAGGGGTGAGTCAGTAGCCCGCCTTGCGGTCCACCACTTCCTTGAGCGGCTTGCCGTCGAGGAAGCGGCCCAGGTTCTCGACGAACAGGCGCGCGACGATGCTGTCGCGCTGCGGATGCGGACCGCCGATGTGCGGCAGCACGATGATTCCCTCGGTGGTCCAGAACGGGTGGCCGGCGGGCAGCGGCTCCTGCCGGAACACGTCGAGCATGGCGCCGGCGATTTTCTTCGCCTTCACGGCGGCGACCAGGTCGTCGTCCTTGATCAGGTGGCCGCGGCCGAAATTCAGCAGCCAGGCGCCCGGCTTCATCATCGCGAGGCGCTCGGCGTTGATGAAATTGTCGGTCTCCGCCGTCGCCGGCAACAGCAGCAGGAGGAAATCCGATTGGGCCAGCACCTCGGGCGTGCGCTCGGCAGGCATGACCTCGGCGACATTGGCCATGGGTTCCGGCCGGCGCTTGGTTCCGATCACGCGCATGCCGAGCGCGACGGCGAGGCGGGCGACGTTCTGGCTGATGGCGCCGAGACCGAGGATGCCGAGGGTCTTGCCGGTCAGCGGCTGTGCGACGGTATGCACCCATTTGCCCTGCTTCTGGTTCTCGACCGCGGCGGCGTAGGGCTTGGCGATATAGAACAGCGCGCCGAGGATGTTCTCCGGCATGGATTCCCGATGCGTGCCACGGGCGCAGGTAAGCACGAGATTCGCCGGCAGATCGGGAAGTGCGATCCAGCCTTCGACACCGGCGGTCATGGATTGCGCCCAGCGCAGTTTCGGCATCGCCGGCAGCAGTCCCGCCGGCGCGCCATAGGCCATCAGCGCCTCGGTCCTGGCCTTCTGCTCCGCGGAGGGTTGTTCCTTGCGCGGCAGAGTGTCGACCACGACACGGCCGGCAAGGCCGGCGGCCTTGATCGCATCGAGATAGGCGGCGGTCGCATCGGTCCAGAGCAGGATATGGGGGAGAGTGTTCATTAGTGGGACCTTTGTCAGGATTGCATTATTTTCTTATCGAGTTTCCTGCTCAGGATCCACGACAAGAGAAGGAACACAATCAGCAGGGCGGCGCCCAGACCCGAGGAGGCGTCATTCATCAGTTGCTCCGAGAACTGGCCCAACACATGTCCGGCCGACAGAATGACACCGGCCCAGAGGCCGGCCGCAACGAAATTGAATGCGAGGAATGTCGACCAGGGCAATCGCGACATGCCGTAGGCAATACCGGCGACGCCGCGAATGCCGTTCGGATAGCGATGCACCAGGATCATCCAGACATAGTACCGATCCGCGAGCCGGACCACGATCTGGCCGGCGCGGTAACGCCGCGGAAAAGGCGCGAGCCAACGGATGCCGAAACGCCGCCCGATCCAGAAGCGGACTGCATCGCCGGCGAAGCTGCCGGCCCAGACGACCGCGATGAGCTTGCCAATGCTGAGCGCACCGAAACTCGACGCATAACCAGCGAACAGCGTGGGCAACAACATATGCGATGCGGCAAACGCGAACATCAGGCCATAGGCCGCATCGCCGTGCTGTCGCATTAGTTCAAGGAACGAAGCAAGATCGGTCGGATAGAGCAACTTAGTCCATTCATGTCTGCAATTCCAGGCCCGCGTGCTCGCGCATGGCGTGGAAATGGATCAGAGGCCAGTGTTTCTGCGTCAGCTCGAGGTCGTAGCGCGAACTGAGCAGGTAGGCGGGCGCGCCGGCGGCGTCGGTCGCCATTTTGTCCTGGTTGCCTTCGCAGAAGCGGCGCAATTCGGCCTCCTCGTCCGCGCTCACCCAGCGCGCGCCGAAGTGATTGGCCGGCGCCATGCGCACTTCGACGCCGTATTCCGACTTCAGGCGATGCGCGACCACCTCGAACTGCAGTTGCCCGATGGCGCCCAGCAGCATCGTGTTGCCGAGTTCCGGGCGGAACACCTGGATCGCGCCTTCCTCCCCCAGCTCCTGCAGGCCGCGGTACAGCTGCTTGCTGCGCAACGGATCGGCCAGTTCGACGCTGCGGAACATTTCGGGCGCGAAGAATGGCAGGCCGGTGTACTGCAGCGGCTCGCCTTCGCTCACGGTATCGCCCAGCTGCAGCCCGCCGCGAGCCACGATGCCGATGATGTCGCCGGCGAAGGCTTCGTCCACCCGGTCACGGCGCTGGGAAAGGAAGGTCACCACGCCGGTCGGGCGCAGCGTCTTGCCGGTACGGTTCACATAGAGCGACATGCCGCGCTCGAAACGGCCCGAGCACAGGCGCAGAAAGGCGATGCGGTCGCGGTGCGCCGGGTCCATGTTGGCCTGGATCTTGAAAACCACGCCCGAGAGCGCGCTTTCATCGGGCCGCACTTCGCGCGTCTGCGACCGGCGCGGGCCCGGCGGCGGCGCGAGGTCCACCAGCGCATCCAGCACCTCACGCACGCCAAAATTGTTGATCGCCGAACCAAACAGCACCGGCGTCTGGTGGCCGCCGAGGAACGCGGCACTGTCGAAGGCGGGCGCAGCGTGGCGCACGATGTCGATCTCGTTCCATGCAGAGTCGAACGCGGCGCCGAAGCGCTGGCGCAGCAACGCGGGGTCGGCAACGATCTCGTCGTCGCCGATGCGGCGGTCAGCGCCCGGCGCAAATACGCGCACCTCGTCGCGGCGCAGGTCGTAGATGCCGCGGAACTCCCTGCCCTGACCCACCGGCCAGGTCAGCGGCGCGCAGGGCATGCCCAGCGCGCGCTCGATCTCCTCGATCAACGCGATCGGCTCGCGCACCTCGCGGTCCATCTTGTTGATGAAGGTGAGGATGGGCGTACCGCGTGCCCTGCATACCTCCAGCAGGCGCAGCGTCTGCGCCTCGACGCCGTTGGCGGCGTCGATCACCATCAGCGCCGCGTCCACCGCGGTCAGCACGCGGTAGGTGTCCTCGGAGAAATCCCGGTGGCCCGGCGTGTCCAGGAGGTTGATGACCGTGCCACGGTATTCCATCTGCATCACGGAGCTGGCGACCGAGATGCCGCGTTGCTTCTCGATCTCCATCCAGTCCGAGGTTGCATGGCGCGACGCCTTGCGCGCCTTGACGCTGCCCGCGATCTGGATCGCACCGGCGAACAGCAGCAATTTCTCGGTCAGCGTCGTCTTGCCCGCGTCCGGGTGCGAAATGATGGCGAAGGTGCGGCGGCGGGCGACTTCGGCGGCGATGGTCATGCGTCCTCGCTGGCGCCGTGCGTGGTGACCACGTCCAGCACGCGGCGCCGGTTTCCGCCGGTGACCTGCGTGCGCACTACCGCGGTAAGCCTCCCCTGGTGGACCACTTTCGACGCCGCTCTCAGCGCCGCGCCCTCGCCGGGGCTGATGAACCAGGCGGAAATTCCAGAGAGCAGCCAATTCGCAGGCAACGCGGCGCCCGCGCTCGCCGCAGCAAGCGCGACCATGATTCCGCCCTGGGCATGGCCCACGCGATTGCCGGCATGCAGGCCGTTCTTGAGAATGTGCTTTCCCGCACCGGTCCAGAAATTCCGGATGAAGGTTCCGCCCGAGGCGAGCGCCGCGTCAGCCTGCAACAGGATTTTCCCCTCTGCCGGGGCAAGGTCTGTTTCAGCCAGGCGGCGCGGCTGCGGAGATTTCCGGTTGCGCAGCGGCACCGGGTGCAGCGTGACGTTCTTCGGCGGCGCCAGCGCCATGAAGCTGCCGGTCCCGTAGCAGATCTGCCCGGCGCTGCCCGCCACGGAGACGCGGCCCAATCCGAGCCGCCCTGCGCCGCGCTCGAAGAATCCCTGGAACTCGGCGCTCGCCTGCAGCCGTCCACGGCGCGGCGCGCCGGTGAACTGCAGGCCCAGGCTGACAGTCGCGACGCGTGTTTCGCGCGAGAGCTGCGCCCGTATGCAGGCGCCGAGCGCGAGATCGGCGAGGATCGCCAGCGGGGCGAGATCCACCTGCCCGTCCGGCGCCTCGCACCAGGGGCCCGAATCGAAGGACAACAGAGTGCCGCCACGGCTCACGCGATCGAAGGAGACTTCCAGGAAATTGCCCGGAAAATGGAATCCGGGCTGGCGATTGAGCGCGATCCCGCGCAGCACGCGGCTGCGAATCAATTCGCCGTGTTTCAACGGTCGCGTCGCGTATCTTGCCCCGGCGGCGCGTCGGCGACGGCGTCCTCCAGGGTGAAGCACTCGCGCCATTCCTCCGGCGGGCGAATGCGGCCGTCGGGACCGACCTGGTCCAGGCCCCAGTAGATTTCCAGCCAGTGCCCATCGGGATCACGGAATTCCACCGCGACCTGGCAGCCGGCACGGCGCCGGCCTTCGAATTCAACCTTCACGCCGTTCCTGCGCAGCCAGTCGCGCGCACTGAAGATTTCGTCCAGCGTCGACACCTCGAACGCCATGTGGTGCAGCTCATGTTGCGGCGATGCCCCAGGGGCCGCTCCCACGAGTGCAACGCCATGGTGATCGGCTGCGCAGCGCATGAAAACCATCCTGCCCTTCATCATGGTTTCGGGATACACGTCCGAGACACGGAAACCGAGCACGCCGGTATAGAACTCCACCGATCGCCCGAGATCGGTACTCATCAGCACCACGTGGCCGATCCTGGTGAGATTGAAGGGGCGGCCCGCGCGCGGCTGCAGGTCGCGTAGCGCCTGGCTTTGCGCGCTTTTCAGTCCTTCGTAGTCGACGATTCCCTTGGGCACGGGCGGCATTCTACTTCTTCACTGCCAGCACCCCGTCGCCTTCCACCTCCGCGCTGAAACCGGCGCGCCGCAGGCGCTGCGTCACTTCGTTGGGCACGTCGCGCCCGCTGGTCAGCTTGTTCGGCGAGCCGGTGTAGTGAAACAACCTGCCCTTGCGCTTGAGTACCCTGGCCAGCTGGTCGTAAAAGACCTGCGAATACAGTTCGCCGGCCATGCCAAAACGCGGCGGATCGTGCAGGACGGCATCCACCGAGCCGTCAGGCAGGGAAACAATCCGGCCGGTAATGTCGCCGTGCTCCAGGGCCAACGCGCCGCCTGCCGGAGGCGACCAGGGATTCAGCCCGCGCAGCCAGATCACGTCGGCGTTCTTCTCGAAGGAAAGCACCTTCTTTGCCCTGCCCTGCAGGCACCAGGCCGCAAAATAGCCCAGGCCACCGCAGGTATCCAGGACCGTCTTGCCCTGCGGCTGGATCAGGCCGACTTTGCGTTCCGCATCGGCATAGGGCGAAACGTGTGCGGTAGGCAGCATCTTGATGCCGTCGATTTCGAATGTCGGCGGCCCCCACGTCGTCGGCACCAGTTTGATCAGCGAGCCCGAGTAGCGCTGAACAGGCTCGAACGCATCGCCCGCCCAGTGGTAAATGGTTCTGTCCTTGCAGGCTTCCAGGTAAGGGAAGCGCCGGCCCAGCCAGGTCCAACCCGTCGCATCGGCCTGGACCGTCGTCGTGGAGCGGTCGAGATCAAGCGAAGTCTCAACCGTCCCCGCCCCGGCCTTCAGGGCGTCATGGACTTTCAGAGTAACCAGCGGCCCGAAGCTGTCGTTGCGCAACTAGACCGGCTTCGGCGATCGCTCGAGCCGCCGCAGAAGAAAAAGCACGAATTTCACAAGCGGGATCAGAAGCCAGGAAAAAACATAGAACAGGATTCCGATGACGACCGACCAGCCCGCCAGCTGCACGATCCAGGGGCTGATGCCGACCAGGTTCGCCAATTCGGCGAAGACGCTGTTCAGCAGGCTGGGATGGGTCGCGACGATGTAGATGGTCGCCGCAGCGGCGCCATAGGCGCCCAGCTTCCGGAACATCGGGCTCTTCGACAGCAGCCGCGGCGCGAACAGCCTGGTGCGGGTCGCGAGTTTTAATTCCTGCCCGGAACGGGCGACCACTTTTCCGGCAGCCAGCAGCTTTGCAGGAACCGCAACCATCGCGACGTCGAGACCGGCCCAGAATATGTCGGCCGCGGCGATGTCCTCGCCCATGTCAACCTTCGTTTCGAGTTCGCGCACATTGCCGGTAAGGAAAGACGTGAGCTCCTTCATGACCCTGTCGGTCTGATTCCGCGCCGCCTTCCCGTCCTTCCCCACCGCGAACTGCCCCAAGAAATTGTGGCCTTCGTGCTTGACGAAGTTCACGGCAGCCCAGCCGCGCTCCAGCGGGCCAACCGGCTTGGCATTCGCCGGCACGCGACCGGTCACGCGGTCCCGGATACCGCCTGCTGCCTCCGCGTTCCATTGCATCGCCTTGACGGTCCAGACATCGTTCTCCCGGAAATACTGGATGACGGGTATCACGGCATCGCCATACGTCCGGAGGACATCCTTGAACTCGGGCTCGGATCCGTACAGTCGCAGAATCTCGCGGGCCGTCGCCGGATACTTCGACAGCGCGATCCATGCCTTCAACAGCAGTTCCTTGTCGCTGGAATAATCCAGCAGGGTCGCCTGCACTTCCAATGGTTCGTCCAGGATGGCGGGATCAATATGCGCCAGCTCCTCTCGCGCCTGGATCCGGATCAGCTGCTCGCTGTAGGACGCAGGCGTCCAGGAAAGGGAAATGGCCAGCGCGGCCAGAGTGGCCGCGACGCAAGCAAACAGCCCTTTTCTCAGTTTCGTTTACTTCTTCCGTACCGCGAATGCCAGGAAGGCAAAGACCGCGGCAAACAACAGCGCATTCTCCAGTCCCCAGTCATGGAAATGACCTTCGAGTGCGCCATGGCCCGGATGCGCAAGCAGCGCTCCGGGAAAGGCGATCAGGGCTGCGGCTGCGCTTCGCATAGCATTCCTTCCGTTTCGATGAATTCGACGATCGCGTCCAGGCCCTGCCCGGACTTCAGGTTGCTGAAGACGAACGGCCGCTTGCCGCGCATCAGCCTCGCATCGCGGTCCATGACTTCAAGGGAGGCGCCGACCATCGGCGCGAGGTCGATCTTGTTGATGACGAGCAGATCCGACTTGGTGATGCCGGGACCGCCCTTGCGCGGAATTTTCTCGCCCGCGGCGACGTCGATCACGTAAAGCGTCAGGTCAGAGAGCTCCGGGCTGAAGGTCGCGGCGAGGTTGTCCCCGCCAGACTCGATCATCACCAGGTCGAGGTCCTTGAAGCGCTTCATAAGTCGCGACACCGCCTCCAGGTTGATCGAGGCGTCCTCGCGGATCGCGGTGTGCGGGCAGCCGCCG
>JBDTRO010000130.1:0-5102 GCA_039931635.1 Betaproteobacteria bacterium | reverse complement strand
TCGCCGGATCGCCCGGTTTTTTACCGGGCCGCAGCTCGATGATGCGCGTGGCGAGGGACGAAACGAACTCGCGGTCGTGCGACACGAACACGAGCGTGCCGGTGTACTTGTCGAGCGCCGTATTCAGCGACTCGATGGATTCCATGTCGAGGTGGTTGGTCGGTTCGTCCAGCAGCATCACGTTGGGCATCTGCAGGATCAGCTTGCCGATCAGCATGCGCTGGCCCTCGCCGCCCGAGATCACCTTGAGCGACTTCTTCTGGTCGTCGCCCGAGAACAGCAACTGTCCCAGGGTCGCGCGCACGATCAGGTCGTCCTGCTCGGGACGTTCCTTGCGGCGCCAGCGGCCGAGCCAATCGGCCAGGGTCTCGTCGCCCTTGAATTCATCCACCGGATCCTGTGGCCAGTAGCCCAGGCGCGCCTTTTCCGACCACTTCACCGCGCCGGCATGCTCAAGATTGCCCGCCAGGCAGCGCAGCAGCGTGGTTTTGCCGATTCCGTTCGGCCCGATGATCGCGATTTTCTCGCCGGCTTCCACCGACAGATTCAGGTTTTTGAACAGCGGGGACGACGTATAACCTTTCGCAACCCCCTGCACCTCCACCGCCAGCCGGTGCAGTTTTTCCTTCGCGTCGATCTGCAGGCGGATATACGGGTACTGCCGGCTGGAGGGCTTCACATCCTCCGGCCTGAGCTTCTCGATCATCTTCATGCGCGACGTCGCCTGCCGGGCTTTTGCCTTGTGCGCGCGGAAGCGGCGCACGAACTCCTCCAGGTCCGAGATCCGGTCCTTGGCCCTGGCGTTGTCCTTCTGCAGCTGCTGCTTCGCCAGGGTGGAGGCTTCCATGTAGTCGTCGTAGGTGCCCGGGTAGATCTTGATGCCGCCGTAGTCCACGTCCGCCATGTGCGTGCAGACCGCCGAGAGGAAGTGCCGGTCGTGCGAGATGATCACCATCGTGCTCGTGCGCCGGTCCAGCACCCCTTCCAGCCAGCGGATGCTGTTGATGTCCAGGTTGTTGGTCGGCTCGTCCAGCAGCAGGATTTCCGGGTCGCCGAAGAGGGCCTGCGCCAGCAGCACGCGCAGCTTCCAGCCCGGCGCCACCGCGCTCATCGGCCCCGCGTGCTGCTCGATCGCCACGCCCAGCCCCAGCAGCAGCTCCCCCGCCCGCGCCTCCGCCGTGTAACCGCCGTGCTCCGCGTACTTCGCTTCCAGATCCGCCGCGCGCATGAACTCCTTCTCGTCCGCGTCCGGATTGGCGTAGATCGCGTCGCGCTCCTGCATCGCCGCCCACATCTCCGCGTGGCCCTGCAGCACCACGTCCAGCACCCGCTGGTCCTCGAACGCGAACTGGTCCTGCCGCAGCCTTCCTACTCTCTCGTTCGAATCGATCGCCACCGTCCCCGCCGAGGGCTCCAGCTCCCCGCCCAGGATCTTCATGAACGTGGACTTGCCGCAGCCGTTCGCGCCGATCAGGCCATAGCGGTTCCCGCCCCCGAATTTCACGGAGACGTCCGAGAACAGGGGCTTGGCCCCGAACTGCATGGCGATGTTGGAGGCGACGATCACTGGGGGACTGCGGAATGAACGAGGGGCGCATTGTAGCGAAAAACGCGCGAAGAAGAAGTATGCTGCGCATTGACCAGCGAGGGGGCGCATCCTTGGAAAAGTTCGAACTCACCATCCGCAACGGTGTCGTGGCGACCGCAGCCGAGACGTCGCGTTGCGACATCGGCATCAGTGGCGGGAAAATCGCCGCCATGGCGGAGCGCCTTCCCGCCGGCGCCCGCGACATCGACGCAGCCGGCCGCTATGTGCTGCCCGGCGGCATCGACAGCCATTGCCACATCGAGCAGCTCTCCGGCATGGGCATCATGTCCGCGGACGACTTCTACAGCGGCACGGTCTCCGCGGCATTCGGCGGCACCACCACCATCATCCCGTTCGCGGCGCAGCACCGCGGCACCTCCGTCACGACGACGGTGGCCGACTACCACGAGCGCGCGCGAACGAAGGCGGTCATCGACTACGGCTTCCACCTGATCATCGGCGAGCCGACCGACAAGGTGCTGAACGAAGAACTGCCGGCCGCGATCAAGGGCGGGATCACTTCGTTCAAGGTCTACATGACCTATCCGAAGTGGAAGCTGGAGGACTACCAGCTGCTCGAGATCCTGGATGTCGCGCAGCGCGAGGGCGCGCTGGTGATGGTGCACGCCGAGAACGACGACATGATCCGCTGGCTCGCCAAGCGCCTGATCGAGCGCGGGCATGGGGCGCCGAAATTCCACGGCGTCGCGCACGACGCACTCGCCGAGGCCGAGGCGTCGAACCGCATCATCATGTTGTCCCGGCTGCTCGGCGTGCCGGTGCTGATCGTCCACGTGTCCGGCCCGGAAGCGACCAACACGATACGCGCCGCGCAAACGCTTGGCGCCGGCATCTACGCGGAGACCTGCCCCCAGTATCTCGTGCTCACTGCGGAGGACATGGACCGTCCCGGCGTCGAAGGGGCCAAATGGTGCTGCAGCCCGCCGCTGCGCGACAAGGCGGCGCAGGAGGCGATCTGGGCCGGCCTCGCCAACGGCACCTTCCAGGTCTTTTCCTCCGACCACGCGCCCTACCGTTTCGATGAGACGGCGAAGATTCCGCGCGGCGAGCAGACCAGCTTCAAGGAAATGGCCAACGGCGTGCCCGGCATCGAAATGCGCCTGCCGGTCCTTTTTTCCGAAGGCGTGCTGAAGGGCCGCCTGAGCATCAACCAGTTCGTTGCGCTCGGCGCGACCAATCATGCGCGCATGTACGGCTTGTACCCGCGCAAGGGCACGATAGCGGTCGGGTCGGATGCCGACATCGCGATCTGGAATCCGGAAATCGAAAAACGCATCGACTATTCGATGATGCACGACGCGGTCGGCTACACGCCCTACGAGGGGCACGTCTACAAGGGCTGGCCGGAAATCGTGACCAGCCGCGGGCGCGTCGCGGTCGAAGGCGGGAAATTGCACGTGGCGCGCGGCTCGGGACAATATCTCGCGCGCGGCGTCCCCGGACCCGTCGCCGCGTCGGGCAAAATCGACGGACCCGCGCGAAAACTTCGAAATCTCATCGGATAAAACAACATGGCCAGACACCTGAAGATCGCCGCCGCGCAACTCGGCCCCCTCCACAAGGCGGATTCCCGTGCCGCCGCAGTGACAAGATTGAGGAATTTGCTGAAAGAAGCGCACGGCATGGGCGCAAAGTTCGTCGTGTTTCCCGAACTTGCCTTCACCACCTTCTTTCCGCGGTGGTGGATGGAAGACCAGAAGGAAGTCGATCAAAGGTTTTTTGAACGCGAAATGCCGTCCAGGGAAACCCTGCCCTTGTTCGAAGAGGCGAAAAAGCTCGGCATCGGCTTCTACATCGGCTACGCCGAGCTCACGCCCGAGGGCCGGCGCTTCAACACCGCCATCCTGGTCGGGCCCGACGGCGCGATCACCGGCAAGTACCGCAAGGTGCACCTGCCCGGGCACGCCGAGCACAAACCGCAGGCCGCCTTCCAGCACCTGGAGAAGAAGTATTTCGAGGTCGGCGACCTCGGCTTTCGCGTCTGGCGCTACATGGACACCATCACCGGCATGCTGATTTGCAACGACCGGCGCTGGCCCGAGGCGTTCCGCGTACTCGCGCTGCAGGGGGCCGAAATCGTGGCGCTCGGTTTCAACACGCCGACCGAGAACCTGCACTACAACGAGCCGCCGGCCCTGCGGGTGCACCATCACCTCATCATGGCGCAGTCGATGGCGTTCCAGAACGCCACCTGGCTGGTCGAGACCGCCAAGGCCGGCTTCGAAGACGGCTTTCGAATGTTCGGCCACTCGGTCATCGTCGCGCCCACAGGGGAGATCGCAGCCAAGAGCCAGACCGAGGAAGACGAGGTCATCTGCGTCAATGCCGACATCGATCTCGCCGCCAACCTGAAGAAGACGATGTTCAACTTCGCCGCGCACCGGCGCCCGGAGCACTACAAGCTGATCATCGAGCGGGTAGGCGCGGAAGTCACGCCCGCGAACGACTAGCGGCTCACGATTGATGGACCTGGAACTGTCGAGCCTGCCGCCACTGGAGCGCTACAAGCTGATCATCGGCCTGGTGATCCCGCGCCCGATCGGCTGGGTATCGACGTGGAGCGAGAACGGCGTCGCCAACTGCGCGCCGTTTTCCTTCTTCAACGCCATCTCGGAAGAACCGCCGCTGTGCATCCTGAGCTTCAACCTGCGCTCCGACGGCGCGCTCAAGCACACGCTCAAGAACATCCGCCGCACCGGCGAGTACGTGGTCAACCTGGCCGACGAATCGACCGCCAACGCGATGCACGCCTCCGCCCGCGAAATCCCGGAAAACGAAAGCGAGTTCAGCGCGAACGGCCTGACGCCGGTGCCGGCGATCAAGGTGAAGCATCCGCGCATCGGCGAGGCCGCCGCCTCCTTCGAATGCAGGGTCGAGCGCCACATCGAGTTCGGCCCCGAGCGCGAACTGGTGATCGGCGAAATCCTGCTGGTCCATGCGCGCGAAGGCATCATCGACCCGCAGACCAAGCGCGTCTCGGAAGAAAACTACCGTCCCATCGGCCGTCTCTTCGGCAACCGCTACTGCACCACGCGCCAGCGCTTCGACCTGCCCGGCGAACTGCCGGGCATGTTCTTTGCTGTAACCGAGAAAGTGATTCCAGGGCGATAGGGTTCGGCAGCTCCAGGCTGCATCTGCCGCACAGTTGTCATTCGCGAGCCGCCAAGACGGGAGCAACCTTGCGCCGTGGCGGGTGCAAGATGGCCTACTTCAGGACAGGAGCCACTATGATTGACAACGCAGGATTGGTGATACGGCCGTTTGTGGCGCTGATATTTCTGCTCGGCGGCGTACTGCTTTTGCGGGGATCCGCCTCCCGATTTGGTGCGCTATGCATCGTGGTGGGAGCCGTGCTCTTCCTTGCAGCGGAACTCTATGGTGTGTTCACGCTACGACCGTACGTCGGGCGCTTCTTCGACGAGGAATGGCGCAGTCAAATCGCCACTGTGGATATCGCAGCCACGCTCGGGCTCCTGCTTTGCGCGGGCGGTCT
>JBDTRO010000129.1:0-5633 GCA_039931635.1 Betaproteobacteria bacterium | reverse complement strand
CAGCAGGCGAAGAACGAGTTCTACAAGGACGACGAGGAAATGGCGATGGATTTCGCCGCGGCCGTGAACGCGGAAGCGCTCGACCTGGAGCAGGCCGGCGCCGACGTCATCCAGCTCGATGAACCCTGGCTGCGGCACGACCCGGAAGCGGCGAAGCGCTACGCGGTCAAGGCGATCAATCGCGCGCTGCAGGGCATCACCGTGCCGACCGTGGTTCACCTGTGCTTCGGCTATGCGGCGGTCGTGGCCGGATCCGCGAAGCCAACCGGCTACTCTTTCCTGCCGGGGCTCGCCGACACCATCGCGCAGCAGATCTCCATCGAAGCGGCTCAGCCGAAGCTCGATCTTGGCGTATTGACGGACCTTGCCGGCAAGAAAATCATGCTCGGCGTCCTCGATCTCGGCGATGACGCCATCGAAACCGCGGCGCAGGTGGCGGCCCGCATCCGCGCCGGCCTCAAGTACGTCAAGGCCGAAAACCTGATTCCAGCGCCGGACTGCGGCATGAAATACCTCTCGCGCGAGGTGGCGTTCGGCAAACTGAAGGCGCTGGCGGACGGCGCGGCGATCGTGCGCAGGGAACTATCGTAATTTCGCGCGAGCGGACAGTAACTGAGGGAGACGCATGCAAGATAGCTTCGGAAACTCCGTCACCGGCACTGTAGAAAGCGCCGTACGTTCGTACAACGCGGCTGTCGACGCCCAGTTGCATGCCTGGCCGGGGGTTTCCGACGCATGCGATGAAGCCATTCGTGCCGACCCCGGATTCGCACTTCCCCACGCGCTAAAAGCCCTTGCACTGGCGGCCTACGGCCGGACGTCCGAAGCCCGCGACGCTCTCGCGCGAGGCATCGAGTTGAAGCCAGCGACCGCTCGCGAGCAGTCGTTCCTGGAATTGCTGGCCGCCATCTTCGATGGAAAAACGCTGCAGGCGCTCGCGCTCGTCATCGAGCACTGCCGCCGCCATCCCGCCGACCCCCTTGCCGCGTCGACCGTGGTAGGCGCTTATGGCCTCTTCGCGTTCAGCGGCCGGGCGGATCACGATGCCGCCAGGCTCGACTTCCTGGAGTCGCTTGCGCCGCATTACCCCAGCGATTTTTCCTGGTTGCTCGCGAATCGCGGCTGGGCCCGCATCGAATGCGGCGACGTGGACGAAGGCCTCGCGATGACCTTGCGCGCCATCGCGCAGCGCCCGAACAACGCGCATAACGCGCATCACGTGATGCACGGTTACTACGAACTTGGTCGTCCCGACGAAGCGGTTGCCTTCCTGGGCGCCTGGTTGCCGCGTTACCCCGAGGCCGGGCTGATGTGGGGCCACCTGCAATGGCATTGCGCGTTGGCCGAGCTGGAGCTCGATCAAGCGGACGCTGCGATGCAGCGTCTGCTCGGCCCGATTCTCGGCTACCTTCCGCGCGGCGCCCCGTTCATGGGACTCGCCGACATTGCCTCCCTGTTGTGGCGCATGGGCCTGCTCGGCATCGGGCCGCTGCCGTGGGCGGAGGCGCAGAGCCACGCTGCCAGTCATTTCAAACGGGGCAGCAATCCCTTTGGCGAGATGCACCTCGCGATGCTGGCCGCGGCGCGGCGCGACAGCGCGGCGCTCGATGCGGCCGCGCCCCGACTGCAGGCGCTGACAGACAGCGGCCACCAGGGCGCTGTCGCCGTGCTCCACTGGGCTCGGGCCCTGCGCGCGCTCGTGGACGGTGACCCGGCGGCCGCGCGAAACCACTTCGACGCTTGTCGGAGAGACGCGGTGCGACTTGGTGGCAGTCACGCACAACGAAGCATCATTGAGCGGACGCAACAGGCGCTCTCCATCCCTGCCGTCGGCTGAAAGCCGCCAGCGGACGATCGAGAGCATGCGCAACAGGAAAAATTGGGGTGATTGAAGCCCTGCCAATACGCAAGGAGGATGCATGGGGCAATTCAGTCATAGCGAGCGAGACGGGCACCTGCTCGTCGTCACCATCAACCGGCCCGAGGTCTACAACGCATGCCACCCGATGGCGAATGAGGAATTGTCGGCGGAGTTCGACCGCTTCGCCGCCGATCCGGACCTGTGGGTGGCGATCATCACCGGCGCGGGCGACAAGGCGTTCTGCACCGGCAACGACCTGAAGTACCACGCCGAACTGCGCGCGCGCACCGGCGAGCGCCCGGTGCATCCGCCGAAGGGATTCGGCGGGCTGACCGCGCGCTACGACCTCGACAAGCCGGTGATCGCGGCGGTGAACGGCGTGGCGATGGGCGGCGGTTTCGAGATCGCGCTCGCCTGCGACATCCTCATCGCTTCCGACCAGGCGGTGTTCGCGCTGCCCGAGCCGCGTGTGGGACTGGCGGCGGGCGCCGGCGGCATGCAGCGCCTCCCGCGCACCGTGCCGCTCAAGCAGGCGATGGGCATGATGCTCACCGGCCGGCGCGTCGGCGCCGCGGAAGGAATGCAGCTCGGCTTCGTCACCGCCGTGGTGTCGCACGCAAAGCTGATGGAAGAAGCGCGCCGCTGGGCCGGCCTGATCCTGGAGTGCTCGCCGATGAGCGTGCGTGCGACCAAGCAGGCGGTGATGCGCTCGCTCAATGCGCCGTCGCTGCAAGAAGCGATGAACAACCTGGCCTACCCGGCCTACGCCGCGATGGCACGTGGCGAAGACGCGATTGAGGGACCGAAGGCTTTCGCCGAGAAACGCAAGCCGGACTGGAAAGGGCGCTAGCCCTGCTACGCCAAGCTATCGGATTGACCGCTTCCGCCGCCAAAAGCGGTCATTCGCGGCAGTGCGGCAAATCCCAACCTAAGGTCGACTTACCCATCGGCCTGTTCGCAGGATCTTACCGCTTTAGAATCTGCCGTCATCGTTCATCGCTCGCTGCAAGGAGAAATCTTTCGTGGAAGCGTTCCAGCACTCGCACGAGTGGGATTCCGTCGCGCAAAAGTACGAACGCGCATTCGTCAAGGTTTCGCGCAAGTTCGCTGCTCACGCGCTGCGACTTGTCGATGTGCAGCCGGGCATGCGCGTCCTCGATGTGGCGGCCGGCACCGGCGCTCTCACCGTCGCCGCGGCACGCGCCGGAGCGCAGGTAGACGCAATCGACTTCTCGCCAGTGATGGTGGGGCGGCTGCGCGAAAACGTGGCGGCGGCCGGACTAGATGCAGTGACCGCACACGAGATGGATGGCCAGGCGCTGATATTTCCGGACGACACGTTTGACGCCGCGTTTTCCGTATTTGGACTGATGTTCTTTCCCGACCGGTCCAAGGGTATTCGCGAAATGCACCGCGTGTTACTTGCCGGGGGGCGCGTGGGTATTGTGGTCTGGAATCACCCTGACCGGGTGGGCAGCCTGCGTTTGCTCAGTCACGCCATACGGCAAGTAGCAGGGGACGTTCTCGGGCCTCCTGGTCCTGCTCTGTGGCAGGAGCTCCAAGACTCGCAGCGTTTCCGCCGCGAGCTTGAGGAGACGGGATTTCGGAACGCGCATATCCACACGGTCGAACAGACTTGGGAAGCCTCATCGCCAGAGCACCTGTGGGACGACATGGTGGGCATGACGCCCGCTTTGGAGCCGCTGTACCGAAAGCTTGGTCCTGAGCGCTTGGGCTGGGTGGCAGAGGCGTTTGTCGCTGCAGCACGCGCCGAGAATGGTGGCGACGGACCAATAGCGATGCGGTGCGAGGCGCACATCGGATTAGCGACGAAATAACGGAGCAGGCAACCCGCCGCCAAAAGCGGTTATTCGCGGCATTGCGGCAATTCCCGCGCCCCGCTTAAACGAACTCATGCCTCGGGAAGGAGCTTGCGGATCAGGGCAAGGAGATCTCTTGGACAATTGACTATCCATCAGGATCAGGTCCGGGCGCTCATGCGGCCGACCCTTTGGCACGTAGCGGCACTTGGAAGATGAAGTGCGACCCCTTACCCAGCTCGCTTTCCACCCAGATCCTCCCGCCATGGGCTTCGACGATGCAGCGTGAGATATAGAGGCCAAGACCCAAGCCCCTGCGGTCGTTCTTTCCCACCTGCCAGAACCGCTCGAATACGGCTTCGAGCATGTTTTCAGCGATGCCCGGCCCCGAATCGCTCACGCAGAAACGCACTCCGTTCCCGGCGAGCTCCCGGAAAATCCGGATCGCCCCTCCCCCGGGGGTGAACTTGATCGAATTCGTGATCAGGTTGGCGAGAACCTGGAGCATCCGGTCGTGGTCGAATTCGGCTTCAATACAAGGCCCGGCCCCGTCCGATTCCAACGAGATGCTCTTCGCCACCGCGGACGGCTGGAACGCGTCTGCGGCCTCAGCGACGAGAGACGCCGTGTCCGCCTTGACACTGACGACGGCCAGCTTGCCGGCGTCGATGCTGGCCACGTCGACCAAGTCGCCGATGAGACGGTCCATACGCGCCGCGTAGCGCCGGATGGTCTCAGTTCTCTCGAGCGTCCGCTTGCCTTCGTCGCTTTGGGAGGCACGCTCCGCGAGCATCGACGAGCTCAGGACGATTCCACTAAGCAAGTCGCGCAGGTCGTGGCAGACCATGCCAAGAAAATCGTCCCGATTTTCAACGGCGGCGTCCGATCGCGCGCGCTCGATCAGCAGCATTCTGTCGGTGGCCTCACGTTCCAGCGGCAGAAACCGGCTCAAGTCGCTCGCGTCTTTCCTGCGCTCGCGGTCCAGGCTCTCGTCCGCGGTGGCCCGCTCCTCGCGCAGGGTTTCGTCCTCGACGGCCCGTTCCTGGGCCACCGTATCGCTCGGGGATACGTTCGGCGCAGGACCGGCGAGCTGTTCGTCTGCCTTTTCGCGCGCGACTTCCAGAACAGCGTCGGCGTTCTCACGCGCGCGCCGGACAACTTGGTCGGCGTCCTCGTCGACGGATTGCTGCGTGTCGGACAGGGCGCGGTCTGTATTTTCCCGTTCTGTGCGCAGTTTCTCGTCGGTTAGCTTCCGCTCGACGGAAGCATGCTTATCCTCGCTCTCCATTTCCCAGCATAGCGCAATCGGGCACCGTTGCAGCGTTTGCCTGAGTTGGTGGAGGGTGCCTGAGGTCGGTTCAACGCGTCCTATGCAGGTGTGACCATCCGATCAGACCATCAAACCACCGCTGGAATCTGGTCAGACCTGGCCGAACTTCCGTACCACTTTCAACTCTCCGTTGGTAACGCCGCGAATTCCTGCGCCCTTGGGAGGTACCTCATCATCTTTGATAGGTGTGGATCTGAGTGGATATTTGAATGACCGCTTACGGCGGCGGGTTGCAGCAAGAAGCCGCCAATCCGGCCTGAACGTCCACCACCGGCCCCGGTGTGACGGTGCACAATGGCGCTTATAAGGCAGCACAGACTTGGAGGGAGCATCATGCGTTTTCCCCGCCGCACATTCCTTCAATTGGTTATTGGTGCCGCTGGCTTGTCGGCCGTGCCCCGCATTGCCCGGGCGCAAGCCTATCCGTCACGGCCGGTACGCATCATCGTCGGCTTTCCCGCTGGCGGGGCCACCGACATCCAGGCGCGCTTGATGGGTCAATGGCTGTCGGATCACCTCGGCCAGCAATTCATCGTCGAGAACCGCGCCGGCGCCAGCGGCAACATCGGGACCGAGGTGGTCGCCAAGGCAGCTGCGGATGGCTACACGCTGCTGCAGGTCG
>JBDTRO010000128.1:0-8116 GCA_039931635.1 Betaproteobacteria bacterium | reverse complement strand
TCGGACCGGAACTGGAAGGGCTACGGCCAGGACGTCTCTCTACCCGCCGGCGCGCCTGAATGGCAGCGCAAGCTGGTCACCGATCCGCAGACCAGCGGCGGGCTGCTGGTCGCCTGCGCGCCGGAGGCAGAGAAGGCCGTGCTTGAAGAATTCGCGAAGCGCGGCTTCGCCCAGGCGCGGCGCATCGGGCGCCTGCAACCCGGCGAGGCGCGGCTGACCTTCGCCTGAGTCGCTACTCGGGCTTCATGCCCGAGCTTTTCACCGCTTTCGACCAGCGTTCGGTGTCTTTCGCGAGGATCTCGCCGAATTGCTCCGGCTTCACCGCCAGCGGGTCGACGCCGATGGCCATGAAGCGGTCCTTCATCGCGTCTTCCGTGACGACCTTGTTGACCTCGGCGTTCAGCCGCAGGACGACCGCACGCGGCGTGCCCATCGGCGCGAACAGGCCGATCCAGAAATCCGCCTCGAATCCCGGCAGGCCCGACTCGCCGGCGGTCGGCACCTCGGGCAGTACGGGTGAACGCCGCGGGCCGTTGATGGACAGCGCGCGCAGGCGGCCCGACTTGATGTGGCCCACGGCTGACGCCACGCCGGTGAACATGAGATCGGTCTCGCCGGTGATGGTGGCGCTCACGCCCGGCGTGCTGCCCTTGTAGGGTACGTGCAGGAGATCGACGCCGGCCAGCTGCTTGAACATCTCGGCCGAAAGATGCGGCGTGCTGCCGAAGCCGGCCGAGGCGTATTTGTATTGCCCGGGTTTGGAGCGGGCCTGCGCGATGAGCTCGCCGATGGTAGCGGGCGTCATGGAAGGATGAACGACGAGGACGCTGGTGGAATAACCGAACATGGCCACCGGCGTGAACTGCCTGACCGGATCGTAGGGGAGCGTCGCATACAGGCTCGGATTGATCGCCATCGGCCCGGTGCCGCCCACCAGCAGCGTGTAGCCGCTGGGCGCGGCCTTGGCCACCAGTTCGGCGCCGATGATGCCGTTCGCGCCCGCGCGGTTGTCGACGACGACCGGCTGTCCCAGCGCCGTCGAGAGTTTCTGGCCGATGGTGCGGGCGAGCAGGTCGGTCGAACCGCCCGCCGCCTGCGGCACCATGAAAAGGATCGCCTTGTTCGGGTAGTCGCCTTGCGCCTGCGCGCAGGGCGCCGCCAACACGGCGATGAGGCATAGGGTGGCGGGAATCATTCGTCGCATGGGTAGAGTCCTATTTCCTGAGTAATGGGGCGAGCGGCTTCCAGACATTGGTCAGCATCGCAGGTTGCGCCGATTCGCTCGGGTGGATGCGGTCGGCCTGGAAGAGTTCCGTCTTTTCGGCGAAACCTTCCATCAGGAACGGCAGCAGGGCGGTGCGGCTGGTCTTCGCCACTTCGGCGAAAGCGTTTTCAAACGCCTGCGCGTAAGTCTCGCCGTAGTTGGGCGGCATGCGCATGCCCGCGACCAGGATTCGTGCCCCGGCTTTCTGCGCGCGCGCGATGATGGCTTCCAGGTTCTTCTTCATGGCGCCGATCGGCAGGCCGCGCAACCCGTCGTTCGCGCCCAGCGCGAGAATCACGATCTGCGGCTTGTGGCGCTCCAGCACGGCGTCGATGCGCGCCAGGCCGCCGGCCGTGGTTTCGCCGGAAATGCTGGCATTCACGACGTTATAATCAGGCCGCTCACGCTTTAATCGTGCCCCGAGCAGGGCCACCCAGCCGCGCTGTTCCGGCATGCCGTACGCCGCCGACAGGCTGTCGCCGTAGACAAGCAGCGTGTGCCCTTGAGCGGCTGATGCCGTGAACCCCAGGACCATGGATAAAACCGAAAAAACGATTCTCAGCGCACGCGGCATCGGCAAGACGGTCAAGAGCGGCTCCAGTGATCTTGTCATTCTGCGGGAAATCGACCTGAGCGTCACGGCGGGCGACGCGGTCGCCATCGTCGGCGCCTCGGGTTCGGGCAAGTCCACGCTGCTCGCGATCCTCGCCGGGCTCGACACGCCGACCGCCGGCACGGTGGAAGTGGACGGCGCGGACCTGTTCAAGCTGGACGAGGACCAGCGCGCCGAATTGCGCGGGAAATCGGTAGGGTTCGTGTTCCAGTCCTTTCAGCTGCTGCCGTCTTTGACAGCGCTGGAGAACGTAATGTTGCCTCTGGAGCTGAGAAAAGATGCGGCCGCGGAGGCCAGGGCGCGGGAAATACTGGCAAGAGTCGGCCTCCAGGACCGCCTCGGCCATTACCCCAAGCACCTCTCGGGCGGCGAGCAGCAGCGCGTCGCGCTGGCGCGGGCGTTCTCCGTGCGGCCCAAACTCCTTTTCGCCGACGAGCCCACCGGCAGCCTGGACGCCGCGGCCGGCTCGGGCGTGATCGACCTGGTGTTCGAACTCAATCGCAGCTTCGGCACCACGCTCGTGATGGTGACGCACGACGAGCACCTGGCGCAGCGCTGCGGCCGCGTCATCCGGCTGGTCGCCGGGCAGATCGCCGCAGGATGAAGCAATCCTTCCAGATGCTTTTGCGAGACTGGCGCGCGGGTGAGCTGCGCGTCCTCGCCATGGCGCTGGTGGTGGCGGTGGCGAGCATCACCAGCGTAGCGTTCTTCGCCGATCGCGTCGGCAGGGCCCTCGTGCGCGACGCCCATCAGCTTCTGGGCGCCGACCTGGTGCTGGTTTCCGACCATCCCTGGCAAAGCGGTATTGCGGAGGAGATCGCGCGCCGCGGCCTGGAAAGCGCGCAGGCGACGACCTTCATCAGCATGGCGATCGCCGGCGACAACTCGGTGTTGGCCGGCGTCAAGGCGGTTTCCGCCAATTACCCTTTGCGCGGCAAGTTGAGGATCGCCGCCGCGGTCAATGCGGCCGATGCGCCGGCACAGGAGGGGCCGAAACCCGGCACCGTATGGATCGAGGAACGCCTCGTCACCTCGCTCTCCGCCCCGGTGGGTGCCAGAATCAAGCTGGGCGCTTCGACTTTGGAGATCGCCGCGATCCTCACGCTGGAGCCCGAACGCGGCGCGAATTTCTTCAATATTGCGCCGCGGCTGTTCATGAATGTCGCCGACCTGCCTGCCACCGGGCTGGTGCGGACCGGCAGCCGCGTCTGGCACTACCTCTACGCCGCCGGCTTGCCCGAGCAGGTGACAGCGCTGGAAACGTGGGCGAAAGGCCGGATGGAGCGCGGCCAGCGCGTTGAGAACCTGGAAAGCGGGCGGCCGGAAGTGCGCGGTGCCGTCGAGCGCGCACAGCGTTTCCTCGGGCTGACGGCGCTGCTCTCGGCGATCCTGGCCGGCGTCGCCATCGCGCTGGGCACGCGCCGCTTCGTCGAGCGGCACCTGGACGGCTGCGCGGTGATGCGCTGCTTCGGTGCAACGCAGACCAGGCTCCTGATGCTGTTCGGTTGCGAATTCGTGCTGCTTGGGCTGGTGGCTTGCGCCATCGGCACGGCGATCGGCTTCGTGGCGCAGCTTTTCATCGCCGAGATTCTCGGCGGGCTGCTGCGCGCGGACCTGCCGGCGGTTTCGATGCTGCCGGCGCTGCAGGGCTTTCTGGTCGGTTTGGTGTTGCTGCTGGGCTTTGCGCTGCCGCCGCTGGTGCAGCTGAAGAACGTGCCTCCTGTGCGTGTCATCCGGCGCGAGGCCGGCGCCGCGTCCGGCAGCACGCTCGCAGTGTATGCCGCGGGGCTGGTGTCGCTTTCGGGCCTGCTCATCTGGCAGGCGGGAGACGTCGCCCTGGGTGTTACGGTGGTGGGCGGCTTCGGTATTGCTGTCGCCGTGTTCGCCGTAGTGGCCTGGTTGGGCCTGCGGCTCGCGGCCAGTGGCCCGGTCGCGCGCCGGCTTGGCTCGAACAGCATTGCGCTGCGCTACGGGCTTGCCAACCTGCGGCGCCACGCGCGCGGCAACGCGATCCAGGTGGCGAGCCTGGCGCTCGGGCTGACCGCGGTCCTGCTGCTGACTTTCACGCGCAACGACCTCGTAGAAGCCTGGCGGCGCAGCGCGCCGCCGGATGCGCCCAACCGTTTCCTGCTGGGCGTGCAACCGGATCAGCTGGCCGAGGTCAAGGCGTTCTTCATCAGCCGGCGCATCGCGGCGCCCGAGTTGAATCCCATGGTGCGCGGCCGGCTTACCGCGGTGAACGGGAAAAGCGTCACGGAGGCGGACTTCACGGAAGAACGCGCGCGCCGCCTGGTCGAGCGCGAGTTCAATCTGTCTTTTTCCGATCAGCCGCCGGCGCACAACACGATCGTCGCGGGCAAGTGGTTCGCGCCGGGAACGCAGGAGGTCTCGGTCGAAGAGGGGATCGCGAAGACGCTGGGCTGGAAGATGGGCGACGAGCTGACCTTCGCGGTTGGCGGCGAGTCGTTCTCGGCGCGCGTGACTTCCATGCGCAAGCTACGCTGGGATTCGATGAAGGTGAATTTCTTCGTCATCGGGCCGCCCGGCCTGGTCGGACGTTTTCCGGCGAGCTACATCTCGGCATTCCGGCTCGATGAGCGGGATGCGCCGTTGATGAATGACCTTGCCGCGCGCTTTCCGAACCTCACGCTGGTGGATGTCGGCGCGGCCGTCAAGCAGGCGCAGGGCGTGATCGACCAGGTCATCACCGCGGTGCAGGTGGTGTTCATGTTCGCGCTGGGCGCGGGCCTGCTGGTGCTGTACTCGGCGCTGGTGGCGACCGAGGACGAACGCCGGCGCGAGGCAGCCGTGATGCGCGTCTATGGCGCGTCGCGCGCGCAGGTCACTGGCAGCCAGCGCGTCGAATTTCTTGCCATGGGCCTGCTCGCCGGCATCCTCGCGACGACCGGCGCCGCCGCCATCGGGCAGCTGCTCGCGCGCCGCGTATTCGAGCTCGACCTGCCGCCCAGCCCGGAGCTCTGGCTCGCGGGACCGCTCGCCGGCCTTCTGCTACTCTCGCTGAATGCATGGCTCTCGGCGCGCAAGGTGCTGTCCGCCTCTCCCGCCCTTACGCTGCGCGATTCGGTCTAGGATTCCGGCGGGGCCGAAGCCTTAGAATGCGGCATGGCTGAAACGGCAATCGTAGTCGTTCTCGTTGCACTCGGGCTTGGCGTCTGGTTGATGCTGCGGATTCAATCGGCCCTCGAGGAAAAGCATCGCCAGATGCTGAACGACCTGCACGATGGCCTCACCAGGCAGGGCGATCGCCTGGGCGGGCAGCTCACCGAGCTGCGCGAGTCGATCGCCGGCAAGCTGGACACGCGTCTCGACCAGATGTCCAACCGGGTGAGCGAGCGGCTGGACGAGGGTTTCAAGAAGACCAACGAGACCTTCGTCAGCGTGATGCAACGCCTGGCGACCATCGACGAAGCGCAGAAGAAGATCGATTCGCTGACGGGCAGCGTGGTGAGCCTGCAGGAACTGCTGGGCGACAAGAAATCGCGCGGCGCTTTCGGCGAAGTCCAGCTCGAAGCCCTGGTGCGCAACGTGATGCCGCCCAATGCCTTCGAGATGCAGTACACGCTGTCCAGTGGCGCGCGCGTCGACTGCGCGCTGCGCCTGCCGGACCCGACGGGCCTGGTGTGCGTGGATTCGAAATTCCCGCTGGAAAACTACAACCGCATGTTCGAAGGCAGCGACGCGGAGCGCGCCCTGGCGCAGAAGCAGTTCCGCGCAGACCTGCGCAAGCACGTGGACGCGATTGCGTCGAAATACATCATCGAGAACGAGACCTCGGACGGCGCGGTGATGTTCGTGCCGGCGGAGGCGGTGTTCGCGGAGATACACGCCTACCACGCCGAAGTGGTGGACTATGCCCAGGCGAAGCGCGTCTGGATCGTCTCGCCTACCACGCTGATGGCGGTGCTGAACACCGCGCGCGCGGTGCTCAAGGACGTCGAGACGCGCAAGCAGATCCACGTCATCAAGGACGCGCTCGGCCGGCTGGGCGCCGATTTCCGCCGCTTCGACGAGCGCATGAAGAAGCTGGCCGACCATATCCGCCAGGCGAACCAGGACGTCGAGGACGTGCAGACTTCGAGCCGCAAGATTTCGCAGCAATTCCAGAAGATCGAAGCCGCGGAAATCGAGCCCCCGGTGCCGAGTGAGTCGAACGTTGTGCGGCTGGCGGACGAACGAAAGCCCGTTTGAGCGGTCTCGAACAGGCACTCGCCGGCGCACAACATTCGACTGTAACAGCGGCTGCCACGCGCAGTGCGTTCATCATCGGCAACACCGGCAAGCTGGGCGAGGAACTGCTCAATGTCCTGCTGGAAAGCACGCTTTACTCGCAAGTCTGCGTGGGCGTGCGCAAGACGATGCGCAGCCACGTGGCGAAGCTGGCCTCGGTCGTGGTGCCGGCCGGGCGCGGCGACTGGGATCCCTGCGCGGACATGAAGCGGGCGCCGGAAGACCTTTACCTGTGCATCGAGCCCGAGGCGAAATCGTTCTGGAAGATCGCCAAGCCCTATGTCGCGATCTCGAGCGAATGGGCGGCGGCGCTGGCGCGCCGCATGCGCGCAGCGGGCGCGCGCCGGCTGGCGGTGATTACGCCGCTGGAGGCGCTGCTGCAGATGGGCGCGGTGCCGGCGATCCGGGACACGGATGAGCTGGCGATCCTTGCCGCCGGTTTCGAGCGCACGCTGCTACTGCGTCCGGTCGGGGACGCGACGAGCGCGCCCGCGTCCGGGTTTTTCGAGAAGGTGGGCGGCGGAGTGGTGCGGACATTGGGCAGCTACATGACACCGCAGGCGCTGCAACCCGTGCGCGTGCGGCAGGTGGCGCGGATGGCGGTCGATACGCTGGCGACCATGGGCGACGGCGTGCAGGTGATCGGCGCGTCGCGCCTGCGGGAACTGGTCGGCGATCCGCTGGGCGGGAAGCGCGCGTACTAGCGGCGCTGCAGGCCGTGCGCCGTCCAGAGTGCCGTGGCGAGCAGCAGCACCGCGCCGGCCTGATGCATTGCGGCGAGCGGGACGGGAACGGAGAGCAGCAAGGTAGAGATCCCGAGCGACGCCTGGATCAGGAACATCCCGAGCAGATGGTGCGCAGCGATCTTCGCCTGCGTGGACCGCGCCTGCCACCAGAGCAGCGGAACCAGAACCAGCAGCAGCCAGAAAATCGTCCGGTGCGCGAGCTGCACGGTGGCGACATTCCAGAAAAAATTGCGCCACCAGGGTTCGAGCATGAAGGTTTCTGGCGGCACGAGCTGGCCGTTCATGAGCGGAAAGGTGTTGTAGGCATGCCCAGCACGCAGGCCGGCAACGAATCCGCCGGAGAGCGCCATCAGGAAGACCAGGCCGAGGACGACAAGCGGAAAAGTGGCGCACCGTTTATTTCCGGAATTCAGAATATCAAGGGCAAGCCACAGTTCTACCGAGAAAATCAGCAATGCGAGGCCGAGGTGGGCGGTGAGGCGCAAGTGGCTGACGCGCGGATCGTCCACCAGGCCGCTTTGCACCATGTACCAGCCCATCGCGCCCTGCAATCCGCCCAGCACGAACAGGCCGGCGAGTTTCCACGCCATGGAACGGGACAGGCTTTTCCTGCAAAGAAAGTAGAGCAAGGGAAGCAGGAAAACCAACCCAATTACCCGCCCGAGCAGGCGATGGGCATACTCCCACCAGAAAATGCTCTTGAAGCCTTCGAGGCCGATTTCGGAAAAGACCTTCTGGTACTGCGGCGTCTCGCGGTACCTGGCGAACAGCGCCTCCCAGTCCGCCTGCGACAGCGGCGGCAACGCGCCGATGAGCGGCTGCCATTCGACGATGGAAAGGCCCGACTCCGTGAGGCGTGTGATGCCGCCCACGACGACCATCGCGAAGGTGAACGCGGCGCAAACGAACAGCCACGCGCTGACCGCGCGGCGGTCTGCTTCGCTCATCCTTCCGCGTAGATGCGGTTGATGCCGGTGGTCAGGCTGTCGGCGGCGACGCCGTAGGTGTGCAGCGTCACGAGCGCCTTCTGCGTCTGGTTCGACACGCGGTGGTAAATCGGGCCGCCGAGGTCGATGTCGGCGATCTCGCCGGCGCGGATCATCGTCGTGCCGACCGGCTCGAGCAGGGCGCCGGGCGCGCGGAATTTCTCCTCGGTCAGTTCGCCCTCCACGACGCCGTACGCGCACCAGACGTAATGGCCGTGCACCGGGCTTTTCTGCCCGGGCAGCCAGGTGATGGCGGTGA
>JBDTRO010000127.1:0-2513 GCA_039931635.1 Betaproteobacteria bacterium | reverse complement strand
CTGCTGCCGCGCGCCGTCGCGCATCGCTTCCTTCGCGCGCGGCGCCGCGCGCGGCCTGCCGCGCCGCGCCGCATCCTGATCGCGCACCACCTGCTGCTCGGCGACACCTTGATGCTGACGCCGCTGGTCGCGAAATTGCGCGAGCAGTATCCGCAGGCGCACATCGCAATGACGGTACGGCGCGCGTTCGCGCCGTTGTATGCGGCGCGCCCCTACGGCATCGAGCCGCTCATCTTCGAGCCGCGCGACACGGCAACGCTGTCCGCGCTCTTCGCGCCCGAGGGTTTCGATCTGGCGTTCGTGCCGGGCGACAACCGCCATGCCTGGCTTGCCGCGGCCGCGGGCGCGCGCTGGATCGTCGCGCACTCGGGCGACCGGCCGGCGTACAAGAGCTGGCCGGTGGACGAATTGCGGCCTTATCCGGATCAGCCGGCCGCCTGGGGAGATATGGTTGCCATGCTCGCCGACGGACCCGCGCCGCGTCCCTACCAGCCGCAGGACTGGCCTGCACCTCCTTGCGCGCCCTTCGACCGGCCGGCAGGCCAGTACTGCGTCATTCACGTCGGCGCAAGCAGCAGGCTGAAGCAGTGGAATCCCGAACGCTGGTTCGCGGTGGCCGAGGATCTCGAGCGGCGCGGATTGCAGGCCGTGTGGAGTGCAGGGCGCGGAGAGGAAAGCGAGGTTGCCGCGATCGATCCCGGGCGCCGCTTCGCCTCCTTTGCCGGCGCGCTCGATCTCGCGCAACTATGGCATCTCATCAAGGGCGCGCGCCTTGTTCTCAGCCCCGATACCGGCGTCGCGCATCTGGGCCGCCTCACCGGCACCCCCGGCGTCACGCTCTATGGTCCTGCGTCCGCGACGCTGGTCGGTCCGGGCGAATTCCTGCGCGAGCTTCCCTGCCGCACTGCGACGGTGGAGAATTTTCCCTGCCGCGACCAGCGGATCCTGTTCAAGCGCGAGCTCGCCTGGGTGCGGCGCTGCCAGCGGACGCTGGCCGAATGCCCCGCGCCGCGTTGCATGCACGCGATCGGCGTCGATGACGTGCTGCGGGCCGCGGCCGAACTGTTGCGTTGAGAGAGGCGCCGCGGTTTACGCTCGGCTGCTAGACTGCGCGCGCCATGATTTCAGAGCTCAGGAAAGTTCGATTTCCGGTCGAGACGGGCCTGCTGGTCGCGTTTTGCGTCTTCCTGCCGCTGCTCGAAATGCCGAAGAATCTCACCTGGCTGGGATTCGTCGGCGCATGGCTGCTCAATCGAACGCGGGCGCACGATTTCGGCGGCCGCTGGGATTACTGGGACTCGCTGTTCGCGCTCTGGATTGCCTCGGGCTACCTGGTCGCGGCATTTTCGGGCCTGCAGGGCACCGAACTGGGCGGCGCGCACGAACTCGCGCGTTACGCGCTGCTGGGCTGGCTGGTGAAGCGCGGCGGCTACAGCGCCGCCGAAATCCGCTGGTTGCTGGCCGCGCTTGTCGTTTCCACCATTGCAGGATTGGCGCATGGCTACTGGCGCCTGTGGAGCGGCGCCGGCAAGAGCGGCACCCTGCAGCTGCATTCGGTCGGCCATGTGAATCACACCGCGATCTACCTCGCGATCGTATTCGGCGTCTGTGCGAGCTGGCTGTTCGCCTACTGGCGCGCCTGGAGCACGGGCCGCCGCGCCATGGCGTTGGCGGTTTGCGCGCTGCTGCTGGTTTCCCTGGTCGTGACGGCGAGTCGCGGCGCGATTGGCGCGGGCCTTCTGATGCTCCTGCTCATTGCCGCCGCATGGTGGCCGCGCTCGAAGGCGCCCCTTGTTGCCAGCCTTGCCGCCGTGGCGCTGGTTGCGGCTTTGGCGGTGAGTCTCAATGTAGAAGCGGTCCGCAAGCAGGAGGCCAATGCCGAAGCGCAGAACGTGCTCGCCTATCGCGACGGCATCTGGCGCGTGGCGCTCGCGGCCTGGGAGCGCTATCCGTGGTTCGGCGTCGGCATGGACAACTACAGCAGGATCTCGCTCGACATGGTGCGCGGCTGGCGCGCCGAGGCGGGAAAGGACTACGACGAGGCGCGCTTTGTGCTGTCGCCGCATGCCCACAACCTGTTCGTCAATGCGCTCGCGGAGCGCGGCACGGCAGGCTTCGCGGCACTCTCGGCGGTGCTGCTCGCCTGGCTCGTCGCGCTCATCCGGCGCCGCCCGCCGGCGGCCGGCAGCGATCTTGAGTGGCTGACGTGGGGCGGCGCTGCGGGCGCCTGGATCGTCACCTGCGGGGTCGGGATGGTCAACACCACGCTGCACCACGAGCACGGCCTGCTCGCCGCGCTATTGCTGGGGCTATGGCTCTCGACGCTGCACCCGCGCCGCGCATCCCCATGAGCGGCGCGCCGCGAATCCTCATGAGCGGTGCGCCGCGAATCCTGCTATTGCGCCGCGACAACATCGGCGACCTGGTGTGCACCACGCCGTTGATCGACGCGCTGCGCGCGCGGCTGCCGGGCGCGTGGCTGGGAGCGCTGGTGACGACTTACAACGCCGAAG
>JBDTRO010000126.1:0-10737 GCA_039931635.1 Betaproteobacteria bacterium | reverse complement strand
CCGAGATCGAGGACATCATCGCCAAGATCGCGCGCATCCCGCCGCGCAGCGTGTCCACGGACGACCGCAGCGCGCTCGCCAACCTGGGCCGCGACCTGAAAGCGGTGGTGTTCGGCCAGGATCCCTCGATCGACGCGCTCACCGCCGCCATCAAGATGGCGCGCTCGGGCCTGGGCAATCCGCAGAAACCGATCGGCAACTTCCTGTTCAGCGGCCCGACCGGCGTCGGCAAGACCGAGGTCGCGCGCCAGCTCGCCTACTGCATGGGCATCGAGCTGATCCGCTTCGACATGTCCGAGTACATGGAGCGCCACGCCGTCAGCCGCCTGATCGGCGCGCCGCCGGGCTACGTCGGCTTCGACCAGGGTGGCCTGCTGACCGAGGCGATCACCAAGAAGCCGCACGCCGTGCTGCTGCTCGACGAGATCGAGAAGGCGCATCCGGACATCTTCAACATCCTGCTGCAGGTGATGGACCACGGCACGCTGACGGACAACAACGGCCGGAAAGCCGACTTCCGCAACATCGTGATCGTCATGACCACCAATGCGGGTGCCGAGTCGCTGGCAAAGAACAGCATGGGCTTCACGCATTCGGTAAAGGCCGGCGATGAGATGGAAGCGATCAAGAAGATGTTCACGCCCGAGTTCAGGAACCGCCTGGACGCCGTGATCTCGTTCGCGGCGCTGGACCACGACGTCATCATGCGGGTGGTCGAGAAGTTCCTGATGCAACTGGACGAGCAGCTGACCGAGAAGAAGGTCGAGGCCAACTTCACGCAGGCGCTGAAAGAGCACCTGGCGAAGAAAGGCTTCGATCCGCTGATGGGCGCGCGCCCGATGGCTCGCCTGATCCAGGACACCATCCGCCGCGCGCTGGCCGACGAACTGCTGTTCGGCAAGCTGGTGCACGGCGGCAAGGTCACGATCGACATCGACGAAAGCGAAAAGGTTGTCCTGCGCTTCGAAGCACCGGCGGCGGCCTCGCCGCCCGCGACTGCCGAACCGGTCGCCTGACGATTCAATCAGCGGAGGTCTAGCATGAGGTTTCTGATTCTCGCCGCGACCGTCGTGGCCGCCTGTCCCGTTGCCGCGCAGGATATACAGGGACGAAACCTCGCCGCCCCCTGTGCCATCTGCCACGGCACCGAAGGACGCAACCCGTCGAAGGACCTCGTTCCGCTCGCGGGCTTGCCGGCCGACTACATCGTCAGGCAGTTGGTGGATTTCAGGGACGGCAAGCGCCCCGCGACCGTGATGCACCAGATCGCCAAGGGCTATACAGGCCCGCAGATCAACGCGCTTGCGGCGTGGTTTGCCGCGCAGAAACGGTAGGTGGCGCCATGAAACGCAGAGATTTTCTCAAGCTCGCCGGTGCCACTGCAGGAGCCAGCTCGCTGGCTGGACTTGCCGGATGCGCAAGCGCCGTGCCGTCCAGGGCGCGCGTGGTGGTGATTGGCGGCGGCTTTGGCGGCGCCACGGTGGCCAAATACATCCGCATGTGGAATCCGTCGATCGACGTGGTGCTGGTCGAACGCGAAGGCAGCTTCACGTCCTGCCCGATCTCCAACCTCGTGCTGGCCGGATATTCGAGCATGCAGGAAATCACGACCGGCTACGAAGGCCTGCGCCGGCACGGCGTGCAGGTGGTGCGCGACGACGTGGTCGCGGTCGATGCGGCGAAAAAAACCGTGCGCCTCGCGCGCGGCGGAGATATCGCCTACGAGCGCCTCGTCGTGTCGCCGGGCGTCGATTTCACGTTCAACGACGTGCAGGGCTATGAGGCGGCGATGCAATCCGGCCGCGTTCTGCACGCCTGGAAGGCAGGTCAGCAGACGGTGGATCTGCGCCGCCAGCTGGAGCAAATGCGCGACGGTGGCGTGTACATATTGTCGGTCCCGCTGGCGCCGTATCGCTGCCCGCCGGGGCCCTACGAGCGCGCCAGCATGGTAGCGGCGTACTTCAAGCAGGCCAAGCCGCGCTCCAAGGTGCTGGTGCTGGACGCCAACCCGGACGTCACCTCGAAGGCAGGCCTGTTCAAGGCAGCCTGGAAAGACCTCTATCCCGGCATCCTCGAGTACCGCGGCAACGCGAAAGCGGTAGGCGTCGATCCGGCCGCCATGACCGTGAAGCTGGAGGTGGAGGATGTGAAGGGCGACGTGCTGAATGTCGTGCCGCCGCACCGCGCCGGCAATATCGCGCTGCAGGCCGGCCTGATCACGACCAACAACCGCTGGTGCGACGTGGACTGGCGCACGATGGAGTCGAAGGCCGTACCCGGCGTGCATGTGCTGGGAGATGCCACGCTCTCGGCGCCGGCGATGCCCAAGTCGGCCAGCATGGCCAACAACCATGCCAAGATCGCCGCGGCGGCGATCGTCGAGATCCTCGGCGGGCGCACACCGGCGCCGATGCAGATCCTCAATACCTGCTACAGCTTCGTGTCGCAGAAGGAAGCGATCCGCGTCTCCTCGGTGCATGCCTGGGACGAGAAGGACCGCACGCTCAAGGCCGTGCCGGGATCGGGGGGCGTGTCGGCAGCGCGCACCGAAGCCGAAGGGACCTACGCTTGGAACTGGGCCCGCACCATCTGGGCCGATTCGCTCGCTTGACGCGTCGTCCCCGCGAAGGCGGGGACCCATCGACGAATACCTGGATCCCCGCTTTCGCGGGGATGACGGCTATGGACGTCAGTTCTTCCCGGTGCTGCCGAAGCCGCCGGTGCCGCGGCTGGAATTCTCGAACTCATCTACGACGTTGAATTCGACCTGCTGCACCGGCACCACTACCAGCTGCGCGATGCGATCCATCGGCTGGATCGTGAACGCCGCCTGGCCGCGGTTCCAGACCGAGATGAACACCTGTCCCTGGTAGTCGGAGTCGATCAGGCCCACGAGATTGCCGAGCACGATGCCGTGCTTGGCGCCCAGCCCGGAGCGCGGCAGGACGATTGCGGCAAAGCCGGGATCGCCGATGTGGATCGCGATCCCCGCAGGCACCAGCTGGCTGTCGCCGGGCTTGAGTTCCAGCGGTGCATCCAGGCAGGCGCGCAGGTCGAGGCCGGCGGCGCCCGGCGTGCCGTACTGCGGCAGCAGCTCGCGGATCCTCGCATCGAGGATTTTTACGTCGAGCCTGCGCAATTCAGCGCTTCTTGAGCATGCCGGCGACGTGCGCCACCAGCTTGCGCGCCAGCTCGATCTTGGGGCCGCGGCCGAGCTCGTGACTGCCGCGGGCGTCGAACAGCGTGATGGCATTGTCGTCGGCGCCGATCGCATCCTGCGCGAGATTCGCGGCGATCAGCGGCACACCCTTCTTCGCGCGCTTGGCACGCGCATTGGCCGCGACCTTCTCGCTCTCGGCCGCGAAGCCGACGCAGAACGGCGCGTTCTTGCGCGCAGCCACCCAGGCGAGGATGTCGGGGTTTTCTTCCAGCTTCAACTGAGGCGCCTTGCCGTTCGCCTTCTTGATTTTCTGCTTCGAGGCGTTCGAAACCTTCCAGTCCGCGACTGCCGCGACCGAGACGAAGACGTCGTAGCCGTCTACCGAGGCCTTCACCTCGTTGAACATCTGCTGGGCGCTGCGTACATCCACCCGCTCCACGCCCTCCGGCGTCGCGAGCGAGACTGGCCCGCTGATCAAGGTCACCTTGGCTCCGGCTTCGCGCGCCGCACGCGCAACCGCGAAGCCCATTTTTCCCGAACTCGAATTGGTGATCACTCGCACCGGGTCGATCGACTCTTCGGTCGGTCCCGCGGTGACCAGCACGCGCTTGCCGGCAAGCGACTTGGGCTGGAACCAGGCCTCGACCTCGGCCAGGATCTGCTCCGGCTCGAGCATGCGTCCCATGCCAATCTCGCCGCAGGCCTGGTCGCCGGCAGCGGGCCCCGCGAAGGCGATGCCGTCCACGCGCAGGCTGCGCAAGTTTCGCTGCGTCGCCGGGTTGTCCCACATCTCCACGTTCATCGCCGGCGCCACCATCAGGCCGCAGCGCCTCGCCAGCACCAGGGTGCTAAGCAGGTCGTCGGCCAGCCCGAGCGCGACACGGGCGAGGAAATCCGCGCTCGCCGGCGCCACCAGGATCAGGTCGCGGTCGCGCGACAGTTCGATGTGCGACATGTTGTCGGCGACGCGCGGGTCCCAGAGATCGGTCCAGACGGCCTGCCCCGTGAGCGCCTGCATGGTGACCGGGGTCACGAACCGGGTCGCGGCCTCGGTCATGGCGACGCGGACATCGCAGCCGGCCTTGCCCAGCGCGCGCGCCAGCACCGCCGACTTGTAGGCGGCGATCCCGCCGGTGATGCCAAGCAGAATTCTCTTTCCCTTCAAGGTCATCGCGCAGTCATCGACCGTGACACCCCGAGCGTTAAGGGATGACGATTGTAGAGGAAACCGGTCATATGGCCATTTCGGACTGGCCGCTGGCGGAGCGGCCCCGCGAGCGACTGCTGGCGCAGGGCGCAGGGTCTCTGAGCGACGCGGAGCTGCTCGCCGTGATCCTGCGCACAGGCCTGCCAGGCAAAAGCGCGGTGGAGCTCGGGCGCGATCTTCTGGAGCGGTTCAAGGGCATTGCCGGCCTTTTCGCCGCGGACCTCAAGGGCGTGAAGGGACTCGGACCAGCCAAGCGCGCGCAGTTCGAGGCCGCGATGGAACTCGCCCGCCGAAGCCTGCAGGACGCCATGCGCTCGACCAACGCCCTCACCTCCCCGGGCGCGGTGCGGGATTACCTGCGGCTGGCGATCTCGGGCCGCGAGCACGAGGTCTTCGTCTGCCTTTGGCTGGACGCCCAGCACCGCGTCATTTCATTCGACGAAATGTTTCGCGGCACCCTCACCCAGACCTCAGTCTATCCCCGTGAAATCGTCAAGGCCGGCCTGCGGGCCAACGCCGCAGCCGTCATATTTGCCCACAATCATCCCTCCGGCGTGGCACAGCCCAGCCAGGCCGATGAGCTCCTGACGCGCAACCTGAAAGAGGCCCTGTCACTGGTGGACATCAAGGTGCTGGACCACTTCATCGTGGCGGGCCACCAGGCGCTGTCGTTCGCCGAGCGCGGCCTGTTATGAAGTGGCTGTTTTCGCGTATAATTCGCGCCTTTTCCGCACTGCCGTACCTACTATTCCGGAGTTTGAAATGGCTCGAGTCTGCGCTGTCACCGGCAAGAAGCCGATGAAGGGTCACCTGGTCTCACACGCGAACAACAAGACCATCCGTACCTTCCTGCCCAACCTGCACTACCGCCGCTTCTGGCTGGAGACCGAGCGCCGCTGGGTTCGCCTGCGCGTGTCCACGTCCGGCCTGCGCCGCATCGACAAGCTCGGCCTGGAGGCCGTGCTGGCCGAAATCAAAGCCAAAAAGAAGGCTGCCTGACCATGCGCGAAAAAATCAAGCTTGAGTCGTCGGCCGGCACCGGCCACTTCTACACCACCACCAAGAACAAGCGCACCAAGCCAGAGAAGATCGAGATGATGAAATTCGATCCCAAGGCGAGGAAGCACGTCATGTACAAGGAAGGCAAGATCAAGTAACTCGATCTGCCCATGAAAAAAGCCCGCTGCAAGCGGGCTTTTTTATTTGCGGAGATTCTGCTTACGCGTAACTGCGCAGGCGGTGGCTGAATTCCACGAGCGGCGGCACACCGCTGTTTTCAGCCTTGTAGCACCAGTCCTGCAGCTGCTTCAGGAGCTGTTCCCGGGTCGCGCTGGAACGCGCCCAGAGTGCCGCCAGCTCGTCGCGCATCGCGATTGCCGTGGCAAGCGCCTTCGAATTCTTGACCGCCTCGGCAAGCCGCGCGCGTTCGCCTTCCGAGAGCCGCTGCAAGCGCGCGAAATAGCGCTTGGCCGGCTTCAGCGCCTCGGCCTCCTGCGACCAGTGGCCCAAGCGGGCGATTTCCTGCTGGTAAGTATGCTTGAGCGAGGTGGCGTAGCGGGCGAGCACGTCGTAGCGGTTGGCGATCACCGCCTCCAGCGTCTCCTCGTCGGCCACCGGCTTCGGATCCGAGAAGCGCGGCGTCGGCGCCACCTTCTTGACGGTGGCCAGGCCGAGCGATTCGAGGCCGCGGATATACGCCCAGCCGAGATCGAATTCGTACCACTTCAGCGAAAACTTGGCCGACGCCGGGTAGGCGTGGTGGTTGTTGTGCAGTTCCTCGCCGCCGATCAGCATGCCGATGGGCGACATGTTGCGGCTTGCGTCGGGTGCGGGCACGTCCCAGTTGCGGTAGCCCCAGAAATGGCCGATGCCGTTGATCACGCCGGCGGCCCAGAACGGTATCCACGCAATCTGCGTGACCAGGATGATCGCACCCGGAATCACGCCGAACAGGGCGATGTTGACGGCGCCCATCAGCCAGAGGCCAAGCACCGAGTGGCGCGCGTACACGTTGCGCTCGACCCAGTCTTCCGGCGTGCCGTGGCCGTAGCGTTCCATGGTCTCGGGATAGTGCGACTCTTTCACGTACAACATCACCCCGGTCCATAGAACGCGGTTGATGCCATAGACCTGCGGGCTGTGGGGATCGTCCTCGGTCTCGCACTTCGCGTGATGCTTGCGATGGATTGCCGTCCACTCCTTGGTCACCATGCCGGTCGTCATCCACAGCCACCAGCGGAAGAAATGCGCCACCGCCGGGTGCAGATCGAGCGCGCGATGCGCCTGGTTCCGGTGAAGATAGATGGTGACCGACGCGATCGTAATATGCGTCAGCACCAGCCCTATCAGCACCAAGCCCCACCAAGGAAGGTCCAGCAAGCCGTTAAATAGCATCAGATGCCTTTGTTATGTCGTCTTTTGCAGACGGGCCGAGCGGATTCTACGCGAACCCACCCCCCTTGCAAGGTGAGAGAAAGTCACGGTACTGCACTATTGCGCACTTGATCGGTGCTGCTGCCTTGCAACATCCTAACCTCCCGTTGTGGAAAGGGAATTTCGATTCCGCGGGCATTGAATTCCGACAGCAGCGCGACGCTTAAATCCGAGCGCACATTCTGGCTGCCAAGCTCCGGGTCCTTGATCCAGAATCCGAGCTCCAGATCCACGCCATTATCGGCCAGCTGAACGACCTGCGCGGTCGGCTCCGGCTCCCGCAGCACGCGCGCATGCCCGCGTGCGACTTCGACCATTGTCCGCAAAACCGCGGCCATGTCCGTGCGATAGGCCACCTGCACGCGCACCACCAGCCGCACGCTGCGGTCCGAATACGAATGGTTCAGCACCGTGGTCGTCACCAGCGTGTCGTTCGGAATGATCGCCTCCACGCCGGTAAGCGAGCGCACCACTACAAACCGCGTGGTGATATTCGTCACCTTGCCGTAGTGGTTGTCCGCCGTAATCATGTCCCCCAGCCGGATCGACCGGTCGAGCAGGATGATGAATCCAGACAGGTAGTTGGAGGCGATTTTCTGTAAACCAAGGCCCAGGCCGACGCCGAGCGCGCCGCCGAACACCGACAGCACCGTGACGTCCACGCCGATCAGCGGCAACACCACCAGCACCGAGGCGATCAGCAGCATCGCCTTGCCCAGCCTGGCGAACACGGCCCGCAGGCTGCTGTGCAGGCTCTCGGCGCGCATCAGCCGGACTTCAAGCGCGGCGCCCGCCCACAACGCGAGCAGCAGCGTCATGCCGACCCAGAACGCCGCGCTGAGCATCGTCCAGAGCGAAAACTGGTGCTTGCCCGCGGTCAGGTGGACCTCCGAGAGCCAGGCGACGATCTCCGGCAGGATCCCGGTGAGATGCATCGCGAGCGCCGCCCATACCAGGGTCGCGATCGAGCGCTCGAATGGATCGAGCCAGCCGCCGTGCGAGAAACCGAGGCGCAGCAGATACACCGCGAAGCGGATACCGGCCAGCGCGCCGAACAGAGGAATCGCGACGCTGAGCAGGTTGGTGCTGTGCCAGTTGCCGAGCACCGCGCGGCCGGCGACAAGCAGCAGCATTGCCAGCAGCGGAAAGACGACGCGGCGAAACGCCGCCGCGCCCCGCTTGAACGCCTCCGCGCTGCTGTCGGGAGCCCGCCATTGCAGCAATTGCGCCAGCCACCAGGCCGCCAGCAGGCACAGCGCGAGCGTGCCAGCCTGCCACAGGATCGCCGGCTGGTGCAGGTCCGCCCACAGGTCCGCAAGCAACCGGCCAATCTGGTTTTCGGTCATGATTATCAGGTAGTTTACCGAACCATGCGCCTGCTGCTACTCACCATCATACTTGCGGCGCCGTTGGCGCATGCGGCACGCCCGTTCGTCACTGACGATGCGCGGCTGGTCGACCGGGGCGGCTGCCAGGTCGAAACCTTCGTCAAGCGCCAGCGGCGTTTCGACGAGAACGAGTTCTGGTTCGTACCAGCGTGCAATCCCTGGGGCGCGGAACTGACCATCGGCCATGCGCGCATCGACAGCGCGCTTGCTGGAGACACGCGCACCGCCATATTCCAGGCCAAGGCGCTGCTCAAGCCCCTCGTCACCAATGGCGCGGGATTCGCGTTCAGCGCGGGCTTGCTCGCAAATACCGCCAACAGCCCGTACGTGAACGCCATCGGCAGCTTCTCGTTCGCCGACGACCGCGTCGTGCTGCATGCCAACCTGGGCGGCATGCGCGACAATGTGGCGAAGATTTCACGCGGCACCTGGGGCGCGGGAGCCGAAGTGCTGCTGCTCGCGCCGCGGCTCTACGGAATATTGGAGACCTACGGCCAGCGCGGTGAAAAGCCGACGCTGCACACCGGCCTGCGCATCTGGGTCATGCCCGATCGCCTGCAAGTGGACACCACGGTCGGACGGCAGCCGTCGTCTCCCGAGCGCCGCTTCGGCACCATCGGCCTGCGCGTTCTCTGGTAATCAGCGCCGCTTGTGGCGGGGACGAGCGGCGTTAACGCCGCTCGTAGGCCGCGGCGAAGAAGCCGTCGGTGCCGTGCCGGTGCGGCCAAAGGCGCAGCCGTGCGCCGGTTTGCAGCTCGATGCGCTGGACGGCCAGCAATTCGGTGCATGAAAGCGGCGCGAATTCCGGGTGCTCCGCGGCAAAGCGATCGGCCACCGCCTCGTTCTCTTCGGACAGGATGCTGCAGGTGGCATAGACGAGGCGCCCGCCCGGCTTGAGCAGCTTCGCGGCGGCATGGAGGATGCGCAATTGCTTCGCCGCGAGTTCAGCAATCGCGCCTTCGCCATGGCGCCATTTCAGGTCCGGGTTGCGCCGCAGGGTGCCGAAACCGCTGCACGGCGCGTCCACCAGCACGCGATCCAGCTTGCCGGCGAGGCGCTTGGCGCGGATATCGCCCTCGCCCGACAACACGATCGGATGCACATTCGATATCCCCGCGCGCGCGGCCCGCGGCGTGAGTTCCCGCAGCCGTTTCTCCGACACGTCCATGGCATAGATTCGACCGGCGCCGTGCATCAGCATCGCGAGAGCGAGCGTCTTGCCGCCTGCGCCGGCGCAGAAGTCGGCGATCATCTCGCCGCGCCGCGGCGCGAGCAGGTAGGCCAGCAGCTGGCTACCCTCGTCCTGTACTTCCAGCGAGCCATCCAGAAACAACGCGTGGCGGTTGATCTGCGGCTTGCCCTTCAAGCGGATGCCGGCAGGCGAATGCGGCGTCGGCGCCGCTGCCACATCCAGGCGCGCGAGCGCCTCGTCCCGGGAAAGCTTCACGAGGTTGACGCGCAGGTCGAGCGGCGCCGGATTCAGCAGCCCCCGCGCGATCGCCATGGATTCGTCGGCGCTATATTCGGCGCCCAGGCGCTGCCAGAGCCAGTCGGGCAGATCGGCCTGCACCGCCGGCGCGAAGCTCGCGTTCTGCGCCGACTTGATGCGGGTGGCGAGCGCGGCATCGTTGTCTTCAAGCGCCCGGCCCGACAGGCCGAAGACGCGAATCAACGCGGCGATCGCGAGGGCGTGCGGCGAGGCGTTTCCGGCGGCCTCCGCCAGCGAGCGCTTGCGCCGCAGCACCGCGAATACGGTCTCGGCGACGAACGCCCGGTCCTGCTGGCCGAGATTGCGGTGGCTGCGAAAGTAGGCCGACAGCGCCTGGTCCGCCGGGCGGGCGAACGACAACAGTTCCGTGAGCGCCGCTTCGGCGTGCGCAAGCAGTGCCGGGGTTGGCCTCACTACGGTGAAATTTTCACGGCCACCTGATCGAGGCGCGTGCCGTCCTTCTCCACCACCAGGATCCGGACCGGAATGTACTGGCGGTCAACGGCCAGCCAGATTTCCGAAACCTTGTCCTCGGGATTGTCCCTGCGCTTGACGAGCTTGAGCGCGTCGAATTCACCGGCCGGCGTCTTCAGCTTCTCGCGCCCGGCGGCCTGGTAGGTGTAGGACGTGACGCGCTTTCCGTCGGCAACACTTGCCGTCACGGTGTCGCGCGGCGGCGCGAAAGCAAAGGTCCAGATGAAGCTGAGTTGATCCTGCCGCAGCAGCGTCGCGGTTTTGGCAGCCGGATCGAATCCCGTCTGCCGGGTCTCGCGCCCGGGCCGCTTGTCTTCGAATTTCTGCGGGCGCAGGCCATCGGCCGCGATTGCGCCCTGGCTCGAGCGCACCGCTTCGCCGCGCAGCCCGAGGATGCCCTTGCCCTTCCAGGTCTCGGAGAGCCGGTAGGTTCGCCCGTCGTGCTCCAGGCGCTGGGTCACCTCGGCCAGTGCCTGCCCGTTGCGCTGGATTTCATAGCCGATCTCGACCCGCTGCGGCGGTGCTGCCACCGCCGCAGCCGCGAAACTAAGGACGATCGTCAAATACAAGTTGCGCATCACCACCC
>JBDTRO010000125.1:0-10245 GCA_039931635.1 Betaproteobacteria bacterium | reverse complement strand
TGGGCCTGGGCGCCGTGGCGCTGCTGATGCGATTCACCGAATCCGTGCAAACCGGCGCCGCCACGGTGAGCGCGGGCCTGGACTATTTCGTGCTCGAGCTGCTGGTGCTGGGCCTGATCTTCATTCCGCTGGAGCGCCTCTTCGCGCTTCACAGGCAGCGCATTTTCCGCAAAGGGTGGCAGACGGACCTCAAGCACTTCTTCGTCAGCCACGCCGGCGTGCAGCTGCTGTCCTTCGCCGTCCTGATTCCCGCGCAGACGTTTTTCGCCTGGGCAGTCAAATACGATTTCCAGGCGAGCGTCGCATCGCAACCGGTCTGGCTGCAGTTCATCGAAATCCTGCTCGCGGCGGACTTCGTCACCTATTGGGTGCACCGCGCCTTCCACCAGCTGCCCTGGCTGTGGCATTTCCACGCCATCCACCATTCCAGCCGCGAGATGGACTGGCTCGCCGGCTCGCGCATCCACATCGTGGACGCCCTGGTGACGCGCTCCGCGGCATTCATCCCGATCTTCGTGCTCGGCTTCTCGCAGGCAGCGCTGGTTGCCTACGTGGCTTTCGTCTCATTCCACGCGGTCTATATCCACTCCAACACGCGCTGGCGCTTCCCGGTGCTGCGCTGGCTGATCGCCACGCCCGAGTACCACCATTGGCACCACACCTCGGACGAGGAAGGACTGGACAAGAACTTCGCCGCCTTCCTGCCGTTCTGGGACCGGCTGTTCGGAACGGTGCACCTGCCGCCGCACTGGCCGAAGGCGTACGGCACCGTGAAGTTCCAGCCGCCCGAGAGTTACCTCGGGCAATTCGCCTACCCCTTCACGCGCAAGCGCGACACGCCCTACGGCTGAACCAGTTTTGGCAAGATCGCGCTGATTGACTCGCGGAATACCGCATCCGCGATGGCGTCAAAGGGAGTCGGCTCCGCGTTCACGATGACAATCCTGGCGCCGGCGCCGCGCGCCAGAGGCACCACGCCGGCGATCGGGTAGACCTGCAGGCTGGTGCCGATCGACAGGAACAGGTCGGCCTGTGCCGCGGCGCGCATCGCGCCGTCGATCACCTCAGGCACCAGCGCCTGGCCGAAAGAGACGGTCGCGCTCTTCAATATGCCGCCGCAATCGCGGCACGGCGGATCGTCCTCGCCCGCGCGCACGCGGTCCAGCGCCTTTTGCATCGGCGCCAACATGCCGCAGCCCATGCAGACCACCTTGCGCATGGTGCCGTGCACTTCGATCACCTTGTCGGAAGAATTGCCGGCCTGCTGGTGCAGTTCATCGATATTCTGCGTGATCAGCGCGTGCAGCTTGCCGCGCTTTTCCAGCGCCGTCAGCGCCAGGTGGCCGGCGTTAGGCCTGGCGTTCCAGGCCGTATGGTCCATGCGCGCCTTCCACGCCGCCTTGCGCACCTCCGGATCGGCCATGTAGTAGTGGATGTTGGAGAGCTTCTCGGCCATCGGATTCTTCGTCCAAACGCCCTTTGGGCCGCGGAAATCAGGAATGCCCGAATCGGTGGATATCCCCGCGCCCGTAAGAACGACGACGCGCTTCGCTTCTGCGACCCAACCGCGGACGTTTTCGACGCTGGCCTGCATATGCCTAGTCTAAACTGGCGTCATGGCTTCCACACTGCGCGTGGGCGACCTGACCGTGAATCGCCTGGGCTTCGGCGCGATGCGCGTCTGCGGGCCGAATGTCTGGGGGCCGCCCAAGGATCGCGCCAACGCGCTCGCCGTGCTGCGCAAGGCGTTCGAGCTGGGACACAATTTCTTCGACACGGCCGACAGCTACGGTCCGCACGTGGACGAGGAACTCATCGCCGAGGCGCTCCACCCGTATCCAAAGGGCCTGGTTATCGCCACCAAGGGCGGACTGTTGCGGCCTCGCCCCGGCGCATGGGACCCCGACGGCAGGCCGGATCACCTCAAGAATGCGCTCGACGGCAGCCTGAAACGCCTCAAGCTGGACCGTATCGACCTCTACCAGCTGCATGCGCCGGATGCGAAAGTTCCGTTCGCGGATTCGGTCGGTGCACTCGCCGACGGACAGCGCGCCGGCAAGATCCGCCACGTAGGCCTGTCCAACGTCAGCGTGCGGCAACTCGAGGAAGCGCGCCGCATCTGCCCGATCGTTTCCGTTCAGAACCGCTACAACCTGGAGGATCGCTCTTCCGACGACGTCCTGAAGGCCTGCGTGAAGCTCGGCATCGCTTTCCTGCCGTGGTACCCGCTGGGAGCGGGCGCGGCATTGAAATCGGAGCAAGTGAAATCCATTGCGAAGAAACACAAGGCAACCGGCGCCCAGGTCGCGCTCGCGTGGTTGCTCGCGAAATCTCCGGTGATGCTGCCGATCCCCGGCACTTCAGATTTGCAGCACCTGGAGCAAAACGCCGCTGCGGCGGGAATAACCCTGCCTGCCGCCGATCTCGCGTCGCTCGGCTAGGCGCGTTCGCGCGCGATCGTTTCATCCAGCAGCTTGCGGTAGCGCACCAGTGCCGCGTCTATGCCCAGCGGCAGCATCTGCGCGCCGGGATTGCGCAGAATGGACGCATGCTGCGCGCTGATCATGTCGCGGTCCTCGTTGAAGGCGGTCAGCAGGCTCTGGTAGATACCCTCGGTCACTGAGGCGTCGCCCGCGTCCGAGCGATGCGACTGCTGGAAGAAGTAGTGCGTGCTGCCTTCGTTTTCCGGCGTCAGCGTCTGGCAGCTATGCAGCATCACGGAGTTGGCCGGATCGGCTTCCTTCTGCCCCGCCGGCTTGCCACCGGAACTCATCAGCAGCGTGCCCGGAAACAGGAAATCGTAGACGAACCAGCGGTCCACCTTGCCGTCGAACTTGCGGATCTTCTGGTAGTACGGCGGCGACGGCACATCTGGCACCCTGCGCGTGACGCGCACGCCGCGCTCCAGCGGTTCGATCTCGGGACGCGCCTGGGCGATGGCCGTGGAGCCGCCCAGCGTCTTTTCGTGCACGTAGCTCAAATGCGAGAAATCCAGCAGGTTGTCGCAGATCAGCAGGTACGGGGTGTCGTAGCGCATGTAGCCCGGCTTGTTGCGCCAGTCGGGATGATCGTTCGAGAAGTTGTCCGGCAGCAGGCGTTCCTCGGCCATCGCCGGATCGCCCATCCAGACGAACACCCACTTGTTGCGCGCCACCACCGGGTAGCTCTTCACCTTTGCCTGCGGCGGAATGCGGTCCAGGCCGGGCGCGTCCACGCAGCGCCCGCCCGCGTCGAACTTGAGACCGTGGTAACCGCAACGCACGCTGTCGCCTTCCTTGCGGCCCTTGGAGAGCGGCGCATGACGGTGACAGCAGCGGTCTTCCAGCGCGGCAAAGCCGTCCGCAGTGCGGAACACCAGGACAGGCTCGTTCAGGACGGTGCGGGAAAACAGCCCGTCGGCCGGGATCTCGTGGTCCCAGGCGATCACGTACCAGCAATTGCGGAGGAACATTCTTGAATTTAACCAGAGTTCGGCATATAGAATCGAAAACATGACTCCTCTTTCGATTCTCGACCTGGCGCCCATCGTAGAAGGCGCGACGCCGGCCGACGCACTGCGCAATTCCCTCGACCTCGCCCGGCACGCCGAACGCCTGGGCTATACGCGCTACTGGGTGGCGGAGCACCACAACATGCGCGGCATCGCGAGCGCGGCGACCTCGGTAGTCATCGGCCACCTTGCCGGCGGCACCTCGAAGATTCGCGTCGGCGCGGGCGGCATCATGCTGCCGAACCACTCGCCGCTGGTGATCGCCGAGCAGTTCGGCACCCTTGATGCGCTCTACCCGGGACGGATCGACCTCGGCCTGGGGCGCGCGCCAGGCACCGACCAGCTGACGGTGCGCGCATTGCGCCGCGACTATGCGAACGCGGACGAATTTCCGCAGGACGTGCTCGAACTGCAGGCGCTGCTGGGACCCATCGAGGAAGGGCAGCGGATCGTCGCGGTGCCCGGCGCGGATTCGAACGTGCCGCTGTGGATCCTCGGTTCGAGCCTGTACGGCGCGCAGCTTGCGGCAATGCTTGGCCTGCCCTATGCCTTCGCTTCCCACTTCGCGCCCAACGACCTGCTGCCGGCGCTCGAGGTCTACCGCAACACGTTCAAGCCCTCCGCCCAACTGCAGAAACCCTACGCGATGGCCGGCGCCCATGTCGTCGCCGCCGACACCGATGCCGTGGCGCGGCGCCTCTTCACCAGCGTGCAGCAGCAGTTCACGAACATGGTGCGCAACCGCCGCGGCAAGATGCAGCCGCCGATCGACGACATCGAAACCTACTGGTCGCCGATGGAGAAGGCGCAGGCCTCCGGCATGCTGCGGTACGCGATCGTGGGCGGTCCGGCGGCGATCCGGCGCGGGCTGGACGAGTTCGTCGCCCTCACCGGAGTTGACGAAATGATGGTCGTCACGGCGATCTACGACCATGCCGCGCGCAAGCGCTCCTACGAAATTCTCGCCGAGACGGGCGGGATCTCCTAGGCCCCGCCGCGATCAACTCGGAGCGTCGGCTGGCGCTCGCTGATGCCAGTCGGTTGCGCGCTGGAACGCGCGTCCCGCGGCCAGCAAAGTCGATTCGGCGAAAGGCCGGGCAACGAGCTGCAGTCCGATCGGCAGTCCGCGCGAATCAAAGCCGCAGGGCAGAACGAGGGCCGGCACGCCAAGGTAGTTCACCCAGCGCGTGAGCCGCGTTACCTCGCCGAGGAGGCCCGGCATCGCAGCTCCGCCCTTAGGCCCGGTCTGCTCGCGCGTGGGAACGCGGCAGGTCATCGCAGGCAGCAGGTACAAATCGGCGCCGGCGAGCGCGCCCGCGCAAAAGCTCTCCAGCCACGCGCCGCGCGCGCGCAGCACCTCGAGATAGGCCGCGGCCGGCACGGCGTAGCCGGCCTCGAGGCGCACTCGCACTGCGGAGGAATAGTCGTCCAGGCGCTCGCGCATCCAGCGCGCGTGCTGCGCCGCGGCTTCCGCGCCCATGACCGTGACGCAATGCGCCGACAGGGTATCGAAGTCCGGCGCTTCGACCTCGGCGGCACGAAAAAACTTCGCCGCGGCAAGTACGGCGGCAGCCACTTCCGGATCGGCATTGCGTTCTATCCAGGATGTGGAAACAGAAATTTTCAAATCAAGGCTCTTTTTTGTTGCGGCATAGCTACCCACCGGTTCGCGTGAACTGATCGGGTCCTTCGGGTCGAACCCGGCGATCACCTGCAGAATGCGTGCGCAGTCCTCGGCGCTGCGCGCAAGCGGGCCGACGGTGTCCAACGAGTGTGACAGCGGCATGGCGCCCGCGCGCGACACGCGGCCCCAGGTGGTCTTCACTCCGGTCACGCCGCAGGCGGCCGCGGGAATGCGCACCGAGCCGCCGGTGTCGGAGCCGAGCGCGGCCACCACGAGACCGGCCGCCACCGCCGCTCCCGAACCGCTTGAGGAGCCGCCGGTGATGTAGTCGGGATTCCAGGGATTGCGGCAATCGCCCCAGTGCTCGTTGTGGCCCGTCGGGCCGTAGGCGAACTCGGCCATGCTGAGCGTGCCGAGCTGCAGAGCGCCGGCGGCGTCCAGGCGCTCGAGCACGGTGGCAGTCTCGGCCGCGACCCAGCCTTTGCGGATTTTCGAACCGCAGTTCGACACCTGGCCGGCGCGGTAAAACATGTCCTTGTGCGCGAGCGGCAAGCCGGCGAGCGGGCCCTTTGCAGGATTGAGCGGATTTTCCCCGACTGAAACAAAGGCGTTGATGCGGGGCTGCCAGCGCTCGATGCGCGCGAGGCAGGCCTCGACGGAATACGCCTCTGGATCGCTCATTTGCGCTTGCAACGCTCTACCGCGAGCGCATAGCCCGAGGGGTCGGACTCGAACGGCAGCGCGTCGCGTAACGCATCGGCCACGATCGCCGCTTCCAGGCCGGCGGCCAGCTTCGCGGCCCTGCCCGGTGCAAGCCGGATGCCTTGCGCAGCGAGCACTGTTTCAACTGCCTCACTGCTCCAGGGTCTCATGGCCGTTATGATAAATGTTTCCGGCCAGGGAGATTCAATGCCGCATGCCATCGCCAAAGACGGAACCCGCCTTCACTACGAGGAGGCCGGCAGCGGCATGCCGCTCCTGTTCATCCACGAATTCGCGGGCGACTATCGCAGCTGGGAGCCGCAGATGCGGTTCTTCTCGCGCTACTTCCGCTGCATTGCCTACAACGCGCGGGGCTTCCCGCCTTCCGACATTCCCGCGGACGGCGCGCGCTACTCGCAGGCAATCGCGCGAGACGACGCTGTCGCGGTGCTCGATCACCTGAAGATCGACAAGGCGCATGTTTGCGGGCTGTCGATGGGGGGGTTCGCCGCGCTGCATGTGGGCATCGCCTACCCGAAGCGAGTGCGCTCGCTCGTGATCGGCGGCTGCGGCTACGGCGCCGAACCCGACAAGAAGTCCAAGTTCCAGGCCGAATGCGAGGCCGCCGCGGCGTCCTTCGAGTCGAATTGGGCGGAAGCGTCGAAGAAGTACGCCATCGGCCCGACGCGCGTGCAGTACCAGGCCAAGGACCCGCGCGGCTGGGCGGAATTCGCCGCGCAGCTCGCCGGACAGTCCGCGAAGGGACATGCTCTCACCATGCGCGGCGTGCAGATGCAGCGCCCGTCGCTCTACGAGCTGGTCGAGGACATGAAGAAGATCGACCTGCCAACGCTGATCCTCACCGGCGACGAGGACGACCCCTGCCTTGAGCCCGCGCTGCTGATGAAGCGCAGCATCCCGGCCGCGGGCCTCGTCGTACTGCCCTACTCCGGCCACACCATCAACATCGAGGAACCGGATGCGTTCAACCGCGCAATCATGGAGTTCTTGCTGAAGGTGAATGAAAACAGAGTCCTGAAACGCGACCCGCGCTCGATCGCGTCCGGGATCCTCGGCTTCGGCAAGTAGCGGGCATGATCCTCGTCACCGGCGGCGCGGGCTTCGTCGGCCTGAACGTTGTCGAGCAACTCCTCGCCCGCGGCGACGAGGTGTTCGTTTTTGACCTTTCGCCGCCGCCAGGATTTTTCCAGAAGAAAATTTCTTTCGAACGAGGGGACGTTTCCGACGTCCGGGCCGTTGCAGACCTTTTTTCAGGAAATGCCTTCAATTCAGTCATTCACCTCGCCGCCATCACCGCTGGCGCCGAGCGCGATGCGCGCGAGCCTAGCCGCATCGCCGAAGTGAACTTGATCGGCACCATCAATGTGCTTGAAGCGGCGCACCGGCACGGCGTGCGCCGCTTCGTCCACGCGAGCACCGGCGCCCTCTACGGCGCGGCTGGCATCGGCGTCGCCGAACCGCTCGACGAGGAGCGCGACCGGCCGGTACCGGAATCGATGTACGGCATCACCAAGTACGCCGCCGAGCGCGCGGTGCTGCGCCTGGGAACGCTGTGGCACATGGATGCGCGGATCGGGCGGCTCGCGACCGCATTCGGCCGCTGGGAGCACGCCACCGGCGCACGCGACGTGCTGTCGCCCCCGACCGAGATCGCGAAGCTCGCGGTTGCCGGCGGCAAAGCGGTGTTCCCGGCGCTCGGGCCCACCGACTATATCTACGCGCCGGATCTCGCCATGGCGCTGCTGAGGTTGCTGGACGAGAGCAAGCCGGCGCACCGTCTGTATCATCTTGGCAACGGCGCGGCCTGGGCGCTGCCCCGGTGGTGCTCGATTCTGGAAAAAAAATACCCGGATTTCCGGTGGCGCGAGTCGCCGCAGCTGGAGGAATGCAACGTGCGGCCGCTGTCGCCCAGGTCGCGGACCCGCTTCTCCAACCGGCGCCTGGTCGAGGACCTCGGCTACGCCCCGCGCTACGACCTCGCCGCGGCGGCGGACGACTTCATTACATGGCTGGGAGCGCAACATGCAACGTGAAATCGCTTGGCCGCGCAACGATTATTCCCGGGTCCCCTTCTGGCTGCACCACGACACGGCGCTCTACGAAGAGGAGATGGAGCGGATTTTCCGCGGCCCGACATGGAACTACCTCTGCCTGGAAGCCGAGATTCCCAATGCCGGCGACTACCGCACCACCTGGGTCGGCGACACGCCGGTAGTCGTCTCGCGCGACAAGGGCGGCGCGATCCATGCCTTCGTCAACCGCTGCTCGCACCGCGGCGCGATGATCGTACGCACGCTGCGCGGCAACGCCGAGCGCCTGGTCTGCCTGTACCACCGCTGGTGCTACTCCAACGCGGGCGAACTCACCGGCCTGCCTTTCCGCAAGGGGCTCAAGGGCGAAGGCGGCATGCCCGCCGATTTCGACATGCACGCGGTTTCTCCAAAGAAATTGAAAGTGCAAAGCCTGTCCGGAGTGATCTTCGGCACCTTCCAGCCCGAGCGCGCCGAGCCCCTGGAAACCTACCTCGGCGACTTCGGCACCGGCATGGTGAAGCGCTTTTTCGCTCGCCCGGTGAAGATCCTCGGCTACTCGCGCCAGCACATCGCCGGCAACTGGAAGCTCTACGCCGAGAACCTGCGCGACACCTACCACGCCAGCCTGCTGCACGAGTTCTTCGTCACCTACGGCGTGGACCGCGCGACACAGAAAGGCGGCGTCAAGATGGACGCGCGCCACCGCCACAACATGAACCACGCCTACGCGGCGAGCGACTCGCAGGAGGACGCGAAGGCGGCCTACGCCGACACCGCGGCGCGGCTGGACCGCATGCAACTGCGGGACAAGAAACTGCTTTCGTTTGAAAATGAATACCCCGACGGCATGAACCTGGCGGCGCCGACCTTCTTCCCGAACGCGTTGCTGATCCAGATCAACAACACCATTGGCACGCGCCAGATCCGGCCCCAGGGCGTGGGCGCCCACGAGGTGTTCCAGACCCTGTTCGGTTACGTCGATGACAGTGAGGAAATGACGCGGCACCGCCTGATGTCGGCGAACCTGGTCGGCCCGGCCGGCTTCGTCAGCATGGAGGACGGCGAGGCGATCGAGGTCATCCAGCGCGCCACCGCCAGCGCCGGCGACGCCGCCGCGGTGATCGAGATGGGCGGCCGCGGCGAGCTCAAGGACCTCACCCACCGCGTCACCGAGACGCCCATCCGCGGCTTCTGGTCCTACTGGGCCGAGCTGATGGGCGTCGAGGCCAAGGGCGGGATCCGGTGAAGGTGCCGGCGGAAATCCGCACCGCCCTCGGCGACCTGATGGCGGAATACGCCATGGCGATCGACGAGGACCGCCTGGAGGACTGGATCGAACTGTTCGACGAGGCCTGCGACTACAAAGTGGTGACGCGCGAAAACGTCGAGCAAGGTCTGCCCAACATCCTGATGTGGTGCGACAACAAGAACATGCTGCGCGACCGCGTCGAGTCCTACCGCAATGTCAACCTCTACAACCTGCACTACGACCGTCACGTGCTCGGGCCGCAACGCTTCGTCGCGGAAAATGTCGGCAACTGGCAGTTCGACCAGTCCTACAGCCTGTTCCAGACCAGCCTCGAGGGCGCCTCACGCCTCTTCAGCGTCGGCCGCTACCGGGTGGAGGCGCTGCTCGCAGGCGATGCCGCGCGGCTGAAATCGGTGACCGTGATTGCCGACACCGGGCTCGTCCCATCGCTGCTCGCCACGCCGATCTAGACCGCGTTGTAGCCACCGTCGACCAGCAAGTTGGCGCCGGTCATGAAGCTGGAGGCGTCCGAGGCGAGGAATAGCGCCGCGGCGGCGATCTCCTCGGGCTGGCCGAGGCGCATCATCAGGTGCTTGGCGCCGAGCGCGGCGCGCGCCTTTTCCATGGTGCCGTAGCGCAGCAGCATGCGGTCGGTCTCCACCGCGCCGGGCGAGAGCGTGTTGACGCGGATCTTCTGCGCGGCGTGGTCGGCGGCCATCGCCTTGGCCATAGTGATCAGCGCCCCCTTGGTGGCGCAATAGGACACGCGCCCCGGCGTGCCCACGGTGCCTAGCTGCGAGGCGATGTGGATGATCGAGCCGCCGCCGGCGCGCGCCATATGGGGCACTGCCCATTTGCTCATCAGGAAGGCGCCGCCGACGTTCACGGCGAAGGTGCGGTTCCAGGCCGCGAGGTCGAGCTCGAGCACGGTCGCGGTGGGATCGCGCATCGCCGCGGCGTTCACCAGCACGTGCAGACCGCCGAAGGCCTTGACCGTCTGCTCGACGGCTTTCGACGTCTCGGCTTCCGAGGCGACATCGCAGCGGATGGCGAGAAAATTCTCCGCTTCACGGATGTTCTTCACATCAAGGTCGACACAGGCGACGCGGGCGCCGGCCTGCGCGAA
>JBDTRO010000124.1:0-25302 GCA_039931635.1 Betaproteobacteria bacterium | reverse complement strand
TTTTCCCGTGCCCAGCGCGTCGGGCAGGATGATGTAGTAGCGGCTCGCATCCAGCGGCTGGCCGGCGCCGAACAGCTCGCCGCCAAAGTCGCCGCCCAGCATGCTCGCCCCGGAGCCGCCGGTACCGTGCAGCACCAGCACAGGCTCGCCCGTGGGTGCGCCGACGGTGCGATAGTGCAGGCGCACCTCCGGCATCACTTCGCCGGTGCTGAATTTGAAATCGCGCGCGATCCAGGAACCTTCCTTCGGCACGGGGTCGGCGGCGCGCACGGCAAGCGTGGCGAACAGGAAAGTGAAGAACAGCAGGGCAAGACGGTACGGTGATTTCATGATTCCTCCTCAGACGATATTACGCCAACCCCGAGCGCCGCAGGCGTGCGCGCAGCGAGTCCAGTTCTTCCAGCATGTCGGCCACCAGCGCGGCGAGTTCGGGGGCGGCGTCGTAGGTGCGCTCGATCTCGCGCATGCGGCGCACGCGGGAGAGGGTGGTGGTGGTGAAGCGCCATTCGACATCCGTGCCGCCGACTGCGGGAATCAAACCATCGCGCACACGCACGACGAGCCAGTCGCGCTCCAGCGCGCAGACCGAGCACAGTTCTTCCAGGGTAAGGCAGGCTTCTTCGTCGGTCATGGAGCGGGCTCCTTGCGCGGATCGAACGGCATTTCCCGCGCCATGGTTTCGTAGAGTTCCTTTTCCTTCGGCGTGTTCGCGGGCGGGGCGACGATGCGGATATCGATGTAGAGGTCGCCGGGCGGATCGGCAGGCAGGCCCTTGCCGCGCACGCGCAGCTGCTTGCCGGTCTGCGCGCCGGCGGGAATGCGCATGTTGATCGCGCCGCCGGGCAGTTCAACCGGAATGACCGAGCCCAGCGCCGCTTCCCACGGAGTGACGGGCAGCGTGAGCAGCAGGTCGCGGCCGTCGGGGCGAAAGCGCGGGTGCGGCTTGAATTGCACTTCCAGCAGCAGGTCGCCCGCCTTGCCGTTGCCGATTCCCGGCTCTCCCTGCCCGGCGAGGCGGATCACCTGGCCTGCGCGGATGCCCGGTGGAATCTTCACGCTCAGCGTGTGCTCCACCAATGCGACTCGGCCCTTGCCGTCCAGCTGCGGCGATCGCAGCGTGACCTGGCGCGTGGCGCCGGCGAAGCTGTCTTCGAGATCGAGCAGGATGCGCGCGTGGCGGTCGTCGCCGGGATACGAAGCCTCGCCATGCGCACCGCGCCCGCGCCGCGGCCCGCCCTCGCGCCCCATGCGGCCGAAGATTTCGGAGAAGAACTGGCTGAACTCCGCGGATTCGGCGGCCGAGCGGCCGTGCTCGGAATGCTCGAAACCTTCGTCCCACCCCGGCGGCGGACGGAAATCCTGCCCGGGCGCGTGCTGGCCGAGCTGGTCGTAGGCGGCGCGCTTCTCGGGATCGGAGAGCACGGTATTGGCTTCGTTGATCTCCGCCATGCGCTTGCCGGCGTCCGGCTCCTTGGAAACGTCCGGGTGATATTTGCGCGCCAGCGTGCGGAACGCCTTCTTGACGGCTTCGGCCGGCGCGTCGCGTGCCACGCCCAGCGTCTGGTAGTAGTCCTTGTATTCCAAGCTACATGATCTGGTTGACGACGCCGCCGTCCACGCGCATCGCGGCGCCCGAGGTCGCCGAGGCGCCGGCGCCGCAGAGGTAGACCGCGAGGTTGGCGACTTCCTCGCCAGTGGTGAAACGGCGCAGCAGCGAAGTCGGCCGGTAGTTGTTGAAGAAATCGGTTTCGATTTCCGCCACCGTCTTGCCGGCGGCTTGCGCGCGCTCGGCGCGCAGCCGGTCGGTGGTCTCGGTGCGCGTCGGCCCGGGCAGGAGCGCGTTGACGGTCACGCCGGTGCAGGCGAGCTCCATCGCCAGGCCGTGCGACACCGCGAGCTGCGCGGTCTTCGACATGCCATAGTGGATCATCTCGCGCGGGATGTTGAGGCCCGATTCGCTGGAGACGAAGAGGATCCGCCCCCAGCCGCGCTTGACCATCGCGGGCGCATAGCGGCGCGCGAAGCGCACGCCCGAGAGCACGTTGACCTCGAAGTAGCGCTGCCACTCGGCGTCCGGAATGTCGAAGAAGGGCATGCGCCCGTAGATGCCGAGGTTGTTGACGAGGATGTCCACGTCGGGCACGCGCGCGAATACGGTTTCCGCGCCCGCGGCAGTCGCGCAGTCTGCGGCGACGCCCTCGGCATCCGTTTTTGTTTCTTTAAACAAGAGCTCAAGCGCCTTGTCGACAGAGGCTTGAGTGCGGCCCGTGAGCACGACCTTCGCCCCCTCCGCTGCCAGGCCGCGCGCGATGGCATAGCCGATGCCCGAGGTCGATCCCGTGACCAATGCGCGCCGTTTGTCGAGTTCCAGATCCATGCCGCGATCTTATCCGCTCCTGCGTATCCGCTGCTTGATGGATTCGATGGTCTCGCGCTCGATGCCATTGAAGCCGTGATAGGCGCACGCCTCGCAGGGGTCGCCCAGCGCGCAGGATCCAGGGTACCGTCCCCGGCTGGCGCGTGGTCGAGATGCGTTCTTCGGCTGCCAGGCAGTCCCGGGCGCAGAGACCTGTGGCCATAAGTGCGGCTGCGAACAGGATCCTCGTGGGCCAGCCATTATATTGGGCATAAAATCCCACCCCTCGGACTGAGGAACCCATGGCATTTCGCGACGAGGATGTGTACGCGGTCACCGACCGGGGCAACGTCGACCTGAAGTCGGCAGGGACCTCGCTGTCGGTTGCCGAACTCCAGGTCCTGATCCTGATCGACGGCCAGTCGACGGTGGGGCAGATCGCCAAGCTCGCGCGCGGCCTGACGCCGGTTCAGGTGGCCGAAATCATGCGCAAGCTGTTCGAAGGCCGCCAGATCACGACCGCCACCGAGCCGACCTCCGATGGGCTGGAATCGGGGTTCTTCAGCATTGCCGTGCCGGCGGGATTTTTCAGCAGCCTAACCACCGAGGCGAGCGCGGAGGTCGAGCAGGGCGTGTCGACGCTGAAGCAGAAGGGCTATTACGTGCGCATCGCGCGGCGTCCGGCCGCCGCGCGCGAACTGAAAGAAGGCGAGCAGATCACGATCCTGGCGATCGACGACGATCCGGACCTGCTCAAGCTGCTGCGCACTTACATGAAGATGGAAGGCTTCGCGGTGCGCACGGCCGAGAAGCGCGACGATATCGTGGCCGCGCTGCGCCTGGCGCCCAAGCCCGACCTGATCCTGCTCGACGTGCAGCTGCCCGACGCCAACGGTTTCGATGTGCTGGCCAAGATGCGCCTGCATCCGTACATGAAGACGATACCGGTGGTGATGCTGACGGGGGAGTCGACGCGCGAAGCCGTGATTCGCGGCCTGCAGGGCGGCGCCGATGGCTATGTCACCAAGCCCTTCGAGCCCGACATGGTCGTGGCGGCGGTGAAAACAGTTCTGGGACTCCTGCCCCTGTCGGCTTCCGGCGACAAGAAAACAGCCAATTAATTCGCTGACAGGGCGCATGCGGAAGCGTTAGGATTTGCCGGACGGTTCGACACTTGTGCGCGATACGGGGGTAGTGCGCGCGGTGTGATGGAGGTGCCTATGAACGCGCACAGGCAGAACGTGCACAAGCAGGATTCTTTCCCCCGCATGCCTGAATATTCCTCGCCTGGTTCTTCGTCATATGCGCTGGGCATCGTCACGGCGATCGTGTACGTCGCGGGCTTCGCGATGATCGCCGCCTGGTTCGCGTTGCTGTTGCTGGACGAGGAGCGCGCCGCCACCGCCGCCCGCACCACCGCCTCAGCGTGCAATGTTTGCGGCGTGGTCGACCGGGTGCGCGAACTCGAGCCAATGCCCAGGCCGCCGATGGAAGGCAGTCACGCCGAAGGCGCCATCGTCCTGCTGGCGGTGCTGGGAGGCGCCGTGAAGCCGGGCGCGCCGCAGGCCCGCCGGTTCGAAACGTCGGTGGTGCACGACGACGGCACGGTGCGCGTGCTGCGCGACTACAACGCGCCGCGCTGGAAGATTGGCGATCGCGTGAAAGTGATCGGCGGCCGGGTCGAGCCGCTGCCCGGCGGATTAGAAAACCGCCAGTCGCAGGTAGCGGACCGCCAGTCGGCGCTGGCGGCCCGCTAGGGCGCGCTGCGCGCCGGCCGCTCGGGCTTGCGCGCGGCGAGGAAGAACAGCGAGCCGATGCCCGCCAGCAGCGCGAGGGTGGTGAAGCCCGCGCGGTAGTTGCCGGTGATGTCGGCGAGGATCCCCGCGATCATCGGCCCGCCGATCTGGCCGATGGTGATGATCATGAAGGAGAGGCCGAGGATCATGCCGATCGCGCTGCGGCCGAAATAGTCGGCGCGGATCGCCTGCATGAACGGCCCGCGCAGCCCCCACGAGGTGCCGTGCAGGATGGCGTAGGCGACCACCATCGCCGTGGTGAGCGCCGGAAGGATGTCGGCGTAAGTGAGGCAGAGCAGTCCCGCCATGTGGCCCACCATGCATAGCGCCGAGAGCTTGCGCTTGTTGAACCGGTCGCCAATCCAGGCGCCGATGCCCACGCCGGTCAACTGCGCCACGGTCTGCAGCATGATCGCGAACGAGGCCGTGCTGATGCTGTAGCCCAGGCCCTCCTTCATGTGCGTGATGGCATGCGTGTTGATGCCGGTCACGACGAAGAGCGCGAAGCCGTGGCCGAGCGACAGCAGCCAGAACGCGGGCGTGCGCAGCGCCTCGCGCGCGGTGAAGTCGCGGGTGGAATCCTGCGCCACGGGTTCCGTCTGCGCCGCGGCGTGGCGTGTCGTGGCCGCGATGCCATCCATCACCTCGCCCATGTCCTCGGGCCGGCGGCGAATGACGAAGGACAGCGGCAGGCACAGCACGATGACGAGGATGCCGGAGACGAAAGCGGTATGGCGCCAGCCGTAGGTGGCGAGCGACCAGGCGACCACGGGCAGCGCGAGGCCGCCCAGGCCCATGCCGACCTGCATCGAGGACAGCGCGCGCGCCCGGTAGCGGTCGAACCAGTGGATGAGCGCCACGTTGAGCGGGAAGAATCCGCACAGGCTGCTGCCCAGCGCGGTGACGATGAACGCGCCGTAGAAAGCAAGCAGGGAATCGACGGTGCTGAGCAGCATGAAGCCGCAGCCGAACAGCACCACGCCGAAGCGGATCATCCACTGCGGCCCGAAGCGGTCGATGAACCAGCCCAGCAGGGGTCCCAGGATCGCGGCCTCGACCTGGTGCAGCGCCGCGGCGCCGGAGAGCTCGGTCTTCGACCAGCCGCGGTCGTCGCGCAGCACCGCGAAATACGCGCCGAAGGATTGCAGCAGCAGCGTGGACTGGACGAACTGCATGGCGCCGCCGGCGCCCACCATGTACCAGCCGTAGAAGAGGCGTTTCATCGGGTGCGCTCGATTATGTCAGCCGCTGGCGGGCGCGGGCGGCAGGTTCGACAGGCCGGCCCGGCGGGTAGACCGGCAGGTAGACTGCGCCGATGCGGATCGCACTGGCGGGACTGGCGGCGCTGGCGGTGGCGATGGGCATCGGCCGTTTCGCCTTCACGCCGATCCTGCCGATGATGCAGCAGGATGCCGGGCTCTCGGTGGCGGGCGGCGGCTGGCTCGCCTCGGCCAATTACCTGGGTTACCTCGCGGGCGCGCTGTGGGCGGGTGCGGTCCGCGCCGAGCACGCAACCGCGATCCGCGCGGGTCTCGCCGCGATAGCGCTGGCGACGCTGGCGATGGCGCTCGATACCGGCTTCGCCGCCTGGGCTTTGCTGCGCTTCATCGCGGGCCTGGCAAGCGCCTGGGTGCTGGTGCATACCTCGGCCTGGTGCCTCGAGAGGATCGTGCCGATGGAAGGTGCGCGGACTTTGCCGCGCGGGCGCCCGATACTCGCCGGCGTGCTGTTCGCGGGCGTCGGCGCCGGCGTGGTCGTGGCGGGCAGCGTGTGCGCGCTCCTGATGACGGTCCATGCGGGATCCTCGAGCGCCTGGTTGCTGCTCGGGATCGTGTCGTTCGCGACCACAGCTGCCGTGTGGCCGGTATTTCATTCTTCAGGCGGAAAAGATACGGCGCCACGCGTTCCTCACCTCTGGACCTGGGAGCAGGCGCGCCTCGTGCTCGCCTACGGCGCCTATGGCCTGGGCTACATCATCCCGGCGACGTTCCTGCCGGTGATGGCGCGCGCGGTGGTGAGCGACCCGAAAGTCTTCGGCTGGGCCTGGCCGCTGTTCGGTGCCGCGGCCGCGCTCTCGACCCTGGGCGTGGCGCTACTCACCAGGCGCTATGGCAACCGCGCTGCCTGGATCGGCAGCCATCTGGTCATGGCGCTGGGCGTTGCCGCGCCCGTATTCTGGCCCGGGATCGGCGGCATCGTGCTCGCCGCGCTGTGCGTGGGCGGCACTTTCGTGGTGATCACCATGGTCGGCCTGCAGGAAGCGCGCATCGTCGCGGCAACCCAGGCACCGCGCCTGATGGCGGCGATGACCGCGGCCTTCGCCGCCGGTCAGGTCGCCGGGCCGTTGTCCGTCAGCCTGCTGGTGGTTACCGGTGGCGGATTTTCCGCGGCGCTGCTGATCGCCAGCGCGCTGCTGGTGGCCGGCGCGGCGCTGCTGTTGGTGCGGCGCTGAGCGCGCCTACTTCTTGCTGCTGATCGCGCCGAAATCGATTTCGATCTTGCTCACGTCAACGCTCGCCTTGGCTTTCGCCTCGCGGCGTTCGACGGCGGCAGTGTTGAAGTCGAAGTTGCCGGCGGTGAACGCTTCGGCGAGCCGGAAGCTCAGCTCCACCAGCGTCTTGTGCTCGGGCTTGGGCTTGCCGTCCAGCTGGGAATGGACTTGCGCGGACAGCTCGATGAAGATTTTTTTCGCCAGTTCCTCGATCGGATCGACCGGGGGAGCGGCGACGACTTTCGCGGCTGGCGCCGGTGCGGACTCTCCACCACCACTCATGATGTCTGCTTTCTCGAAATGAAGGCGGCCATCCTACTCCAGTAGCAGCTGTTCGGGGAGCCGGGTATCCGCGCCCGCGGATGCGCCGCTCAGGCCGTGCGCACCCACGCCCAGCAGGCGCACCTTGCGGCGCGCGGCCTCGGTGCGCTCGAGCAGCGCGGCGGCGCGCGCGGCAAAGGCCGCCGGGTCGCGCGTCGGGCGGTCTTCGGTGTGGCTGCGCGTGACGGTGGTGAAGTCGCTGTAGCGCAGCTTGATGGTGACCGTCCGCGCGAGCAGGTTTTTCCTGAGCAATGAATGCGCGACTTTTTCCGCCAGCGATGCCAATTCCAGTTTCATTTCAGGCAGATTCCCGAGGTCTGTTGGGTAGGTCGTTTCGGCGGAGATCGACTTCCACGGCCGGTCGGGCGTGACTGCGCGCGGATCGTCGCCGTGCGACAGGTGCTTCAGCCAGCCGGCCAGGCTGCCGACGGTATTCTGCAGGGCGATCTCGTCGAAATCGCGCACGTCCACCAGCCGCTCGATGCCCACCGCGCGCAGCTTCTTCGCCGTCACCGGCCCGACGCCCCAGAGTGCTTCCACCGGCAGCTCCTGCAGGAAGCTTTCGACCCTTTCGGGCGCGATCACCGTGAGGCCGTCGGGCTTCTGCCAGCCCGAGGCGATCTTGGCGAGGAACTTGTTCGGCGCCACGCCGGCGGAGGCGGTGAGGCCGGTTGCCTCGAGTATTTTCTTTTTCAGGCGCTTCGCCACCACGCTGGCGAGCGGCTCGCCCCAGAGGTTTTCCGTGACGTCCAGGTAGGCTTCATCCAGCGACAGCGGTTCCACGAGCGGCGTGCAGGAACGCAGGATCGCCATCACCTGCCGGGACGCTTCGCGGTAGCGCGCGAAATCGGGTCGCACGATGAGCAGTTCCGGGCACAGGCGCAGCGCTCGCGACATCGGCATCGCTGAGCGCACGCCGAACACGCGCGCTTCGTAGCTGGAGGCGGCCACCACGCCGCGCGACTGCGGCGAGCCGCCCACCGCCACCGGCTTGCCGCGCAGCGCGGGATCGTCGCGCTGTTCCACCGACGCGTAGAACGCGTCCATGTCCAGGTGGATGATGCGGCGCACCGGGGTCATGCGGTTCCGTTACAACTCATACAGTCTCGTAACAACTGGGCGCGAACGACTGCGTCAGGCGCAGACTCCAACAGGCATGAAAAACTCGAAACCCATGTTGAAGAAGCTCGCCCTGGTGCTGCTCGCGGGTGCCGGGCTTTCGGGATGCGTGGCCGTACCTTACGGGCCATCCGCCTACGGCGGCGATCCTTACTACGGCGCTCCGGTCTATGGCCCGGCGGTCGTCGTGCCGTCGATCAGTCTCGGCATCGGCCTGGGCGGGCACGGTTACCGCGGCGGTCGCGGCCGCTGGTAGGACTATTTTTCGCGCCGGCATGTTCGCTCTTCCTGAAAGGCAATAATCTAGCTCTTTCAGGAGAGGAGCACCGGATGAAACGGCTTCAGGTCCCGCTCTTGGCGATGGCAGTGCTGCTGGCTGCCGCAGCCGCCGACGCCCAGACGCCGGTGCGAGTGCGCGGCACCATCACCGCGGTGGAGGGCAACCTGCTATCGGTGAAATCGCGCGAGGGCCAGGACCTCAGGATGGAACTCGCGTCCGACGCCAGCTTTTCGTACATGAAGAAACTGAGCGTCGCCGACGTGCAGCCGGGCACGCCGCTGGGCACCAGCGCGCTCGCCGGGCCCGACGGCAAGATCGTGGCGCTGGAACTGCACCTCTTTCCCGCCGGCCGGCCGGTGCCGGGCGCAGGCCACCGGCCCTCGGACCTGGCGCCGGGCGCGACCATGACCAACGGAATGGTGACCGCGGTGGTGGAGGCGGGCAACGGCCATGAGCTCACGCTTTCCTACAACGAATGCACGCAAAGGGTGGTGGTGCCGGCCGGCATTCCGATCGTCACCTCGCAGGCGGGCGACCGTTCGCTGCTGGTGGTGGGGCAGTACGCCTTCATTGCCGCCACGGTCGCCGCCGACGGAAAAATGACCGCGCAGCGCCTGCAGGTCGCCAAGGACGGCGTCCGCCCGCCCCAGTAGGCGCGGTTCTGACGCCGCCTTACACGGCGCGGACAATTGCTTGCATTCGGCCGGCCGGATTTCGGTAACGTGAAGGCATGGGCTATTGCATCCACTACGCAGTGCGCGACGGCATGCTCCAGGCGGCGGTCTCGGGCAGGACGCTGGCCCGTGGCGCGGACTGCCATGCCGGCCGGATCGCGCGCGATATCGCCGAGCAGGCCGGCCAGCAGACCATCAGCCGCGTGCTGATCGACCTGCGCGGGCTCGCCGACCGGCTGGGCTTCCTCGGGTCGTTGTCGATGACGAACGGCGTGCACGGCTACCGCGTCGCGGTGGTCGACAGCATGGAAAACGACGCCTACTACGCGCTGCACGAGATGGCGGCGCGCGCGCACGGCTGCGTGCTGCGGTGCTTCACCAGCGTGGCCGAAGCGGCGCGCTGGCTGCGCAGCGCCCCCAGCGCCTCCGGCGCTCCTTCACAAGACTAGAATTACCCCATGAGAAGTCTGATCGCGATGCTGCTGCTCGTGGCGGCGGCGCCGGCGTTCGCGCAGGGCGGCGCTGCCTGGCCCAACAAGGCGGTGCGGGTGATTATTCCGTATCCGCCGGGCGGCGGGGCGGAGGCGGCGGCGCGCTTCCTCGCCAACCATTTCACGCAGGCCTTCGGCCAGTCGTTCGTGATCGACAACCGGCCCGGCGGCAACACCGTGATCGGCGCTGAAGCGGCGGCGAAGTCGGCGCCCGACGGCTATACGCTCTTCCTCACCGGCGGCTCGACCATGTCGGTGCAGCCGCTTGTGTTCGCGGGCAAGCTGCCTTTCGATCCGCTGGGCGATTTTGCGCCGGTCACGATGGTTTCGCATTTCCCGTTTTTCCTGCTGGTGCCTGCGTCGCTGCAGGTGAACACGCTCGCCGAGCTCGTCGCCTATGCGAAGGCGCGGCCGGGGCAGATTTCCTACGCGTCCAACGGCAGTGGCACGATGGCGCACCTGGGCATGGAAATGCTCAAGCAATCGACCGGGATGGACCTGCTGCACGTGCCCTACAAAGGTTTCGCGCCCGCGCTGCCCGACCTGCTCTCGGGCCGCATTGGCGTGATGATGGCGGACCTCGCGCCCGTGGGACAGCAGGTGCGCGCCGGCAGCCTGAAGGTTCTCGCCGCGACCTCCGCGCAACGCTCCGGATTCCTGCCGGAGGTTCCTTCGGTCGCGGAACTCGGCAATCCCGGCTACGAGATCGACGTCTGGTTCGGCCTGTTTGCGCCCGCGAAGACCGCGCCCGACATCGTGTCCAGGCTCAATGTCGAAGCGCGCAGGTACCTGACGTCGCCGGAAGCGAAAGACGCGTACGGCAAGGTCGGGCACGAACCCCTTTATTCAGCGCCGGATGCGGCGCGTGCGCGCATCGTGCAGGAACAGAAGGCGTTCGCGAAGGCGGTAAAGGATGCGAACCTCAAACCCGAGTAAGGGCTTCAATCCTTTTCACTAGTTCATCCGGCGGCGCCTGCTTCGAGATCGCCGAGCGGCCGCCAATCTGATCTTCGGTGTTCTTCAGGTCCGACGCCGTCATCAGCGCGGTGAGGAACAGCACCGGGATATCGCGCACTTCGGCGTCGCCGTAGAGTTCCTTCGACACGTCGCCGCCATCCATGTCCGGCATGTCGACGTCGCACAGGATCAGGTTGGGGCGGTCCTTGCGCGCGATTTCGAGCACCTTCCGCGGCGCATTGGTCGAGACGATGTCGTAATGTGCGCCCAATTTGGCGCGCAGGTATTCGACCACGGCTTCGTCGTCGTCCACGATCAGCAACTTGCTTCTGGCGCCCATCCCTTTATATAACCAGCGGTTGCGGGCGGGTCGGTACGCCAGCGCACGTACGCGCCGGGCGGTGCGCTATTTCGTCGGCGCTTCGATCTCAGGCTGGGCGCCGCATTCCACGCGGACGGTGTCGAAATGGCGGCGCAGCGCGGCGACTTCGCCGGCCAGTCCGGCCAGCGCGTTCGCGCCGGCGCTCCGCTCGATCCTCTTGCCCTGCGCGGCGGCCCAATGGAAGCCGTAGAGCGAGAAACTGCCGGCCAGCTTGTGGGCGAGGGCGCGAGATCCCTCGGCATCCCCGCGCGCGACGGCCTCGGCGAGGTCATCCAGCAGCGCGCGGCGCGAGGCGAGGAAACCGGGCAGCACGCCGCGCAGGTTCGCCTGCACGATTACCTTATCGTTCGGACCCGGCGTGTCGCGGGGGGCGGGAACCGGGCTGGCGGCCCGGCCAAGGTCGGCCACCGCGCGCCGGATCGCATCGGGTGACACCGGCTTGGTGAGGCAGCGGTCGAAACCCGCCTGCAGGCTGCGCTCGGCGATGGCCGGATCGTCGTGCGAGGACATGGCAATCATCGCGCGGCGTGGATGGCCCGATTCCGATTCCCATTTCCGGATCAGCGCCGCCGCTTCCAGCCCGCCCATCACCGGCATGTCCAGGTCCATGACGATCACGTCCGGCGGGTCGCGCTGCACCGCTTCGAACGCTTCCCGACCGTTGCTCGCGGTCGAAGTGCGCAGCGTGGCGGGCAGGAAGCGCTGCACGAAGATGCGCGTGTATTCGTCGTCGTCCACCACCAGCACCGAAAGCGCCTGCTGCGCCGCCACGTTATTTCAGGCGTGCGGTAAGCAGGCGCAGGCGCTCAGCGAGCGGGGCGAGCAGTGACGCGGCGAACTCGGGGCTGGTCTTGACCAGCAGCAGGAATGCGGCGCGGTTGATCGGCAGCAGCTGGCAATCGGTATCCGCCACCACGCTGGCGAGGCGGGGCGACTGCTCGATCAGCGCGAGTTCGCCGAATGCGCCGCCGGGCCCCAGCCGCTCGATGACTCCGCCGCCGAAGATCGACACCGCGACGCGCCCTTCGATGACGACGTACATGCGCAGGCCCATCTGGCCCTCTTGCACGATGCTCTTGCCGCGGTCGTAATACACCGGCACGTCGCTCGACAGGCCCTCAGCCAGTTCGGCGAGCCGCTTCGGGTCGAACACGACGGATTCATTCACCACCGCGTCGCCGCGCAGCGTGGTCTGCTCGGCGAGCCTGGCGATGGTCTCGCGCAACCGCCCGATCATCATGCTCATCAACATCAGCGCAAACTCCGGCTTCGTGCGCAGGCCGTCGTGGAACTGCTTGTCCTCGAGCGCGATGACGTTGCAGGCGGTATTCGCCACCGCGCTCGCACTGCGCGGTGCATTCGTGAGCGATGCCATCTCGCCGAAGATCTCGCCCTTGGCGACCGTGCCGATGACTTTCTTGCGCGCCACAAGGCCCACCTCACCGTCGAGCAGCAGGTACATCTTGTCGCGCATGAAGAGGAACGGGCGCGCCTTGTCGTGCTCGGCAAAGATGACCTTGCCGGCCGCGACCTTCTCGGGCTTGCCGGCCGCCTTGAAGAATTCGAGTGCGATGGCCGGGCTGTAGATTTGCGTCATATCGAGAGCGATACCGTGGATTCGTCGTACCTGCCGGATCCTACCTTGCCGTCCGCGAAGATGCCGTGCTCGGCGATCCAGCGCTGGGAATCGTCGAAGGATTCGCGCGTGTAGGTTTCGAACACGATGCGCTCGCCGGGGCCCCAGCGCCGCGTATCCATCTCGTCGAGAAAGCGCGCCGGAAATTCCTTCCGGTAATAGTGCGTGTAGCGCTCGGGGCGCAGGTCGATGTCGCGCTGCGCGCGGCGCAACGCCCTGAAGTACTTGCGCACGTCCTCCGGATCGGGGCTGCCCGAGAGCATGGTCGTGATCATGAAGGTGCTGTCGATGATCTTGCGGAAACCCAGCTGCTCGGCGAAATAGTAAGGGCCGCTGAACAGCGCCGCCGCCGGCACTTCGCGGTCGAGCAGTTTCTGCAGGCGGCCGAACAGCACGCCATCGGCGAAGGAGAGCTTGATGTCTTCGGGCTTCAGGTACTGCTCCAGCGCCTGGATAGTGGAGTAATGGCTGCCCGACTGGTAGCCGACCGAAATCGGCACGTCTTTCAGGTCCTGCGGCGTGCGCACCGGCGACTCGGGCGGCACGAATACCGCAGCGGGCGCGACGGAGTAGCAATCGGCGTAGAGCTTGCCGTGGCCGTGAGAGGCGGCGGCGTTGACGGTCCAGTGGCAGGCGCAGCTCACGCCTTCGTCGCGGCCCTTCTCGAAGCTCTGGTAGGCGCCGACCTTGTCCGGCACGGCGTGGGTCTTGCCCGGATCGTCCTGGCCCCAGCTGTCGCGGAACTCGTAGGCGAGTCCCTCGGCGCGGAAGTAACCCTTTTCCTCTGCGACCCATTCCTGCAGCCGGAAGTGCGGCGCGATCCTGAACATGGCGGTGCCCCCTGGTCGTGAGAGTATAAAGGGTCTCAAATCCCAACCTGCGAAAGACTTTCGATGCCCATTTCCATGTACCAGGCGAGCGCGCCGCGCTTCGCCAACACGCTGAAAAACCTCGCCGCGATCCTCGACAAAGCCAAGGCGCACGCCGAGGCGAAGAAGCTGGACGAGCAGGTGCTGACCGCCGCGCGCCTCTTCCCGGACATGTTCGCGCTCGCGCGCCAGGTGCAGATCGCCTGCGACACGGCCAAGGGAGCGGTGGCGCGCCTCGCCGGCGTGGAGATCCCGAAGCATGAAGACACGGAAAAGACCTTCGACGAGCTGAAGGAGCGCATTGCCAAGACGCTCGCGTTCATCGCCACCGTGAAGGCGGCGCAGATCGATGGCACGGAGGACAAGGAAATCGTGCTCAAGCTCCAGGGCAAGGACGTGCCGACGAAGGCACTGACGTACCTGCTGGGCCGCGCCTGGCCGAATTTTTATTTCCACGCCACCACGGCCTACAACATCCTGCGCCACAACGGCGTGGAAATCGGCAAGGGCGATTTCATCGGCACGCCTTAGGATCTCGTCGTCCCCGCGCAGGCGGGGACCCATGCGCATGAAACTCGTCATTGCCCAGATGAAGCACGAGACCAACACCTTCTCGCCGGTGCCGACGCCGATTGCGCGCTTCGCGCATGGCGCGCCGCTGCCGCTGGAGGGGCCGGCGGTGCGCGAGGCCTACAAAGGCACGGGCACGGCGCTGGGCGCCTTCATCGACCTGGCCGACCAGGCGGGCGCCGAGGCGGTCTATCCGGTGGCGGGCAACGCGGCGCCCAGTGCGCCGGTGGAGGACGAAGCCTACGAGGCGATGGCCGGTCGCATCGTGGCCGCGGTGGCAAAGGGCTGCGACGCGGTGCTGCTCGACCTGCACGGCGCGATGGTGACGCGCAGCCATGACGATGGCGAAGGCGAGTTGCTGGCGCGCATCCGCAAGGTGGCGCCCGAGGTGCCGATCGGCGTCGCGCTGGATATGCATACCAACCTCTTCCCGGCGATGGGTCAGCTCGCGACCGTGATCGCCGGCTACCAGACCTATCCGCACGTGGACATGTACGAGACCGGCGTTCGTGCCGCGCGGCCGATCCTCAATGCATCGCGCGCCACGATGGCTTTTGGCCACCGGCCCATGCTGCCGCACGTGATGCGCCAGTCGAGTCTGGATTCACCGAACAAGGAAATACAGGCGCGCGCGAAAGAGATGGAACGCCAGGGTGCGCTTTGTGCAACGTTCTTCGTCGGTTTTCCCCACGCGGACATTCCCTATGCGGGTTCATCTGCAGTGGTGGTGACCGATGGCGATGCGGGCAAGGCGCGCGCGCTGTGCGACGAACTGCTCGACATGGCGTGGAACGCAAGGGAGAAATTCGTTTACGAGGTTGAGCCGCTGGAGAAGTCGCTCCTGCGCGCGAAGGAATTGCGCGCCGGGCCGGTGATGCTGCTCGATCACTACGACAATTGCGCGTCGGGCGGCACCATGGACACGATGACGGTGCTGGGCGGGATCCTCGACGCCGGGCTCGAAGACGTCGCCGCGTTCGCCATCTTCGATCCGCAGGCGGTCGAGCAGATGAAGCGCGCGGGCGTGGGTGCACGCGTCACCATTCCGCTCGGCGGCAAGCTGGCGATGCCGGCGCTCGGCCTGAAGGGCAAGCCGCGCACCGTGACCGGCAACGTGCGGCGCATCATTAACGGCATCTACCGCAACGAGGGCCCGATGGCGCGCGGAGAAATCGCCGACATGGGCGCGGCGGCCGTGCTGGACACGGGCAAGGTGGAAATCGCAGTGATCTCGCGCCACGTGGAGCCGCACGACATCGCCGCATTCCGCGCGCTCGGCATCGATCCGGCGGGCAAGCGCTACGTGATGCTGAAGAGCCGCGTGCACTGGCGCGCGGGCCTGGGGCCGCTCGCCAGGGCGGTCATCGAATGCGCGGGCGAGGGCGTCTGCACGTCGGATTATTCACAGTTGAATTTCGCACGCGTGCGCAGGCCCATCTATCCGCTCGATCCCGGAACCAGACCGTCCGTCTGAAGGTCCCGTACGTTTTTCACGGTTCGGCCTTTTTCGTGACCAATCTCCGCTTTTGCGGTGGAAACTAGTTCACAGAAACTTGCAGATATTCCGATCGGCTTCCGCGACCGGGGGTACAAAGAGTCATCGGATCTCCACACAAGGAGCGGCCATGAAAAAGATGAACGGGTTGGCAGTCGCGGTTTTCGCAGTAGTGGGATTCTCGGGGTGCACGAGCATGCAGGTCGCTGAATTGGCCAGGGCCGAGGCGGCGCCCGTGCAGGTGCCAGTCCAGGCGGCCGAGCAGAAGGTCAGCCGGGCCCTGCCCAGCTACGACAACAGGGGCGGCTACCGGATGCGCCGCTTCGTCTCCGTGGCGGCGTCCAGCTAACCTCCCTAAAGGGCAAGGCGGATCAGCGATAGCCCGGCGGCGGAGGGGGAGGCGAGCCGGGGGGCGGTGGAGGTGGCGTGTAGGTAGAGGTGTCGGGACGCCGCGCAACGCTGTTTTCGTACCGTCCCGCCATCGGGACCTTGTGGCCCTTGGCGTACATGCACTGCTGGTAACCGTTGTCGTAGCGCTGCTGCAGGCTGCGTTGCGAGCCCGCGGCCGCGCCGGCGCCGGAGGCGCCGCCGATGATCAACCCGGCGCCCGCGCCTGTCGCGGCGCCGCGCTGCCCGCCAACGATCGCGCCGGCGACCGCGCCAATCGCTGTGCCGACCGCGGCACTTTTCAGGCCGCTGTTCTCCGCGGCGCCGTCGGGCGTGTTGCCGCCGACCTGGCTGCTCGCGAACTGGCGGCATTCCATGTCGTCGGCGCGGAACTGGTCGAAACTCTTGCCGGTGCCCGGCAGCACCATGACGCCGGGGCCGCTGGGCACGCTGACGCAACCGCCGAGGAACAGCAGCGCCAGCAGGGATGCGGATTTGGCGGGCGTTTTCATGATTTCAGCCTTGCATCAACCCGGTTGCGGCGCGACGCGCTGCCAGCCGGCCGGGCATTCCTTGACGTACGGATAGTAGGCGCGCGAGCCGGCGCAGTAGTACCAGTAATTCGACACCTGCGGCAGAGCTGCGGGCGGCGGATTCTGCTCGACGTATACCGGCGCCTGCTGCTGCAGCACCACGGGCGCCGGGTAATACGGGGAGTAGTACGGGGAATACGCGTACGGCGGGTAGTAGTAGGGATAGGCCGCAATCGGCACGCCGAAGCCGATGCCGATCGAGACGCGCGGCCCACCATGGTAGTGGCGGTGCTGGGCGAGCGCGGAACCGGCCGCAGTAAGTCCGGCGAAGGCCAATGCCAGGGCGAGAACGGTCTTGGATGTTTTCATAAGTACCTCGTGGACCGAGAGCATATCCCCGCCGTTCCTGCACGGGCTGACATTTTGGTAATGAAATGTTTCCAGATGTAACGGCAGGCGTATGCTGCCGATTTCACCTTCGGAGGGCTGGACATGAAACCCGAACTTATGCTGCTGGTCTGGGCTGTATTGCTCACTCTGGTGCAGGCGGTGGTCGCCGCACAGGGGGCCATGATGCAGGTCGGGCTGTCGGCGCTGGCCGGCAACCGCGACGGGATGCCCGAGGTCAAAGGCTGGGGCGGACGCGCGGCAAGGGCCCATCGCAACATGCTCGAAAACGTCGTGTTGTTCGCCGCGCTGGTGCTGGTGGCGGTCGTCGCCGACAAGACCAATTCCGCGACCCTGATGGGCGCGCAGATTTTCCTCTACGCCCGGCTCGTCTATGCGCTGGTCTACATCGCCGGCGTTCCCTGGCTGCGCACCGCGGTCTGGGCTGTCTCCGTGGTCGGGCTTGCGATGATATTCCTGCAGCTAATTTGAGGTAGATTCAAGGGTATGGCGGGAGATTTCACACTTGACCTGAGCTTGCAGGTCGGCAAGTACGACGTGCAGAAGCTGCTCGGCAAGGGTGCGACCGGCACGGTGTACCTGGCCAAGGACACCTTTACGGGCAAGGACGTGGCCTTGAAGACCATCGAGCCGGAAGTATTCCGCGACCCGGAGTTCGGCACGGTATACCGCTCGCAGTTCCTGAACGAGGCTTCCCTCGCGGGCAAGCTGCGCCACCCGCACATCGTCGCGATCCTGGATGCGGTGGTCGAGTCGGATTCAGGCTACATCGCGATGGAGATCGTAAGCGGCGGCGACCTGGCCCAGTTCGTCAAGCCCGACAGCCTGCTGCCGGTGGAAGACGTGCTGCAGATCGGCTTCAAGTGCTGTGGCGCGCTCGATTACGCCTTCAGCCAGGGCATCGTGCATCGCGACATCAAGCCCGCCAACATCATGATCGTGCAGGGCACCGACGTGAAGATCGCGGACTTCGGCGCCGCCTTCCTGAGGAAGAGCCAGGCGGTGCAGACCGCGGCCATGGGTTCGCCGTTTTACATGTCGCCCGAGCAGATCGAAGGCAAGGAACTGACGCTGCACAGCGACATGTACTCGCTGGGCGTGGTGCTCTACGAACTGCTGACCGGCAAGCGGCCGTTCGTCGCCGACAGCCTGGAAGCGCTGGTGAAGAAGATCCTGATGGAGAACCCGGCGCCGCCCTCAAGCCTGCGCAAGGGGCTGCCCAAGGACATCGACATGGCGATGCTCAAGCTCCTTGGCAAGCGGCCGGAGCACCGCTTCAGCACCTGGAACGAACTCGCGATCGAACTCTCGCGCCTGGGCGCGCTGGTGCTGCCGCCCGATGCGATCCCGGACAGCGAGAAATTCGTTTCCCTCAAACGCGTGGCGATCCTGTCGGCGCTTTCGGATGCCGAGATCTGGGAGCTGGCGCGCGCCGGCAAGTGGTCGCGCGTACCCAGGGCTGCGAACATCGTGCGCGAGAACGAGCCGGGCACCAGCTTTTTCTTCGCCGCCAAGGGCGAAGTCAAGATCGTGCGCGGCGGCCGGCTGATCAACATGGTGAACGCCGGTGAGTTCTTCGGCGACATGGCCTACATCTGGGGCGGCGAGCTGCCGCGCCACGCCACCGCGGATGCGATGACTGACCTGCTGTTGGCCGAGTTCGAACTGGCGGCGATGGAGAAAATGAGTACCGCCGGGCAATTGCATCTGACACGCGCTCTGGCGCGCAACGTCGTCGACCGCCTGGCGATGGCGAACCAGCGCCTTGCGAACGTACGCTAGCTTGCGCCGGCTGGCCGCGCTGCTGGCGGTACTCGGCCTCCTGCCGCTGGCTGCCGGCGCGCAGCCCTATCCCTCCAAACCGGTGAAACTCGTGGTCGGCTTCGCGCCGGGCGGGGCGGCGGACCAGGTATCGCGCGCGTACCAGGAAGTGCTTTCGCGGGAACTCAAGCAACCGGTGGTGGTGGAGAATCGCGCCGGCGCCGGTTCGAGTATCGCCGCGGAATACGTGGCCAGGAGCGTGCCCGACGGCTACACGCTGCTGATCGCCAGTCCCTCCAGCATCCTCGTCAATCCGATCCTCAGCCCGAATCCGGGCTTCGACCCGCGACGCGACCTCCTGCCGGTGAGCAAAGTGAGCTCTTCGCCGCTGGTGGTCGCCGCGCATGCGAGCGTCGGCGTGACGAACGTGCGCGAGCTGATCGCCCTGGCGAAGAAGTCGCCTGGCAAACTCAACTATGGCTCCTCCGGCAACGGCTCTGCGCCGCACCTGGCGGGCGTGCTGTTCACGCGCCTGGCGGGCGTGGACCTGGTGCATGTGCCATTCAAGGGCGGCGCGCCTTCGGTGCAGGCGCTGCTGGCGGGCGACATCCAGCTATCCTTCGCGACTCCGCCTTCCGTGCTGCCGCACGTTCAATCCGGGCGTCTGCGCGCACTGGCAGTCACAAGCCGCGAACGAACGCCGCTCGTGCCCGGTGTCCCCGGCATGGTGGAGGCCGGTTTGCCCACGTACGAGATGTCCTTCTGGTATGGTTTCTTTTTCCCGGCCGGAACGCCGCGCGATATCGTGAAGCGCATGTTCGACGCCACGGCGTTGGCGGGCGCCAATCCGGTGGTGGCCGCCCTGTTGGCCACCGGCGGAACCGAAACGGTGGGCTCTAAATCGCCAGAGGAGTTCGCGGCGTTCATCGCCGAGGATGCGAAAATCTGGACGCAGGTGGTGAAGGATTCCGGCGCAAAGGCGGATTGAGATGAAACTACTCCTGTCGTTTTCCCTCGGACTGCTGTTTGCGGGTGCAGCCACGGCGCAGACCTATCCGAGCCGGCCGATCACCATGGTGGTGGGCTTTGCCCCCGGCGGCGGCACCGACACCGCCTCGCGCATTATCGCGAAGAAGCTCTCTGACCAAATCGGCCAGCCGGTGCTGGTCGAGAACAAGGCGGGCGCGGGCGGCAACATTGCCACCGACCTGGTGGCTAAGGCGGCGCCCGACGGCTACACCATCCTGCTCGCCTCGGTCGGCTCGATGGCGATCACGCCGCACATGCTGCCCAAGCCGCCGTACGATCCGCTGCGCGATCTCGCGCCGATCACCATGGCAGTGATATTCCCGAACGTGTTGGTGATTCACCCTTCCGTACCGGCGAACACGCTTGCCGATTTCGTCGCGCTCGCAAAAGCAAAACCCGGCACCATCAACTACGGTTCCTCGGGCATCGGCAATGCCGGCCACCTGGCGGGCGAGCTGCTCCGCATCTTCGCCAAAATCGACATCGTGCATGTGCCGTACAAGGGTGGCGGGCCTGCCACCACGGACCTGCTGGGCGGCCAGATCGGCGCTATATTCTCCACGCCCGCCTCGGTGGTCGGGCATATCAAGGCGGGGAAAATCCGCGCCCTCGCCACCACCGGCGCGCAGCGCGCGCTCACCATGCCTGACGTGCCGACGATCGCCGAATCCGGCTACCCGGGCTACGAAGCGACCAACTGGTACGCCTACGTTGCGCCGGCAAAAACGCCCAGGGAAATCCTTGTGCGCCTGCAACAGGAACTGGTGAAGGCGCTGTCCGCGCCGGACGCGCGCGAGCAGCTGCTCAGTCACGGCATGGAGCCCCATCCGGGCACCAGCGACGCACTGGCAAAATACATCGAACGCGAATACGCGACCTGGGGCAGGGTCGTGCGGGAAGCGAAGATTAATTCGAACTAGTTCGTCGGCCGGTGTAAATACTTCCCACGAGGCTTGCCGAGGACCTTGCCGTTCTCGCACACCAGCACGCCGCGCAGGAAGGTCGCCTTCACCCGTGCCGAGAGTTCAATGCCTTCGAACGGCGTGTAGCCCTGCGTCGTTGCCGAATCGCCGGCGTGGATGGTCCAGGTGTCGCGCGGATCCACCAGCGCGAGGTCGGCGTCCAGGCCGACGGCGATGTCGCCCTTGGAATTCAGGCCGTAGCGGCGCGCCGGATTCCAGCTCGTGAGCTGCGCCATGCGGTTGTACGACAGGCCGCGCTTCGAACCTTCGGAAACGAGCGCCGGCAGCAGATACTCGGTGCCGCCGAAGCCCGACTTGGCGAGCCAGATGTTGCCGAAGTACTTCTTCGCCACCTTGATTTCATGCCGGCAGCAGGCGTGGTCGCTCGCCACCCAGTCCACCTTGCCCTCCAGCAGCTTCTCCCACAGGAACTCCACGTCCTCGCGCGGCCGGATGGGCGGATTTACCTTCGCAAAGGTCCTGCTTTTGGAAGTAACGTCCAGCATCAGGTGGCCGATCGTCACTTCGCGCCTGAAGTTGATATGGGGAAAGGTTGCCTGCATCTGCAGCGCCGCTTCGAGCGCTTTTCTGGACGAAAGGTGCAGCAGGTTGATGTTCGGCAGCGCGGTCTCGTTGGCGAGGTACGCGGCGATGAAGACCGCGAGCCCCTCGGAATGCTGCGGGCGGGAGGCGCTGTAGGCCGCCAGGCCGGTGAGTTTTTTGTCCGCTTCGACCAGCTTCGTGTAGGCCGTCATGATCTCGGCGGTTTCGCAGTGCAGCGACAGGCTGATCTGGGATGCGAGCTGCGGATGCATTTCGCGCGCGCGCTGCACGCCGCGCATCACGAACTCGAAATGCGCGTAGTCGTAGCGCTCCCCGGGGCCGATCATGAGGAAGTCGCGCTGTGCGTCCGAGCGGCCGTGCAGGCCATGCGAGCCGTAGAACATGAAGATCTTGAAAGAGGACACGCCATGCTTTCCGACCAGGTCCGGGATCTCGCGCACGTGGCCGGAGTCCATGGGCGCGAGGTGGTAGCCGTAATCGACGTGGAAACGCCCGGCGGAGAGCTTCAGCACCTCGGGAAAGAATTTCCGGTACGGCCCACCCTTGTTCAGGTAGTACTGGCCGGTGCGGAAGTAGTTCAGCATCGAGGTGACGCCGCCCTGCGCCGCGGCGCGGCTCTCGGTGACCGCGTCCTCAGCCAGCGGCGAATAGATGCCGGCGTGCATGTGGGCGTCGACGACGCCGGGAAAGGCGAGGCGCCCCTTGCCGTCGTAGACCGCTTTTGCTTCCTTGACGGGAATGGCGCCGGCGATTTTCGCGAACTTCCCGTTCCGGATTCCGATGTCCGCCTCGTGCACGGCGTCGCCCTGAGGGCGTACCAGGCGGACGTTCTTGATCAGCAGGTCGTAAGCAGGTTGTTTCATATTTGCTAGCGTACTCTCGCGCTCGCAATTCTTCCATCAAGGTATGCGGCAAGCGCCGCGGCCGAGGCAAATTCCGGCGTCGTATCAGGAATGGAAAGGTAGTACACGACCAGCTCGGGCGAACCCCTGCGCAGCGCTTCCGCAGAGCGAAACAGGCGTACTTCGCTGCGCGGCAGATCTGAAAATCGTGCGCGCGGCGTCCGGACCTCGATATCGCCCGCTACGGCGCGGCCGGCGAGCAGGGCCTGGCGCTCGCGCGTAAATGGATCGACGCCGTCGACGGCGACATGCGTGAAGGCAGCCGTATCCACTGCGATCCTCAGCACGACCAGCGTGCTGTCTTCGGTCGCGCCGCGCAGGATTCCCCAGGCGACCGTGACGCCGGGAGCGGCGAAGACGTCGTTCGCGCCATGCAGCTCCTGCGCCGCGGCCGGCAGGGTAAGCAATGCACCTGCAAGGGCCGCGCACAGTGATTTCATGCACTCCCAGCCGTGGGGAGCAGGGCGATTTCACCTTCGGGCAGGCGCAGCGCGACCGCCTCGCCCCCGGCGAAGGCGGCGCCGGCGCCCGCATTCTGGTGCGCGACGTGCAGCGTCTCGCCGCCGCAGCGCACCAGGTAATCGATCTTGTCGCCGAGGAAGGCGCGTGAAAGCACGCTGGCCGCAATGCCGTCAGAGCCTCGCGCCAGCCGCATCGCTTCCGGCCGCAGCACCAGCCGCACTTCGTCGCCCACCTTTGCGTGGCCTGCCGCGACGCGCACCAGCAGCTGGGCCCCTAGCGCGACCACCCGTGCATTCCCGCCATCCGCGGCGAGCACGCGGCCCGCGACCAGGTTCACCCGGCCGATGAAGCGTGCGACGAACTCCGACGCCGGCCGATGGTAAAGGTCCTCGGCGCTGCCTTCCTGCACGATCGTGCCCTCGCTCATCACCGCGATGCGGTCGGACACGGCCATCGCCTCTTCCTGGTCGTGCGTGACGTAGACCGCGGTGATGGCCAGCCGGCGCTGCAGCTCGCGGATTTCGTCGCGCATCTGCACGCGCAGCTTCGCGTCCAGGTTCGAGAGGGGTTCGTCGAAAAGCAGCACGCGCGGCTGGATGACGATGGCGCGCGCCAGCGCGACGCGCTGCTGCTCGCCGCCGGAGAGCTGGGCGGGGAACTGCTTTTCGTGCCCCGCGAGACCGACCAGCGCGAGCACGTCGGTTACGCGGCGTCCGACCTCGTCCTGCGATTCGTTGCGCACGCGCAGGCCGTAGGCCACGTTCTCGAAGATCGACAGGTGCGGAAACAGCGCGTAATTCTGGAACACAAAGCCGATATTGCGCTGGTTGGCGGGCGAATGCGTGACATCCTGCCCGCCGATCAGGATGCGCCCCGCATCGGGCATTTCGAACCCTGCGATCATGCGCAAGGTCGTGGTCTTGCCGCATCCCGAGGGGCCGAGCAGGGTGACGAGTTCGCCCGGGCGCACGTCCAGGCTGACGTTGCGCGCGGCATAGACCTCGCCCTTCACGCGGTGCGCGAAACGCCTGGAAACGCCCTCTACGCGGATCCCCGTGCGGTCGGCTGCGGGTTTCATGCGCCCAGGAAACTCGTCACGGGAGCGGCCCCCGGCGCGCGCATCAGCCGCAGCGCCTGGCTGATGGCCGCGATCACAGCGAACACGATCACCACCACCAGCACCGAAAACGCCGCGGCGGGCCCGAGCGCGAGCTCGGTGATGTCGTTGAGGATCTTCACCGTCATCAGCGTCCAGCTGAGCGATACAAGGAAGATGGTGGCGCTGATCGCAGTCATGGAACGGATGAACACCACGCCCAGGCCGGTGAAGAAGGCGGGCAGGATAAGCGGCAGCGTGACCCTCCGGAAGGTGGTGCCGCCGGAGGCGCCCAGGCCCTGCGATGCTTCCTCGAGGCTGTGGTCGATCTGCTGCAGCAGTGCGATGGTGGCGCGGATGCCGGTGGGCGCGTAGCGGAAAATGTAGCAGGCGACGATGATCAGCGCGGTGCCGGTCAGCTCGATCGGAGCGTCGTTGAACGCGATCAGGTAGGCGATGCCGACGATGGTGCCGGGCAGGGCGTAGTTGATCATGGAGACGAGTTCCATTGCGTGCCGTCCTGGAAAGTTCTTCCGGGCGACCAGGTAGCCCAGCAGGATGCCGTAGAGTCCGCCCAGCGGCATGGCGAAGGCGGCGATGATCAGCGTGTCGCGGATCGCATTCAGCCCCTCGGTGAAGATCACCTTGTAGTGCTGCAGCGTGAAGGCATGGTTGGCGCCCAACGCAACCACCACCGAGGCGTAGAAGAGGAGGGCGTACAGGTACACGATGGCGAGGGTGACCGCCGCGCATGCCGCCAGCAGCACCGCGCGCATCCACGGGGCGACGCTGTCGAAGGGCGCCTGGCCGGCGCCTTTGCCGGTGACCGTGACGTAGTAGCGCTGGCTGACCCAGTAGCGCTGCAGCAGGAAAACCGCCAGCGCGGGTACGAGCAGCGCGAACGAGAGCACCGCCCCGCCGCGCAGGTCGAAAAGGCCCGTGATCTGCAGGTAGGCCTGCGTGGGCAGCACCGGGAAGCCGTTGCCGGCAAGGATCAGCGGCGTGGCGAAATCCGCCAGCGATGCGGCGAACAGCAGCAGGAAGGCGTTGGCGATGCCCGGAACGCACAGCGGCAGCGTGACCGTGCGAAACACGCGCCAGCGCGAGGCGCCCAGGCTGAGCGCCATGCCCTCGATGTTCGAGTCGATGGCGGAGAGGATCGGGCGCATGGTCAGGTAGGCGATCGGGAAATAGGTCAGGGCCTCCGAAAACAGCGTGCTGCCCAGACCGTAGACCGTGTATCCCTTGATGCCGAGCAGCTCGTAGGTGATCAGGCCGCGCGGGCCGAAGGAGAAGATCATCGCGATCGCGGCGGTGAACGGCGGCGAAACCAGCGGCAGCAGCACCGCCGCATCGACCGCGGTGGCCAGCCAGCGCGGCAGCCTGGCGCGCGCGGCCGTGAAGGCGAACAGGAAACCCAGCGCGGTGCCGATCAGCCCGACCAGGGTGCCGAGCAGCAGGCTGTTCCAGAAGGCCTGCATCTGGTTCGAGTCGAGGAGGATCGCCAGCGCACCCGCTACGCCGAAGCCGTTCTCCTCGCGGAAGATGCGCGCGAACAGCGACGCGAGCGGATAGAGGACGAACAGCGCGAGCAGCGCCCACAGGGCGAACACTGCCGCGGCGAGCGCCGGGTCCGCGAGCGCGCGGGCGCCAGATGCGCGCGAGGTGCTCAGGGCGATCCGGTCAGTTGGCGTTCAGGACTTCGGCGATCCAGCGGTCGACCACGCGCTTGCGATTGGCGCCCGCATAGTCGGCGTCGAT
>JBDTRO010000123.1:0-5986 GCA_039931635.1 Betaproteobacteria bacterium | reverse complement strand
CCCATTTTTAAAAACCAAAGGAAGTGCACGCGAAACAATGCGCACGCCCTCCAGTGCGATGCCGTCGCAGAGCGGGTGATAGGCGGGCGAAAGGTAGGACTCGATGTTGTGCGTCAGCGCATCCATGCCGGTCGCGGCGGTGATCTGCGCCGGCAGCGCCAGCGTCAGCTCCGGATCCGCGAACACGGCTTTCGCCAGAAGTGCGGGCGAGAAGATGATGCGCTTGACGTGGGTTCGGTCGTCGGAGACCACCGAGGAGCGGCCGACTTCGCTGCCGGTGCCAGCGGTGGTCGGCAGCGCGACGAAATGCGGCAGCGGCTTGTCGATCGGCCGTACCCTGGGATGGTCCCAGGCGTACTCGAGTACGTCGCCCGGGTGCACCGCCATCAGCGCAACGGCTTTCGCTACGTCGAGTGCGGCACCGCCGCCGAAACCAATGACCGCATCCGCGCGATGCGCGCGGTACGCAGCCGCGCCCGCCATCACCTGGGACGCTACCGGATTGCCCTGGACGCCGGAGTACACGCCGACATCGAGTCCTTCGAGGTTTTTCCTGAATTCCTGAAATACCGGCAAGGCGGCAAGGCCGGTGTCGGTCACGATCAAAGGCCGTTCGCAGCCGGCTGCCTTCAAATTCTCTGCAACAAGTTTTCTCGCGCCCGGCCCGAAATGGATCGTTGTCGGAAACGCAAACCTGTGAATCGTCATATCCGCTCACCCCATCAGTTCGACATGCGCATGCCGTTCGCGTTCGGTCGCGAGCAATTGCGCGACCCCGGAATCGAATGTCACCAGCTTGCACTTGCGCGTGACCGCGAGTGCCAGCAAATAGGCATCCGTTACCTGCCGATGGCCCATCAAGCCGCCAGTACAGAGCGCGACGACCTCGGCGACCCCCATGTCGAGGGGAAAAAAGCTGTGGTGGCGATGCGACAGATTTCGCGACAGCAATTCGGCGGCCTCGCGCGGGCCGATGGCGCTGCCGGAGAACGCGGGTTGCGAAACGATGCGCACGAAGGCCGCCTGGGTAAACGGCGTGGTCGCCCAGCCGTGGCGGGCCTGATTTCCGAACCAGGCCAGCATGCGCGCATGGTGTTCGTGCGCGGGCCAGCCAAGTGCGATCAGCGCATTGGCGTCAAGCAGGTACCGGCTCAAGGCGATTCGTCCAGCAGCTGCTTGACTTGCAGCGCCGTGACTTTGGGGGCATCGGGCGGCAATTCGAATACCCACACGCCGCTCACCTGCTTCATCGCCGCTTTCCCCGAGCTGCCGCGCCGGATCAGCTCGGAAACCGCCTGGCCAAGCTTGATGGCGCGCGCGCGCGCATAGGCCTGCGCGGTAGCGATCGCATCATCTTCGATATTGAGTGTAGTTCGCATGATTTGATGTAATTTATAAAATCTGATGCATTATTGTAACATCAGGCATCAATCTCAGGCTACCCGTTCCGTACTAGATTATTTCGAAGTAGCGCTTCATTTCCCAGTCCGTGACCGCATCCTGGTACTGGCGCCATTCCCATTCACGCGTGCGCACGAAGTGGTCGACGAAGGTGGCGCCGAACAAATCAGGCGCTACCTTCGAGCGCTTAAGGTTGGCGGTGGCGGCGTCCAGGCTGCGCGGCAAGCGCGGAATCTTCGAGGCCTTGGCGGAATCGCCGGTCAGCGGCGCATCCTTCAGCTTGAGATTCTTCTCGATTCCCCACAGGCCCGCGCCGACGCAGGCGGCGAGCGCGAGGTAGGGATTGCTGTCGGAACCCGGGCAGCGCGTCTCCAGGCGGGTGGATTTCGGCGAACCCGGGATCACGCGCAGGCTCGCGGTGCGGTTGTCCACGGCCCAGGTGCGCTTCACCGGCGCCCACATGCCGTCCACCAGGCGCTTGTAGCTGTTCACCGTGGGCGCGAACATGCACTGGATGTCTTCCAGCAGCGCGAGCTGGCCGGCGAGATAGCTCTCGAAGGTCTTCGACATGCGGTATTGGTTGCGCGCGTCGTAGAACACGTTGCGCTTCCCGTCGGAGAGGCTCTGGTGTGCGTGCCCGCTGCAGCCGGGATACTGCGTGCTCCACTTCGCCATGAAGCTGGGCATGATGCCGAAGCGCTGGCCGATGTCCTTGGCCGACTGCTTGAACAGCACCCCGCGGTCGCCGGATTCCACGCCGGCGGCGTAAAGGATCGCCGCTTCATAGACGCCCGGACCGGTTTCCGTGTGCAGGCCTTCGATGGGAACGCCGAATTGGCCCATCTCTTCCATCAACGCCTGGAAGAACGGCTGGTTCTGCCCGGCACGCGTGAGCGAGTAGCCGAACATGCCCGGCGTGATCGGCGTCGGCGCGACGTAGTGCTTGGCCGCCATGCTCTGCGGCGTCTCGCGGAAATTGAACCACTCGTACTCCAGGCCCGTCAGCACCTCGAAGCCGAGTTTCCCGGCGCGCTTGAGGACGCGCTTGTAAACCTGGCGCGGACAGACGGGGTTGGGCGCGCCCGAGGCTTCGACGAAATCGCCGAGAAAAAACGGCACGTCGCCGTCCCAGGGTACGCGGCGGAACGAACCCAGGTCGAGTTGCACCAGCGCATCCGGAAAGCCGGTGTGCCAGCCGGTCCAGGCGCCATTGTCGTAGGGCGCATCGCTGGAGTCCCAGCCGAACACGACATTGCAGAAGCCGAAGCCCGACTCGGCCGCGGCGAGGAACTTGTCCTTGTGCAGGTACTTGCCGCGCAGCACGCCGTCGATGTCGGTCACCGCCACCTTCACCCTGGTAGACGGCAGGCCGCGCACCTCTTCAATGATACGGCGCGCGTCAGCAGTCTTCTTTTGCGGCATGGCTCCCCCGGAATGGTGTAACGCTCTGAGCGAATTATTGCCTAAACCCGGCAATTGCGGGCACCATCGGGTACGGAGAAACGGGAGGACGGTTCATGCGCAGGCTGCTGGTACTCATAGGCTTGGTGATGGTGCCCGCCGCGGCGGCGGCACAGGGTCAGTTGAATGTCATCTGCAGCGTGCAGATCGAGTGGTGCCAGATCCTCGCGACGGTGTTCGCGAAGTCGAGCGGGGTCAAGGTCAACATGGTGCAGAAAGGCTCCGGCGAGTCGGTCGCCCAGCTCGCGGCCGAGGCGGCCAACCCGAGGACCGATCTGTGGTTCGGCGGCACGGGCGATCCGCACCTGCAGGCCGCCGAACGCGGCCTGACCCAGGAATACCGCTCGCCGCGCCTCGCGGACTTGCAGGATTGGGCGCAGGGCCAGGCCAAGAGCTCGGGCTATCGCACGGTCGGCATCTATCTTGGCGTGCTCGGCATCGGCTACAACGAAGAGACGCTGGCGAAGAAAAAACTGGCGAAGCCCGCGTGCTGGGCCGACCTGCTGAAGCCCGAATACCGCGGCGAGCTGCAGATCGCCAATCCGAATTCCTCCGGTACCGCGTACGTCGCCATCGCCTCGCTGGTCCAGATCATGGGCGAGGAGAAGGCCTTCGAGTTCCTCAAGCGCATGCACCGCAACGTGTCGCAGTACACCCGCTCGGGCACGGCGCCGATCAAGAACGTGGCGCGCGGCGAGACGGTGCTCTCCGTCAGCTTCATCCACGACGCGGTGACCGAAGCGGTGAGCGGCTTTCCCGCGACGCGCGCGATCGCGCCCTGCGAGGGCACCGGTTACGAGATCGGCTCCATGAGCATCGTCAAGGGCGCGCGTAACCTGGAGAACGCGAAGAAGTTCTACGACTGGGCCCTGACGCCCGCCACGCAGGAGATGGCCGCGGCGGAAAAGTCCTACCAGATTCCCTCCAACCGGGCGGCCAAGGTGCACCCGCTCGCGCCCAACCCCAAGGCGATGAAGCTCATCAACTACGACTTCGCCAAGTACGGCTCGTCGGCGGAGCGCAAGCGCCTGCTCGATCGCTGGGATAAGGACGTCAACAGCCTGCCGCGCTCCTGACGCAGGCCGCGTGATCGCCGCCGCCCTGCGCGCCGCGCGGCTCTGGTCGGCGATCGGCCTGGGGGCAGCGCTGTTGGCGCAACTGCCGCAGATTCCGCTGCTGGTCGCTCTGGCCGCGCTTTCGTGGTGGCCGCGATCGATTGACTTGCAGCGCCGACCGCTGGGGACGTGGCTCGCCGCACTAGCCGCATTGGGGTTTGCGTGGATTTACCTTCAAGCCTATGTGACGCCGGTATCGAATACGAATGCCGGCATCGGCATTGCCGATTCCATAACGCTGCTGGCGCTGCTGTTTTGCGCCACCAGCGGCCTGGCGCTGCGCGGCGCGTTTCGCGGCGATGCGTTCACGGCGGGCGCGGCGGGCCTTGCGGTACTGCTGGTGGTGCAATTCACGCTGGTGCCGCTGATGGCGGTGCTCGCCGCGGCGCTCAAGAACGCCGAGGGCGCCTGGTCGTTCGCCGATCTGCTCGCGCGGCTGTCGCAGGACCGGCTCTGGAGCCTGGCCTGCCTGGCGGGCGGGGCGCGCTGCGGCGTCGCCTGGAATACCTTGTTCCTCGCCCTGCTCACGGCAGGCGGTTGCACGATGCTCGGCCTTGCCTTCGCGTTGGTCGTGACACGTAGCAACTTCCCGGCGCGGCGCGCGGTGCGCCTGCTGACGGTGCTGCCGATCGTGACGCCGCCTTTCGTGATCGGCATGGGGCTGATCCTCGTCTTCGGCCGCGCGGGACTCGCCAACCAGCTACTGGAATGGGCGTTTGGTTTCGAACCCTCGCGCTGGATCTACGGCTTGCCCGGCGTGCTGCTGGCGCAGCTCTTCGCATTTACGCCGGTCGCGTTCCTGGTGCTGGTCGGCGTGGTCGAAGGCGTCTCGCCGACCATGGAAGAGGCGGCGCAGACGCTGCGCGCGGATGCGGCGCGCACCTTCCGCACCGTATCGCTGCCGTTGATGCGGCCGGGAATCGCCAATGCTTTCCTGATCTCGTTCATCGAGAGCATCGCCGATTTCGGCAACCCGATCGTGCTGGGCGGCAACTTCGGCGTGCTGTCGACGGAAATCTACTTTTCCATCGTCGGTGCGCAACTCGACCAGGGCCGCGCGGCAGCACTGGCGCTGGTGCTGCTCGCGTTCGCGCTCTCGGCGTTCGCGCTGCAGCGGCGCGTGCTGGGCGGGCGCTCGTTCGTCACTGTCACCGGCAAGGGCGAAACCGGCCTGCCGGTGCCGCTGCCCCGCGGCGCGCGCCGCGCGGCGCTGACGCTGGTGCTGCCGTGGATGTTGCTCACCGTCGTTATCTACTCGCTGGCGCTGATCGGCGGCTTCGTCGAAACCTGGGGGCGGGACTACTCGTTCACGTTCAAGCACTTCGTCAAGGCTTTCGAGCTCAGCAGCGGCGCCGGCGGCCTGGTCTGGTCGGGCGCGGCCTGGAACTCGTTCTGGACCACGGTGGTGCTGGCCGCCATCGCCGCGCCGCTGACCGCGGGCCTGGGCCTCGTGGTGGCGTGGCTGATTGCGCGCCAGCCCTTCGCCGGGCGCGGCGCGTTCGAGTTCATGACCCTGCTTTCCTTCGCGGTGCCGGGCACCATCATCGGCATCGCGTATGTCATCGCCTTCAACGTGCCGCCGATCGAGATCACCGGCACGGCGCTGGTGATCGTGCTCTGCCTGGTGTTCCGCAACCTCCCGGTCGGCGTGCGCGCCGGCGTGGCCGCGATGAGCCAGCTCGACCGCTCGTTGGATGAGGCCTCGCTCACCTTGCGCGCGACCGGCGGGCGCACGCTCGCGCGGGTGGTGCTGCCGCTGCTGCGCCCGGCGATCGCCGGCGCGCTGGTGTACTCGTTCGTGCGCGCGATGACCACCGTGAGCGCGGTCATCTTCCTCGTCTCCGCGGAATACGACCTCGCCACCGCCTATATCATCGGGCGCGTGATCAACGGCGACTACGGCGTGGCGCTGGCCTATTGCACGGTGCTGATCCTGCTGATGGTCACCGCGATCGTGCTGATCCAGTGGCTTGTCGGCGCGCGCCGCCTTGGCCGCAAGGCGGCGCCGG
>JBDTRO010000122.1:0-5891 GCA_039931635.1 Betaproteobacteria bacterium | reverse complement strand
GGCAGAAGTGCTATGCCTCGCTGCGCGATATCCCCGAAAAAGTGGACCTGGTGGATGTGTTCCGCAAAACCGCGGACGTGATGCCGGTCGCCGAGGATGCCATCGCGATCGGCGCCCGGGTCCTTTGGCAGCAGCTGGGGGTAAAAAACGAGGCGGCGGCGGCCAAGGCCCTCGCTGCCGGGTTAGAAAGTGTCATGGACCGGTGCGTGAAAATCGAACATGGCCGGCTGTTCGGCGGCCTGAACTGGGTGGGGGTGAATACGAGGGTGATTTCGGCCAGACGCCCCCGCTGGTTGGCCTACTAGCTATATTCGTTTTCTGACATTAAGCTTGCGTCATGGCGCGACCCATACGAGTTTTCGACGGCAGTTTCGGGCGGTTGCAGCTGCTCGAGGTGGCGACGGGCGAGTTGCCCCAGTCGGCGGCGGTGCCGCAAGTCCTGATCAAGCAGGATGGCGCCGACCTGGAAGTCCTGATCGACGGCGAGCGGCTTGCCCTGACGCGCGACAACCTGCTGTTCAGCAATCCGGGCGCCAGCAGCCAGGCGATCGTCGCGGCCGGCGGGCACGCGCAAATGCTCGTCTACCAGGCCTCCACCGACTGGCTCTGCGCCAGCTTTCCGGCGGTGTTCGATGCGGGCGGCCGGCCCTTCGCCTCGGGCAGCGAATCCATCACTCCGCGCATCCGGCAACTGGCCGACACGCTGGTGATCGAGGTGTTGAACGACCAGTTCCTTTCCCACGAGCGGCTGGAATTCATGCTGCAGGAGCTGATGCTCTCGGTCGTGGAGAACTACCTCACGCGGCGCCGCGCTGGCGCGCGCCTCTGGCGCGGCTCGCCGTTCGCCGACACGCGCATCCGCCGCGCGCTGGCGCTGCTGCGCGCGCATCCGAACAAGGAAGTGAACATGAACGAGCTCGCGAGCCAGGTCGGCCTGTCGCGCTCGCGCTTCTACGACCTGTTCCAGCTCTCGACCGGGCGCTCCCCGCGGTCCTACCTCGACATGCTGTGCATCGAGTCCGCGATCTCCAAGCTGTCCTCTGGCAGCGGCAAGATCGCCGAAGTCTCGGCCGATCTGGGTTTCTCGGCGCAATCGAACTTCACGCGCTTTTTCCAGCAACAGGTGGGCATCCCGCCCTCCCAGTACCGGCGCGCGGCAGTCAAACCGAACACGGATCCGCAGGACGAACCGCAGGGCTGACGCGCGCTGAGCGCGTTTCCTGGCACGTGTTTTGCTCGTTCCTGAGGGAGAACTCCGATTGGAACGCCGCCCACAATTCGATGAAATGCGCACTGCCGACGGCAAGGTGCGGCCCCACTTCAGCCCGATCGCGGCGTGGCTCGCCCGGACACCGGCCAAGCGCGTGGCCGAGAAGCGCCGCGAGGCCGACCTGCTGTTCCACCGGGTCGGCATCACCTTCGCGGTCTACGGCGAGGCGCTCGGCGCCGAACAGGGCGCCGAGCGGCTGATCCCGTTCGACACGATCCCGCGCATCATCCCGGGCGCGGAATGGGAAGAACTCGCCAAAGGCCTGAAGCAGCGCGTGGACGCGCTCAACCGGTTCCTGCACGACATCTACCACGAGCAGGCGATCCTCAAGGCGGGACTTATCCCGCCGGCGCAGGTGCTGAAGAACAGCGGCTTCGAAAAGGAAATGTGCGGCGTCGAGCTGCCCAACCGCGTGTATTCCAGCATCGCCGGCATCGATCTCGTGCGCCACAGCGATGGCAAGTACTACGTGCTGGAGGACAACCTGCGCACGCCTTCCGGCGTGTCCTACATGATCGAAAACCGCAAGATGATGATGCGGTTGTTTCCCGAGCTGTTCGAACAGCAGACAGTGCTGCCGGTCGAGCACTATCCCGCCCTGCTGCTGGAAACCCTGCGCGCTTCTGCGCCGCCGCGCGCGCGCGATCCGGTGGTGGCGGTGCTCACGCCCGGCCAGTACAACAGCGCCTACTTCGAGCACGCTTTCCTCGCCCAGCAAATGGGCGTGGAGCTGGTCGAGGGCGCGGACCTCTTCGTCAAGGACAACTCGGTCTACATGCGCACCACCAGCGGCCGGCAGCGCGTGGACGTGATCTACCGCCGCATCGACGATACATTTCTCGACCCGCTCGCGTTCAACAAGAATTCGATGCTCGGCGTGCCCGGCCTGTTCGCCGCCTACCGGGCGGGCAATGTCGCGCTCGCCAACGCAGTCGGCACCGGCGTCGCGGACGACAAGTCCACCTACCCCTACGTGCCGGAGATGATCCGCTTCTACCTCAAGGAAGAACCGATCCTCGCCAACGTGCCGACCTGGCGCTGTGGCAAGCCGAAAGACCTCGCGCATGTGCTCGAGCATCTTGCGGAGCTGGTGGTGAAGGAGGTGCAAGGCTCGGGCGGTTACGGCATGCTGGTCGGGCCGGCCGCTTCCAGGAAGGAGTTGGGCGCGTTCCGCAAGCTGCTCAAGGCGAACCCTAGCAACTACATCGCGCAGCCGACGCTGTCGCTCTCCACCTGCCCGACGTTCGTCAAGCGCGGCGTCGCGCCGCGCCACGTCGACCTGCGGCCCTATGTCCTCTCAGGCAAGGAAGTGAAGCTGGTGCCCGGCGGCCTAACACGCGTCGCACTGAAAGAAGGCTCGCTGGTCGTCAATTCGTCGCAAGGCGGCGGCACCAAAGACACCTGGGTTGTGGAATAGATGCTGTCGCGCGTCGCCGACCGCATTTACTGGATGAGCCGCCAGATCGAGCGCGCCGAAAACATGGCGCGCATCCTGGGCGTGACCTCCAACATGGTCCTCTTTGGCACGAAGGAGACGCGCGAACAGAACCTGCTGGCCCCGCTCACCATCACCGACTGCGCCGAGCGCTACTTCGAGCAGAAAAAGCCGGTCACGCTCCAGGGGCTGGTGGATTTTCTCGCCCTCGATCCCGCCAATCCCTCCTCGATCTACAGCTGCCTGCGCAGCGCGCGCGAGAATGGCCACGCCGTGCGCTGGCAGATTACCTCCGAGATGTGGGAGTCCCTCAATACGACCTGGATCGAGATGCGGCGCGTGCGGCGTTCGGAAATTACCGGCGCGGGGGCGACGAAGTTCTTCGACTGGGTGAAGGACCGCAGCCACCTCTTCCGCGGCGTCACCTACGGCACCATCATGCGCGGCGACGCGTTCAATTTTTCCCGCCTCGGCACCTTCCTCGAGCGCGCCGACAATACCGCGCGCATCCTGGACGTGAAGTATCACGTCCATCTGCCTTCCGTTAAGGATGTGGGCGGCGCACTCGATCATTACCAGTGGACCGCGCTGCTGCGTTCGGTGTCCTCGTTCGAAACCTACCGCACGCTGTACCGCGACCAGGTCCTGCCCATCAACGTGGCGCAGCTGCTGATTCTGGAGCGCCGCATGCCGCGCTCGCTCGCGGCCTGCTTCGACCAGGTCACACAGGCGATGGACCGCATCGAGGGGCACGACCGCGCCGCGAAGCGCCTGGCGAGCGAGCTGCATGCACGCCTGACCCACGCCGACATCGAGGAAATCTTCCGCGACGGGCTGCACGAGTACCTGACCGAATTCATCGCCGACATGAACGAGCTTGCGGTGCGCATCCAGCGCGCCTATCTCGGCACCGCCTGAGCCCCGGAATCCCGCATGTCGATCCATGTCGCCCTGTGCCACGTCACCCATTACCGCTACGACCGGCCGATCAATCTCGGTCCGCAGGTGGTGCGCCTGCGCCCGGCGCCGCACGCGCGCACGCCTGTGCTCAGCTACTCGCAGCGCGTGTCGCCCGCCAGGCACTACATCAACTGGCAGCAGGACCCGCAATCGAACTGGCTTGCGCGGCTGGTATTTCCGGAGCCCACGCGCGAGCTGAGGATCGAGATCGACCTCGTGGCCGAGATGTCGGTCATCAACCCGTTCGACTTCTTCCTCGAGCCGCGCGCCGACAACTTCCCGTTCCGCTACGCAGAGGAACAGCTGCACGAGCTGGCGCCGTACCTGATCCGCGGCGCGCTGTCGCCGCGCTTCAAGCGCTATCTGGACGCCATCGCGCGCACGCCCACGCCGACGGTGGATTTCCTGGTGGCGCTGAACCTGCGCCTGGCAAAGGACATCAAGTACCTGATCCGCATGGAGGCCGGCATCCAGACGCCGGAGGAAACGCTCGCCAGTGCGAGCGGCTCCTGCCGCGACTCGGCCTGGCTGCTGGTGCAGCTGCTGCGCCACCTCGGCATCGCGGCGCGCTTCGTCTCCGGCTACCTGATCCAGCTCAAGCCGGACGTGAAATCGCTGGACGGCCCTCCGGGCGCGGCGACCGACTTCACCGACCTGCACGCCTGGTGCGAGGCCTACCTGCCGGGCGCGGGCTGGGTCGGCCTGGATGCGACCTCGGGCCTGTTCGCCGGCGAAGGCCACATCCCGCTCGCCTGCTCGCCCGAGCCATCGGGCGCCGCGCCGATCACCGGCGCGACCGAAAAGGCCGAGGTCGAGTTCACGCACCACATGCGCGTCGACCGCGTCTGGGAGGCGCCGCGCGTCACCAAGCCCTACACCGAAGAGCAATGGACCCGGATCGACGCGCTCGGCCTGCGCGTGGACGCCGATCTGCAGGCGAAGGATATGCGCCTGACCATGGGCGGCGAGCCGACGTTCGTCTCGGTGGACGACCGCGACGGCGCCGAATGGAATACGGAGGCGATGGGACCGAACAAGCGCGCGCTGGCGTCGCAGCTGCTCAATAAACTCAAGGCAAGGTATGCGCCGCAGGGCTTGGTGCATTTCGGCCAGGGCAAGTGGTATCCCGGCGAGCCTCTGCCGCGCTGGTCGCTGTCCTGCTTCTGGCGCAAGGATGGCGAGCCGGTGTGGGACGACCCATCGTTGTTCGCCGACGAGAGCGCGAAAGACAACGCTGCTACCGAAACGCAGGCCGCCCTCTTCCTGCGCGCCCTTGGCGCGAAACTCGGGCTCGATCCGACGTTTGTATTCCCCGCCTTCGAAGACACCTGGTACTACCTGTGGCGCGAGCGCAAGCTGCCGGCCAACGTCGATCCCTTCGACGCGCGCCTGGAGGATCCGCTCGAGCGCGCGCGGCTGCGCAAGGTGTTTCACGAGGGGCTGGACAAAGTTTCTGGTTTTGTTCTTCCTATAAAAAAAGAAAAGGATTCCTGGCGCACGGGCGCATGGTTCCTGCGCGAAGAGCGCTGCTACCTCGTGCCCGGCGATTCGCCGCTCGGCCTGCGCCTGCCGCTCGATTCGCTGCCCTGGGCGGCGGCCGGCGATCTGCCGTGGATGCACGCACCCGATCCATTCGAGCAGCAGCATGTCCTGCCGCGCCGGCCCAAGATCGTTCTTCAGGCAGCAACGAACAAAACCGGAACGACGGCGAGCAGCGCGCCTGATCCTGACCAGGCTCCCGCCCCCTTCGAATCCGCGGGCTGGATCACGCGCACGGCGATCTGCGCCGAGCCGCGCAACGGCGTGCTCTACATATTCATGCCGCCACTGGAGGGGCTCGAGCACTACCTTGAGCTGGTCGCGGCCATCGAGGCGACCGCGGCCGAGATGAAGCTGCCGATCGTGCTCGAAGGCTACGAGCCGCCGCGCGACCCGCGTCTGGAGATCTTCCGCATTACGCCTGATCCAGGTGTGCTGGAAGTCAACGTCCAGCCCACGCGCAGCTGGCGCGAGCTTGTCGACAACACGACGTTCCTCTACGAGACCGCGCACCAGCTGCGCCTCACGACCGAGAAGTTCATGCTCGACGGGCGGCACTCCGGCACCGGCGGCGGCAACCACTTCGTGCTCGGCGGCGCGACGCCGGCCGATTCGCCGTTCCTGCGCCGCCCGGACCTCCTCGCGAGCCTGGTCGGCTACTGGCACAACCACCCGTCGCTGTCGTAC
>JBDTRO010000121.1:0-7019 GCA_039931635.1 Betaproteobacteria bacterium | reverse complement strand
CCGGCGTCCAGCCGCCGTCCACCCAGTCGGTGGCATTGATGCGGATGCCGAGCGCGCGCTCCTTCGGCCAGACTTCACGCACCGCGCGCGCTACTTCGAGCGGAAATTTCATCCGGTCCTTGCCGTACTCGTCGGTGCGTCGGTTCGACAGCGGCGAAAGGAACTGTTGCAGCAGGTAGCCGTGCGCTGAATGCAGTTCCACGACGTCGAAGCCGATGCGCTTCGCGCGCAGCGTGGCCGCGACGAACGCATCGACGAGCCCGTGGATCTCGTCCCGGGACAGCTCGTGAGGTACGTGCCAGCCTTCACCGAAAGCGATCGCGGAAGGCGCAACCGTCGGCCACGGCGATTCGCCCGGCCCGAGCGCCTTGCCGCCCAGCCAGGGGACCTGCCCGGAGGCCTTGCGCCCCGCGTGTCCGATCTGAATGCCGATCGGGTTCTTCGCGATGCCGCGATAAATCTGGACGGCGCGCGCCATCGCCGCCTCGTTGTGGTCGTTATAGAGCCCGGTGCAGCCGTGCGTGATGCGGCCCTCGCGCGTGACGTTGGTCTTTTCGACCACGAACAGGCCGGCGCCGGAGCAAGCCATGCTGCCGAAGTGCGCAAGGTGCCAGTCGGTCGTGGAGCCGTCGTCGGCAGAGTACTGGCACATCGGCGCGATCACGACGCGGTTGGGCAGCGTGATGCCGCCGAGCTGGATCGGTTCGAACAACTTAGGGAGCGGCAACGGTGATTCCTTTTTCGGAGAACGCCTTGCGCAACTGCTGCGCGAAGGCCACGGCGCCTGGCTGGTCGCCGTGCAGGCACATGGTATCGGCCGCGACCGGGACGCGCTTGCCGCCCAGACTGGTGACATAGCCGCCCTCGATCATCGCGAGCGCCTGCCGGACGGAGGCGGCGGCGTCCTCGATCATGCCGCCGGGTTTGTCGCGCGGCGCGAGCGTGCCGTCGTCCGAGTAGCCGCGGTCGGCGAACACCTCGCCGGCGACACGGATACCGGTTTTTTTTCCAATCTTGAAGTTTTTGCTTTCCGACAAAGCATAAAGAATGACTTCCGAACCCAGATCCTTCACCGCCTTCACCATCGCCTCCGAAAGGCCTTCGTCCGTGGCGGCCATGTTGTAGAGCGCGCCATGGCATTTCACGTGGTGCAGTTTCACGCCGGCAGCGCGCGCAAACGCTTCCACCGCGCCGGCCTGGTAGACGACGAGGTCGTACATGTCCTGCGGCGAGATGCGCATCACGCGCCGGCCGAAGCCCATCAGGTCCGGCAGGGAGGGATGGGCGCCTATCGCGACGCCGCGGTCCACCGCCAGGCGTACCGTTTTGCGAATCGTCGCCGGATCCCCGCCGTGGAAACCGCAGGCGATGTTGGCCGACGTGATGAAGGCCATCACCTCGGCATCGGCGCCCATCTTCCAGGCGCCGTAGCTCTCGCCCATGTCGCAGTTCAGGTCTATTTTTTTCATGGTCCCGTCACTTTAATTCATCCAGGCCAGCGAGCGCAGCGCCGAATCCAGCCGCGACCGCAATACGCGGCGCAACTCCCCCGCCTGCTCCAGGGTGCAGCGCGCGAACTGGACGGCGCCGCCAGGCGCGAGTTGCGCGAGCCGCGGCACATCCGCTGCCGCAATCTCGGCGATCTTGGGATAGCCGCCGGTGGTCTGGTGATCGGCCATCAGCGCGATCGGCAGGCCGTTCGCCGGCACCTGCACCGTTCCCAGGCAGGCAGGTTCCGATAGTATCTCGCGCGCTTCGGCGCGCGCCAGCACCGGACCCGCCAGGCGAAACCCCATGCGGTTGGAATCCGGCGTCACTTTCCAGGTCGCCTCGAAGAATGCGCGCTGCGCCGCGGCGTCGAAATGCGCGTGATGCCGGCCCTCGATGGCGTGGATCACGATCGGTTCGCGCTCCGGCAGGGTCAGGGCCGGCGCCGACCAGCCGACGGTGCGCAGATCCGCCACGACTTTCCGGTTGCCGAGCTTGCCGTATCTCTTCAGGGACAGCGCAGCAACATCTCCGGCCAGAGGCAGGCTGTCGCCGGCGCGCAGCAAGCGCCCCTCCAGCCCGCCGAATTTCGCCGGCAGGTAGGTGCTGCGGCTGCCCAGCACGGGCGCCGTTGCGATGCCACCCGCCACGGCGATGTAGGCGCGGCTGCCGATGAGCGCGCGACCTGTCTTCAATAGGCTTCTCTTCTCCACCAATACGGGCCGGTTGAGCGGCAGCGCCCGTCCGGCGAGCATCCCATCGAATTGCGCGCCGCAGATCGCCACCAGCGCGTCGGATTCGAATTCGATCTCGGGCCCCAGAACCGTGATTTCGATTGCCGCTTCGCCGTGGCGATTCCCGACCAGCGCATTGGCGAGTTCAAAGGCGACCGGGTCCATGGGTCCGCAGGGCACCACGCCCAGGTGCTGCAGGCCGTAGCGGCCGCGGTCCTGCACGGTGCTGAGCAAACCCGGCCGGACGATCCGCAAGGTCATTTGAAGCTTTCGAACTCGCTCTTGGACACGGCGACGAACCGTACGCGGTCGCCCGGCGCGAACAGGCTCGCCGGCTCGCGCGCCGGATCGAACACCGCGAGCGGCGTGCGGCCGATGATGCTCCAGCCGCCCGGCGTGTCGTAGGGATAGACCGCGGTCTGCGCGTTGGCGATGGCGACCGCGCCCGCCGGCATGCGGGTGCGTGGCGTCGTGCGGCGCGGCACCGACATTTTCGGATCCAGGCCGCCGATGTAGGGCTGGCCGGGCGAGAAACCAACCATCAGCACCCGGTGCCTGGCCGAGGTATGCAGCTTCTCGATGTTCTGCGCTGAAAGTTTCGTCGCCGCGGCGACTTCATCCAGGTCGAGCGCAAAAAACGGGTCATAGCAGACCGGGACTTCGACCGTGCGCCCGGAATCCTCGAACTTCGAGGCCGTCTTGAAGCAATCCTGCAGCAGTTCCTCGCAGACTTTCAGTACCGCGTCTGGCAGCGCCGGATGGAAGGGATCGAAATGCAGCGCGATGCCGCACAGCGCGGGCACCACGTCGCGGATCCACGGCACCGCGCGCGCGCGGATCGCCACCGCGAGCGCTTGCAGCGAGCGATTCAGTTCGAGATCGAGCGTATCGCCGAATTCGGCATACACCGCCGCATCGCCGAGCGGTGACAGGCTCAGGGTCTTTAGGAGTTTTTTCAGCTGAGTTGCTGTTCGCGGCGGTGCTCGGCCTCTTTTTCCACCGCATCCGCGAGCGCTGCGAGCAGCGTTGCGTCGGCCAGTCCGCGCCCGATGACCAGGCGCTCAAGCGCCTTGACCCAATGCAGGTAGTACGTATCGCCGCGGTCCGGTTCGCCGGCCGCACCGGCCTCCCGGATAACCGCCGCAAGCGCAGCGGCCCATTCCTGCCAGGAAAACACGCCCCGCTCGTGAAGTTTCACGGTCAGTCCGAACGCATGCGCCTCCCATGGCGCGTTGAACACCGGACCCCCTTCGTCGCGCGGAATGTCGAGGTTCATGCCTTTTCCAGGTAGTCATCCCAGAGGTCGATGTGCACGGTGTCGCGCCGCGTCTCGCCCCACAACTCCAGGGCAGTGAAACGCACGCTGTAGCAATGCTGCGGCTTCGGGCCAAGGTCGAGCGCGTGCGTGTCCGGAAAGATGTATACGCCGTGATCCGTCACGATGGTGCCGGTCTTGCCCCGGCAATAGCGCGGCATCCGGGTATGCGTCGACGGGTTCAGGTTTTTCACGCGCACCTTGTCGTGCGGCGCAAAAACTGCTGCGACCGGTTCATTCAATTTCGCGCCGCGGGAACCCACCAGCAAGTCGCGCGCACGCGCGGCGTCAGGCGGCTTGAGCGCCGGATCGCGGCCAGACAGGGCATGGCCGCCCGCGAGTTCCTGCTCCGATATCAGGCCACGGTCGACCGCCAGCCGCTCCACGCCTTTCAGCCACAGCTCGTAGTAGGTCGACGACAGGTAATCCACCGGATTGCGGTTCTCGCGGTAAGAGCGCGACATGTCGATGTTCCAGCGCCCGAGCATGCCGAGCGCCAGGGTCACGGCAAACGCGCGCTTCTCCCATGGCTGGTGGAAAACCGGCTCGTCGCTTTCGGCCAGCACCGGGCCGAATCCATGGGCGCCGCCGAGATCCTGCCCGCCGTTCATATCGCCTGCTCGACGCGCAACTGGGCGACACCGATCATGGCGTCGCGCGTCACGATTTTCGCGAGCCGCTCTTCGCTCCACCCCTCGGTGCCGCGCGGGCGCATCGGAATGACGAGATAGCGCAATTCGGCGGTGGAATCCCATACTTTCAGCTCGACGTCGGCGGCGAGTTCGAAGCCGAACTCCTTCAGCACGCCGCGCGGGTCTGCCACCGCACGCGAGCGGTAAGGCGCGGACTTGTACCAGACGGGCGGCAGACCCAGCACTGCCCACGGATAGCAGGAGCACAACGTGCAGACCACCATGTTGTGGACGGCGGCGGTGTTTTCCAGCGCGATCATGTGCTCGGCCTGCCGCCCGGCGAATCCGAGCGTGGCGATCGCGGCCGTCGCGTCGCGCCGCAACCAGGCCATATATTCAGGATCGGTCCAGGCCTTGGCGACGACCTGCGCGCCATTGCGGGGTCCAACGCGGTGTTCGTAGGTATCGATCAACTCGTCGAGCGCCGCTGGATCGACCAGCCCTTTCTCGACCAGCAACCGCTCGAGCGCACCCACGCGAAAGCTCATTTCCTCATCGGGGTCGTGGTCGTGGCTGTGGTCGTGCGCCATGCAGTTATTATAGGACGTGCCCTCGCGCGTTTCCGTCCCCGGCGGACTGGTCCTGGACCATGTCGCGCACTTCGTTCCCGATCTGGGCGCCGCGGCGCGCGCTCTGGAAGCGCTCGGCTTCACCGTGACGCCGCCCTCGGCGCAGCAGACGACGGATGGGCCCGCCGGCACCTCGAACGTCTGCGTGATGCTGGAGCAGGGCTACCTGGAATTCCTTGCCCCGAACGGGAGCAACCCGGACGCCGACACGCCCAACGCGCAGCGCCTGCGCGCTTCGATGCGGCGCTATGCGGGCGTGCACCTTGCCTGCTTCGGCACGCCCGACGCCGAAGGCGAGCACCGCAGATTGAAGGATCATGGCTTCGGCCCATTGCCGCTGGTGCAGCTTCAGCGTGAAACCGCCGAAAGAAAAACCGCGAAATTTCAAGTCGTACGCGCCGCCCCGGAAAGGATGCCGGAAGGGCGAATCCAGTTCGTCCAGCATCTCACACCGGAAGCCATCTGGCGCCCGCAATACCTCGGCCACACGAACAACGTCGTGAAGCTGGCCTGCGTGTTCGCCGTCGCGCGGGATCCGGTGGAAGCAGGAGCGCGCTGGGCGCGCTTTGCCGCACTGCTACCGCGACCCGAGGGCGCCTTCGTGCACCTGCCGGCCTCGCGCGGACAGGTGCTCATCGGCAACCGGGAGAGCTGGATTGCGCTGCTTGGCGCCGCTCCGGACGCCCCGGCGCTCGCAGGCTACGCGCTCGAATGCCGCGACCCCACGATCCTGGTGTCGCGCTGCAAGCAGATCGGGCTCGCGCCCGCAGAATTGCGCGAGAATCTGTACGCCGTGCCGCTGCCCCGGTCGCTGGGCGGGGCCTGGATCTTCGGAACTCGACAAGGATTGGGACTACCGACATGAAAAACGAACTGTGTTCACTTTCGGCGACGGATCTGATTCGTGCTTACGCCAGGAAGCAACTGTCTCCGGTCGAGGTTACGCAGGCGGTGCTGGGTCGAATCGAAAAGCTCAATCCGGTCCTGAACGCATTTTGCCTGCTTGATTTCGATGCTTCCTTGAAAGCGGCAAAACAGTCCGAAAAGCGCTGGGCGAAAGGCGCGCCGCAGGGCCTGCTCGACGGCGTACCCGTGTCCATCAAGGACCTGCTGCTCACGCGCGGCTGGCCGACCTTGCGCGGCTCGAAGACCGTCGATCCGAAAGGACCCTGGCACGACGACGCACCGGTCGTGGCACGGCTGCGCGAGCACGGCGCGGTGCTGCTCGGCAAGACCACGACGCCGGAATTCGGCTGGAAAGGCGTCACCGACGGCCCGCTCACCGGCATCACGCGCAATCCCTGGAATCCGAAATTGACGCCAGGCGGATCCTCCGGCGGCGGCGCGGCGGCGGTTGCCGCGGGCATGGGCCCGCTCACGGTGGGCACCGACGGCGGCGGCTCGATCCGCATCCCCTGCTCCTTCACCGGCCTCTTTGGCCTCAAGCCCTCGTTCGGCCGCGTGCCCGCCTGGCCGCTTTCGCCCATGGGAACCGTCGCTCACGTCGGGCCGATGACGCGCACGGTAAGCGACGCTGCTCTCATGATGAACGTGCTTTCGCTGCCCGACACGCGCGACTGGCACTCCCTGCCCCACGACGGGCGCGACTACCGGATCGGGCTCGAAGACGGGGTCAAGGGATTGCGGATCGCCTATTCGGCGGATCTTGGCTTTGCAAAAGTGGATCCCGAAATAAGGAAAATCGTCGACCAGGCAGTCAAGACCTTTACCCAGCTGGGCGCCCATGTCGAAGCGAAGGACCCCGGCTTCGAGGACGCGGGCCCGCTCTTCGCCGCGCACTGGTTTCCGGGCGCCGCCTACATCGTGCGCAATACGAATCCGCGCAAACGGGCGTTGATGGACAAGGGCCTGCTTGAAACGGCCCGCCTAGGGGAGAAAGTGACGACCGCGGAATACATGGCCGCCGTGCAAAAGCGCGGCGCGCTGGGCGTGCACATGAACCGCTTCCACGAGGACTACGACCTCCTCCTCACCCCGTCGCTGCCGCTGGCGGCGTTTCGCGCCGGTCAGGAGATGGCGAACCTGCTCAAGGAAAAGCGCTGGACCGACTGGACGCCCTTCACCTATCCCTTCAACCTCACGCAGCAGCCCGCGGCCACCGTGCCCTGCGGCCTGACGAAGAAGGGGCTGCCGGTCGGACTGCAAATCGTCGGCCCGCGCTATGCCGACGCGCTGGTGCTGCGCGCCGCGCGCGCCTTCG
>JBDTRO010000120.1:0-4692 GCA_039931635.1 Betaproteobacteria bacterium | reverse complement strand
GGGAAAATCATGCGCCGCCTGCTGCGCTCGATCGCCAAGGGCGAGGAAATCACGCAGGACGTGTCGACGCTGGAGAATCCGGCGATCCTGGAACAGCTCAAGCTGCCGCTCTGATGCAGCACTCCGACGCCAAGGGCCAGCGCCTGATCGCGCTGTTCGTCCTCGGCTGCCTGCTGTTCAACTATCCGGTGCTGTCGCTGTTCAACGTGCCCGCCGACATCTTCGGCGTGCCGGTGCTCTACGCCTTCATCTTCGCCGCCTGGACCCTGCTGATCGCCCTGATGGCGTTCGCCGCCGAGTCGCGGCGCTGACATGCTGCAGGGCCCTGTAATCGTCCTGGTGGCTTTCGCTTACCTGGGCATTTTGTTCGGCATCGCCTACTACGCCGACCATCGCGCCGACGCCGGGCGCTCGATCATCGACAACCCCTACATCTACGCGCTGTCGCTGGCGGTATACGCGACCGCGTGGACGTTCTACGGGTCGGTGGGGCGGGCGGCGAGCGATGGGATCGGTTTCCTGCCGATCTACCTCGGCCCGACGCTGATGATCGCGCTGTGGTGGCTGGTGATGCGCAAGATCATCCGCATCAGCAAGAACAACCGCATTACCTCGCTGGCCGACTTCATCGCCTCGCGCTACGGCAAGAGCGCGCTGCTGGGCGGCCTCGTGACGGTGATCGCCGTGATCGGCATCCTGCCCTACATCTCGCTGCAGCTGAAGGCGATCGCCAACAGCTACGCGATCCTGCTGCAGTACCCGGAGATCACCATGCCGGCGAGCGCGGGCGCGGCGCCGCTGGGCGCGGACACGGCGTTCTGGATCGCGCTCATCCTGGCCGCTTTCACGATCCTGTTCGGCACGCGCCACCTGGATGCCGCCGAGCACCACGAAGGCATGGTGGCGGCGATCGCCTTCGAGTCGCTGGTCAAGCTGCTCGCCTTCCTCGCGGTGGGCCTGTTCGTCACCTACGGCATGTATGACGGCGTGGGCGACATCTTCGCGCGCGCGCGCGCCGATCCGGAGCTGAGCCGGCTCCTGACGCCGCTGGAAGGCGTGGCGGGCGGCTACGCGAGCTGGGTGTGGCTGACGATCCTGTCTATGCTCGCGATCATGTTCCTGCCGCGCCAGTTCCAGGTGGCGGTGATCGAGAACAAGAACGAGGCGCACCTGAACAAGGCGATCTGGCTGTTCCCGCTCTACATGCTGGCGATCAACATTTTCGTGCTGCCGATCGCCTTCGGCGGCAACCTGCGCTTTCCCGGCGGCACGGTGGACGCCGACACCTTCGTGCTCACCCTGCCGATGGCGGCGAAGCAGGAAGGGCTCGCGCTGCTCGTCTTCATCGGCGGCCTGTCGGCGGCCACCGGCATGGTGATCGTGGAGACGATCGCGCTCTCGACCATGGTGTGCAACGACCTCGTGATGCCGGTACTGCTGCGCCTGAAAACGCTGCGCCTGGCCGAGCGGCACGACCTCACCGCGCTGCTGCTCGGCATCCGGCGCGGCGCCATCGTCGTCATGCTATTGCTGGGCTACGTGTATTTCCGGCTCGCGGGCGAGGCCTACGCGCTGGTATCGATCGGCCTGGTTTCCTTCGCCGCGGTCGCCCAGTTCGCGCCGGCGCTGCTGGGCGGCATTTTCTGGAAGGGTGGCACGCGCCACGGCGCTTTCTGCGGCCTGACCGCGGGTTTCACCGTCTGGGGCTATACGCTGCTGCTGCCTGCGCTGGTGCGTTCAGGCTGGCTGCCGGCCGGCTTGCTGGAACACGGGCCGTACGGCATCGAACTGCTCAAACCCCTGCAGCTGTTCGGCCTCTCCGGGCTCGACCAGATCACGCACGCCATGATCTGGAGCATGATCGCCAACGTCGGCGCCTATGCCGCGGTGTCGCTGCTTGGCACGCGCGACCCGCAGGAAGCGCGGCAGGCGAGCGTGTTCGTGGACGCGTACCTGCAAAGCGATACGCCGGGCGCGCCGTTCTGGCGCGGGACCGCCTCGGCGAGCGAATTGCACCGGTTGCTGACGCGTTTCATCGGCGCCGATTCGGCCGACAGCGCCTTGCGCGAATTCGCGCGTAACCGCGGCCTGGTCTGGCCCGCCGTTGCGGATGGCGCGGGCATAGCGCTGCAGGCCGACGCGAACCTGGTGCATTTCGTCGAGATGCAGCTCGCGGGCGCCATCGGCGCGGCGTCGGCACACATCATGGTCGCCTCGGCCGTGAAGGAGGAGGTGCTCTCGATCGAGGAGGTGCGCGAGATGCTGAACGAGGCGTCCCAGGTCATCGTCTACAGCCACCGGCTGGAGCAGAAGTCGCGCGAGCTGGAGCGCGCCACCGAGGAACTGCGCGGCGCCAACGAGCGCTTGAAGGAGCTGGACCTGCTCAAGGACGATTTCGTCGCCACCGTGTCGCACGAATTGCGCACGCCGCTGACCTCGATCCGCACCTTTTCGCAGATCCTGCGCGACAACCCGGACGTCGATCCCGCCGAACGCGCCCGCCAGCTCGGCATCGTGATCAAGGAAAGCGAGCGGCTGACGCGGCTCATCAACCAGATCCTGGATATCTCCAAGCTCGAGTCGGGCAATGTGGAGTGGAACCCCGGGCCGGTCGACATGAAGGAGATCGTCGAGGACACGGTGGCGGCGATGCGCGAATTGTTCAAGGAAAAGAACATCGAGCTGAGCACGCGCGTGCCCGAGCAGGTGCCGGCGGTCACCGCGGATCTCGACCGCATCGTGCAGGTGATGCTCAACCTGCTGTCGAATGCGGAAAAATTCTGCCACTCCGGCCGCGGCAAGGTGGAGATCTCGCTATCGCAAGCCGGCGGCCACCTGCGCGTGGACGTGCGCGACAACGGTCCCGGCATCAATGCCGCCGACCAGCAGGCGATTTTCGACAAGTTCCGGCAGGTGGGCGATCCCCTCGCGGGCAAACCCAAAGGGACGGGCTTGGGACTGCATATTTGCAAGCGCATCGTAGAGCGCCTTGGCGGCCGTATCTGGGTGGTGAGCGGACTGGGCGAGGGGACGTGCTTTTCGTTCACCTTGCCGATCGGCGATGGCTGAACGCATTGCGCTGCAGCATTGTGTTCCGCAGCGGGCTTTGTAAGTCCTCTGTAAGATTGCCTCCGCAAGATGCGTTGGCTGAACTTCTAAAGGGGGATGTTATGGAGCTCACGGCAAGGCACAAGGAATACTGGCACAAGAACCTCGTCGTCACTGCGGTTCTGCTGCTCATCTGGTTCGTCGCGACCTTCGTCGAGGGCTGGTACGCACGAGAACTCAATGGCGTGACCTTTCTTGGCTTTCCGCTGGGCTTCTACATGTCCGCGCAAGGTTCGCTGATCATTTACGTCGCGATCATCGGCTTCTACGCGCTCTACATGAACAAGCTCGACAAGGAGTACGACGTTCACGAGGGAGAAGACGTATGAACCAGGCCGCCTTCAGCCACAAGTCTTTCAAGCAGCAGCTCAAGCGTTATTACGGGCTGTACACCGGGGGTTTCATCGGCTTCGTGGTGGCGCTTGCCATCGCCGAGCAGATGGGCATGTCGCGCCAGTGGATCGGCTACTGGTTCCTGTTCGCGACCATCGCGCTGTACGCCATGATCGGCATCATGAGCCGCACCGTGGACGCGACGGAGTTCTACGTTGCCGGGCGGCGCGTGCCCGCCTTCTTCAACGGCATGGCGACGGGCGCCGACTGGATGAGCGCGGCCTCCTTCATCGGCATGGCCGGCACGCTGTACCTGTCGGGCTACGACGGCCTCGCCTTCGTCATGGGCTGGACCGGCGGCTACGTGCTCGTGGCGCTGTTGCTCGCGCCGTACCTGCGCAAGTTCGGCCAGTTCACCATCCCGGACTTCCTCGGCGAACGCTACGGCGGCAACATCGTGCGCAGCATCGGTATTTTTGCCGCGATCCTGTGCTCGTTCACCTACGTGGTGGCGCAGATCTACGGCGTTGGCATCATCACCAGCAAGTTCACCGGACTGGAATTCGGCGTCGGCGTGTTCGTGGGCCTGGCCGGCATCCTGGTGTGCTCGTTCCTTGGTGGTATGCGTGCGGTCACGTGGACGCAGGTAGCGCAGTACATCATCCTGATCATCGCCTACCTCACGCCGGTGGTCTGGTTGGGTGTCAAGCACACGGGCATCCCGATTCCGCAGCTCGCCTACGGCCCGGTGATGCAGAAGGTCGCGGACCTCGAGAAGAAGATCACGGCCGATCCGAAGGAAATAGAGGCGCGCGGGCTCGCCAAGGTCGCCGCTGCGGAGGCATCCGCCGCCCTCAAGGACGTGGGCAAGGCGACCGCCGACCGTCGGGCCGCGCTGGATCAGCGCTTGGCCAAGGCAAAGGCGGACAACGCGCCCGACTACGTGCAGAAGTCGATCGAGCAGGCGCTCAACAACACGCCCACCAATCCGGCCAAGGCGCAGGAATATTGGTCGGCGCGGCGCAATCTCGCCGCGAACGCGAATCCGCCGCGCGTGCACGCGCAACCGTTCCCGGGCAAGGATGAGGCCGCGCAGGACATCGCGCGCCGCAATTTCCTCGGCATCGTGTTCTGCATGATGTTTGGCACCGCCGCATTGCCGCACATCCTGATGCGCTATTACACGACGCCCAGCGTCCGGCAGGCGCGCCAGTCGGTGTTCTGGTCGCTGTTCTTCATCTTCCTGCTGTA
>JBDTRO010000119.1:0-25328 GCA_039931635.1 Betaproteobacteria bacterium | reverse complement strand
GGCATAGACCGGCCCTTCATGTCCATAAAAAGGCTCGCTGATCTTCGCTCCGCTGGCCACGTTCCAGACGAGAGCCGTGCCGTCGTCGCTGACGGTTACGATGCGATCTTCGAGCGGTGAAAACACGGCGGCCTGCGGCGCCGCCCCGGGCGTGCCGCCGGCGCGCAGACGTGCGTTCACCAATTGCTGATTCCAGCCGGAATCGGCGGCGCGCAGCTCAGCGAGCGCCGTGCGTGCAGCATCGACCGCGGCGAGGTCCACCGAGCTCGACTGCCAGTAGATGAAGGCCCAGCCCCCGGCCAGGACCAGCGCCATGAAGGTGTAGCCGATAATTCGGGCAATGCGCATGGATAGGCCGGTCTTCCCGGGTGTGGGATTGGGATTCGCGGGTTGGATTCGGGTTCCCCGAGGGCGTCCGAGTATACCGGCGGCAGAGCGGACGATGCGGTAAAATATTGACAAGCGTGCTCTCGATCAATCTGACGAATCACTTCCTGATCGCCATGCCCAACATGGCAGATCCGTACTTTGCAAAGACACTGACTTACGTCTGCGAGCACAACGATCAGGGTGCGCTCGGCATCGTCGTCAACCGCCCCATCGACATGACCCTGCAGGCGCTGTTCGAGCGCCTGACCCTGAGCCTCAAGGATCACAGCTGCGCCGACGCACCGATCTATTTCGGCGGTCCAGTGCAGACCGACCGCGGATTCGTGCTGCACCAGCCGGCGGGGGAGTGGCAATCGACATTGAAAGTCAGCGACGGCGTGCGCGACACGATCGGCCTGACGATGTCGAAGGACATCCTCGAGGCGGTGGGCCGCGGCGAAGGGCCATCGAGGATGCTGGTGTCGCTGGGCTACGCCGGCTGGTCCGCCGGCCAGATCGAGCACGAGCTGAAGCAAAACGCCTGGCTCACGGTCAAGGCGAAGGACGCCATCTTGTTCGACATGCCACCCGATGAGCGTCTGGGCGCGGCCATGCGGCTGCTGGGGATCGACTTCGCGCGGCTGGCCGATCAGGCGGGACATGCCTGACAAGGCTGCGCGCACCATCCTCGCGTTCGATTTCGGTTTGCAGCGTATTGGCGTCGCGGTTGGTGACGCCGAACTCGGCACCGCGCACCCTTTGCCAAGCGTCAAGGCCAGCACCCAGCCCGGCCGCCTTACCGCGATCGAGCGCATGGTGAGCGAGTGGCAGCCTGGTCTGCTCGTGGTCGGACGCCCCCTGGGCGAAGACGGCGCGGCACACGAGATGACGCGCCGCGCCGAGCGCTTCGCCCGGCAGCTCAACGGCCGCTTCGGAATCCCGGTGGAACTGGTTGACGAGCGCTACAGCACCGTGGAGGTCGAAAGCCGGATGCGCGCGGCGTACGGCAATCGCAAGGCGGCCGACCTGGCGCGCGGCAAGACGCTTGATTCGCAGGCAGCGCAAATCATCCTCGAGCAATACTTCGGCGGCAACACCGCGTGACCAAGCTGCCTGACGCGGAAGCCCTGCTGCCCGGACTTGCCGCCGCGCTGAAAGCGCGCGTCACGCCGGCCACGGCGATGATCGGCTTGCACACGGGCGGCGCCTGGCTCGCCGAGCGGCTGCACCCGCTGCTTGGATTGAAAGAGCCCCTTGGATTGATGGACATCGCGTTCTACCGCGACGACTACGCGAAAGAGGGCCTCAAGCACGACCCCAAGCGCACCAGGATTCCTTTCGAGGTCGAAGGCCGGGAGATCCTGCTGGTGGACGACGTGCTCTATACCGGGCGCACGGTGCGCGCGGCGATGAACGAGTTGTTCGACTACGGCCGGCCGAAAAGCATCACGCTGGCGGTGCTCGCCGACCGCGGCGGCCGGCAGCTGCCGATCGCGGCGCAGGTCTGCGGCACGCTGGTGGAAGTGCCCGACGGCATGCGGCTGCGCCTGAAGCGGGCCGCGAACGGCAAGCTTTCCCTGGAGCTCGAGAGTGCCGCGTAATTTCCCTCACAATCCGCAACTCAACGCCCACGGCGAGCTGCAGCACCTGCTCTCGATCGAAGGGCTGCCGCGCGAGATTCTCATGCAGATTCTCGACACGGCCGAACCTTTCGCCGGTGTCACAGAGCGCGAAGTGAAGAAAGTGCCGCTGATGCGGGGCAAGAGCGTGTTCAACCTGTTCTTCGAAGCGTCGACCCGCACGCGCACCACCTTCGAGATCGCCGCCAAGCGGCTCTCGGCCGACGTCATCAACCTGAACGTCGCGGTGAGCTCGCAATCCAAGGGCGAATCGCTACTGGACACGGTGGCTAACCTCTCGGCGATGCAGGCCGACGTGTTCGTGGTGCGCCATGGTTCCTCCGGCGCGCCTTACCTGATTGCGCGCCAGGTCAAGCCGCACGAGCACGTCATCAATGCGGGCGACGGCCGGCACGCGCACCCGACGCAGGGCCTGCTCGATCTCTACACCATCCGCCACTACAAGAAGGACTTCACGAAGCTTACGGTGGCGATCGTCGGCGACGTGCTGCATTCGCGCGTCGCGCGCTCCCTCATTCACGGCCTCACCACGCTCGGCGTTCCCGAAGTCAGGGTGATCGGGCCGCAGACGCTGATGCCCGCCGGCGTCGAATCGCTGGGCGTGCGCGTGTTCTACGACATGCGCGCAGGCCTCAAGGGTTGCGACGTGGTGGTGATGCTGCGGCTGCAGAACGAGCGCATGAACGGCGCGTTGCTGCCCTCGGCGCAGGAATTCTTCAAGCATTACGGCCTGACCGCGGACAAGCTGGCGCTCGCGAACGCGGATGCCATCGTGATGCATCCGGGGCCGATGAACCGCGGCGTCGAGATCGATTCGTCGGTGGCCGACGGCCCGCACTCGGTCATCCTGCCGCAGGTCACGTTTGGCATCGCGGTGCGCATGGCGGTGATGTCCATCGTCGCGGGCAACGGATGAGCACGCTGCTGATCAAGGGCGGGCGCATCGTCGATCCTGCCAGCGGCAGGGACGAGGCAGGGGACGTCTGCATTTCCGACGGAAAGATTTCCGGCAAAAAGGAAAAACCGGACCAGACGATCGACGCCAAAGGCCTGGTCGTCGCCCCTGGACTGATCGATCTGTCGGCGCGGCTGCGCGAGCCGGGCTACGAATACAAGGCCACGCTGGAATCGGAAATGGACGCGGCCGTGGCGGGCGGCGTGACGAGCCTCGCCTGCCCGCCGGATACCGACCCGCCGCTCGATGAGCCGGGACTGGTGGACATGCTGCGCCGGCGCGCCAAAGTGCTCGCCCGGGCGCGCGTGTATCCGGTCGGTGCGCTCACGATGAAACTGGCCGGCGAGCGCCTGACCGAAATGGCCGAACTCTCGGAGGCGGGCTGCGTCGCCTTCTCGCAGGCCAACGCGCCGCTAGCCGACACCCAGGTGCTTTGGCGCGCGATGCAGTATGCCGCCACCTTCGGTTTTCCCGTGTGGCTGCGCGCCGAGGACCGCTCGCTCGCGCGCGGCGGCGTCGCTCACGACGGCGAGGTCGCGACGCGGCTGGGATTGCCCGGCATTCCGGCGTTTGCCGAAACCATCGCGCTGGGCAGCCTGTTGCAACTGGTGCGCGCTACCGGCAGCCGCGTGCATGTATGCCGCCTGTCCACGGCTGTCGGCGTCGAGATGATCCGCGCGGCGAAGAAAGAGGGGCTGCCGGTCAGTTGCGACGTCGGCATCCATCACGTGCACCTGTCGGAAATGGACCTCGGCTACTACGATTCCAACTGTCGGCTCGAACCGCCGCTGCGCGCCCAGCGCGACCGCGACGCGCTCGCCGCCGGCCTTGTCGACGGCACCATCGATTGCGCCGTGTCCGACCATACGCCGGTGGACGAAGACCAGAAGCAGATGCCGTTCGCGGAAGCCGAACCCGGCGCCACCGGCCTCGAGCTGTTGCTACCCCTGGTGCTCAAGTGGGGCGCACAGAAGAAGCTGCCGCTGGCCAAAACGCTGGCGCGCGTTACCAGCGACGCGGCGCGCATCCTGGGCGTGCAGTCGGGCCGCATCGAGGCAGGCGCACCGGCGGACCTGGTGCTGTTCGATCCCGACGAAGGCTGGCGCGTTGCCCCCGAGATGCTGCGCAGCCAGGGCAAGAACACGCCCTTCCTCGGCTACGAGCTTGCGGGCCGCGTGCGCACCACGATCGTCGCCGGCCACGTGGTGTACCAGCGGCCGTGAGGCTGGTGGTGTTCGCGGCAGCGCTTGCCGTTTCGGCTTGTGGATCGATCCCCCGGAATGAAGCGCCGCCCGCGGCGGCCTCCGCGCCCGCCAGGGGCGCTTACTACAAGGATGACGGCCCGGGCGCGAATGCGCCGTCCGATCTGGCCGCCATCCCCGACGCCGTGCCCAGGGCCGAGCCGCTGCACCGCTTCGCCAATCGTCCTTACCAGGTATTCGGCAAGGACTACGTGCCGGTTGCGAGCCTGGCGCCGTTCCGGCAATCCGGGGTCGCAAGCTGGTATGGCCGGCGCTACCACGGCGCGCCCACATCGAGTGGCGAGCGCTACGACATGTATGCGATGACCGCGGCGCACCCGACATTGCCGATACCCAGCTACGCGCGCGTCACCAATCCGGCGAACGGGCGCAGCGTGCTGGTCCGGATCAACGACCGGGGGCCGTTTCATTCCGACCGGATCATCGACCTTTCGTATACCGCTGCCTGGAAGCTCGGTTACGTGGAGCTCGGCAGCGCCCGCGTCGAGGTGGAATCTGTCCTGCCGCGGAAAGCGGAACCGGACCGGGAAGCGAAAATCGATTCCAAAGGCGTGTTCCTTCAGCTCGGCATCTTTTCCGCGCGCGAAACCGCGGAGAATTTCCGCGTCCGCGTCTACCGTGACCTCGCCTGGCTGTCGGAAGCGATCCAGATCATTCCCGGCGGAGCCCTGTTCCGCCTGCACCTGGGTCCCTATCGCTCGCAGGACGAGGCGCGCGCAGTGGCGGATCGCATCCAGACCGAATTCAACCTGAGGCCGGTGCTCGTCGCAAGGTAACCGCTATAATTCGCGGCCTTTTTCGCAGTGATGCCCGGATGCCGCGCTTTTTCCTCTTCCTGATTTTCCTTTTATCGTCCCTGGCTTGGGCGCAGGCGCCTCAGCCGCCGCAGGTCGTCGGGCGCGCATGGGTGGTCGCGGATGTTTCCAGCGGCCAGGTACTCGCATCGGAAAAGGCCGATGAACGATTCGAACCGGCATCGCTGACCAAGCTGATGACGGCGTATCTCGTATTCGCCGCCGTGAAGGAAAAAAAGCTCACGCTCGATCATCAGGTAACCGTCTCGGAGAAGGCCTGGCGCGCGCCCGGTTCGCGCATGTTCATCGAGCCGAAAAAGCCGGTGAGCGTGGATGAACTGATCCGCGGCATGATCGTGCAGTCGGGCAACGATGCCTGCATCGCGCTGGCCGAGAGGATTGCCGGGTCCGAGGAAGCGTTCGCGGCGATGATGAACCGCGAGGCCGAGCGGTTAGGCATGAAGAACACCAAATACATGAATGCCTCGGGGCTACCGGACCCGCAACACTATTCGACGGCGCGCGACCTGTACCTCCTCGCCACGGCGCTGATCCGCGATTTTCCGGAGCAGTACGCGCTGTATTACTCGCAGCGCGAGTACCGGTATAACGGCATCACCCAGGTGAACCGCAACCGCCTGCTGTGGCTCGACAACACAGTGGACGGCGTCAAGACCGGCTTCACCGAAGCGGCGGGTTACTGCCTGGTCGCATCCTCGAAGCGCGGGCCGCGCCGCCTGCTCTCGGTGCTGCTCGGTTCGACTTCCGAGACCATGCGCGCGCAGGAATCGCAGAAGCTGCTCAACTGGGGGTTCCAGTTTTTCGACGCGGTGCGCCTTTATTCCGCCAACGCGCCCGTGAAGGAGATCGAGGTCTGGAAGGGTGCGCGCGCCATGCTGAAGGCGGGATTTCGCGACGATCTCGTGGTGACGGTGCCCAAGGGACAGGGCGAAAAGCTCAAAGCAGAATTGCTGTCGCGGTCGCCGCTCGTGGCGCCGGTGGCGGCGGGCGCCAATGTCGGCAACCTGCGCGTCACGCTCGATGGCAAACCGCTCGGCGAGTTCCCGGTGGTTGCGCTCGAGGAGGTGCCGGCGGCGAGGATTTTCGGGCGCGCCTGGGATACACTGAGACTCTGGTTGAAGTAGCGAGGCTTGGATGGTTTTTCTGAACGGAAAGTTCATGCCGGTAGAGGAGGCGCGTGTTCCCGTGCTCGATCGCGGCTTCATCTTCGGCGATGGCGTCTATGAGTTGATCCCCGTGTATTCCCGGGTGCCGTTCCGCATGGACGAGCATCTGGCGCGCCTGGAGCGCAGCCTGGACGCGGTCCGGATCCGCAATCCCTACGGCCGTGCGGAGTGGCGCGACATCATCCTGCAATTGGTGGCCAAGCAATCCTTCGAAGACCAGGGCGTGTATTTCCAGGTGACGCGCGGCGTCGCCAAACGCGACCATGCGTTCCCGAAGGATGCCGTGCCGACGGTATTCATCATGTCCAATCCGCTCATCAACCCGCCGCGGGAACTGGTCGAACGCGGCGCGGCGGCGGTCACCGCGGTGGACGATCGCTGGCAACACTGCGACATCAAGTCCATCTCGCTCATCGGCAACTGCCTGCTGCGCCAGGTTTCAGCCGATGTCGGCGCGGTGGAGACGATCCTGTTTCGAACCGGCATGCTCACCGAGGCCTCGGCCTCGAACGTGTTCGTCGTCAGGGCGGGCGTGATCCTGTCGCCGCCCAAATCGAACCTGATCCTGCCGGGCATCACCTACGACGTCATCGCCGAGATCGCGCAGGCGGCCGGGTTGCCGCTCGAATACCGGGACGTCACCGAAGCCGAAGTGCGCGGCGGCGACGAAATCTGGGTCACCTCGTCATCCAAGGAAGTGCTCGCCATCGTGACGCTGGACGGAAAACCCGTGGCTGGCGGCACGCCGGGCCCGGTATTCCGCCGCATCCATGCGCTGTATCAGGAATTCAAGCTAAAGGTCATGCGTGCAGGAAAGGAACGGCAAGCCGCCTGAGAAGGAGGGGCCGCTGGCAACGGCTTCTCTGCTCGACTTTCCCCTCGCGTTCCCGATCAAGATCATGGGACGCCGGGAAGGCGGGTTCACGAAAGCCGTGATCGAGATCGTGCTGCGGCATGCGCCCGATTTCGCGCCGGGAACTCTCGAATCGCGCCCCAGCCGCGAAGGCAAGTACATCAGTCTCACCGCAACCGTGAATGCCACCTCGCAGGTGCAGCTAGATGCGCTTTACCGCGAACTCTGCGATCACCCGACCGTCGTGATGGTGCTTTGATGAGCGCCGTCCTGGAGCGGATTCGCGTCGTTCAGATGGGATTGAGCCCTTACGAGCCCACGTTGCAGGCAATGCGTGGGTTCACTGCAAGGCGCGGCGCCGATACGCCCGATGAACTCTGGCTGCTGGAACATCCCCCGGTCTATACGCTCGGCCTTGCCGCGGACGCGGCGCACGGGCCGAAGGCAGGCAACAGTATTCCGGTGCTGAAGGTAGAACGCGGCGGCGAGGTCACCTACCACGGCCCGGGCCAGGTCGTGCTCTACACGCTGGTGGATCTGGCGCGTCGCGGCATCAAGGTGAAGCAGTTCGTGGCGATGCTCGAGCAGTCGGTCATGGATCTCCTCGGCAGCGGGGCTGAGAGAAGGCCCGGGGCGCCCGGCATCTACGTGGGCGGCGCCAAGGTCGCCGCGCTCGGCATCCGCGTCTCACGGGGCTGCGCGTACCACGGCCTCGCGCTGAATGTGGACATGGACCTGACGCCGTTTTCCGCCATCGATCCTTGTGGTTTTCCGGGCCTGCAGGTGACACAGACCCGTGACCTTGGCATCAGGGAAAACAAGCACGGCCTGGGGAAAAACCTCGCCAGGATTCTGATCGAGAAACTCGAACATGCGTGAAGCCGGCGTCAAGGAAAAAGGCGCGCTCAAGACGGCCCGCCTGGAGTTTTTCCCGCGGGAGAAGCTGAAAAAGCCCGACTGGATCCGCGTCAGGGCGCCGGCGCCGGATTCGCGTTTCCACGAGATCAAGCAGATCCTGCGCGAGCAGAAGCTGCATACGGTATGCGAAGAGGCCTCCTGCCCGAACATCGGCGAATGTTTCGGCAAGGGCACCGCGACGTTCATGATCCTCGGCGACATCTGCACCCGCCGCTGCCCGTTCTGCGACGTGGCGCATGGCCGGCCGCTCGCGCCCGACGCGCAGGAACCCCTGCATCTCGCGGAATCGATCAGCAGATTGAATTTGTCCTACGTCGTGATCACCAGCGTGGATCGCGACGACCTGCGCGACGGCGGTGCCGGGCATTTCGTCGAATGCATCCGCGCCGTGCGCGAGAAATCCCCGGGCACCACCATTGAAGTGCTGGTGCCGGATTTCAGGGGGCGCCTGGAGCGCGCGCTCGACATCCTTGCGGCGGCGCCGCCAGATGTGATGAACCACAATATGGAAACCGTGCCGCGCCTGTACAAACGGGCGCGTCCTGGCGGCGACTATCCTCATTCGCTGGAATTGTTTTCCCGGTTCGGGAAAAGTTTTCCCGCAACTCCCGCCAAGTCCGGGCTCATGGTCGGCCTGGGCGAAACGGACGAGGAAATCCTCGCCGTGATGCGCGACCTGCGGGCGCATGGCGTGACCATGCTCACCATCGGCCAGTACCTCGCGCCGTCCGCGCATCACCTGCCGGTCGAGCGCTACGTGCATCCGGAAACTTTTGCGATGTTCGAGCGCGAGGCTGCGGCGATGGGATTCCGCCACGCCGCAATCGGGCCGATGGTGCGCTCGTCGTATCATGCGGATCAACAGGCGCACCGGGCTGGAATCGGCGCTGCAACCGGATAGGAGAGGTCATGCTTGCTCGCGCAATCGCAATCACGATGTTGTGCTGGATGATTCCCGCGCAGGCGGGTCTCGATGACTTCACCAACAAAGACGCCGCTGCCGGCCTCAAGGCAGCCCTGGAAAAAGGCGCCATCGTCGCCGTCGATCTGCTCGGCAAGACCGACGGCTTCCTCGGCAACGGCGCGGTCAGGATCCCGCTGCCCGAATCGCTGCAGAAGTACGAAAAGCTCATGCACAGTTTCGGCATGGGCAAATATGCCGACGAGCTGGTGCTGACCATGAATCGCGCCGCCGAGGCCGCAGTTCCCGAGGCGAAGAAGCTGTTCGTCGATTCGGTCAAGAAGATGAGCGTGCAGGACGCCAAGGGCATCCTCACCGGGGGCCAGACCTCCGGCACCGACTATTTCAAGCGCAGCACCACCGACCAGCTCAAGGAACGGTTCCTGCCGATCGTGAAGAAGGCTACCGCCAAGGTGAAGCTCGCGGAGAAATACAACCAGTACGCGAAAAAAGGCGTGCAGTTCGGCCTGGTGAAGAAGGAGCAGGCGAACCTGGACGACTACGTGACGCAGAAGGCGCTCGACGGCTTGTTCTACATGGTCGCCGAGGAAGAGAAGAAAATCCGCCAGGACCCGGTCAAGGCGGGCAGCGACATCATCAGAAAGGTGTTTGGCGCGCTCAAGTGACGAGTTCGCTGCGATGATCCGCGCAGACAGTCCGTCAATGCGCCTGATCCCAGTTGTCGCCGACGCCGACATCCACGATTAGAGCGACGTCCAGCCGGGCGACGTTCTGCATCAACTCCCGGACCTTCTCTTTGACTTCGGCGAGTTCATTTTCCGGCACTTCAAGCACCAGTTCGTCATGCACCTGCATGATTAGTTTGCTCGCGCGCTTTTTTTCATCAAGCCAGTTCTGCACGGAAACCATTGCCAGCTTGATCAGGTCGGCGGCTGTGCCTTGCATGGGTGCGTTGATGGCGGCGCGTTCGGCGCCCTGGCGGCGCGCAGGTGAACCGGACTGGATCTCGGGCAGGCGCAGGCGGCGGCCGAAGACGGTTTCGACAAAGCCGTCCTTGCGCGCTTTCTCCCTGGTGGCGTCCATGAATTTCTTCACGCCGGGGTAGCGGTTGAAGTACGACTCGATGTAGGCCTGCGCCGTTGCGCGCTCGAGATTCAGGTTCTGCGCCAGGCCGAAGGCGCTCATGCCGTAGATCAGGCCGAAGTTGATCACCTTCGCGGTGCGCCGCTCGTCCTTCGAGACTTTATCCAGCGGTACGCCGAACACTTCGGCTGCGGTCGCCTGGTGCACGTCCAGACCGAGCGCGAAGGCGCGGCACAGGCCCTCGTCGCCGGAGAGGTGCGCCATGATGCGCAGTTCGATCTGCGAATAGTCGGCGGAGACGATCTTGCTGCCCGGCGGCGCGATGAAGGCTTCGCGGATTCGCCGGCCCTGCGGGGTGCGGATGGGGATGTTCTGCAGGTTGGGGTCGTTCGAGGCGAGCCGGCCGGTCACCGCGGTGGCCTGGGAGTAAGTGGTGTGCACGCGCCCGGTGTTCGCATCCACCATGCGCGGCAGCTTGTCGGTGTAGGTGGACTTGAGCTTGGCGAGGCCGCGGTATTCCAGCAGCAGCTTGGGCAGCGGATAGTCGAGCGCGAGCTCGGCCAGTACGTCCTCGTCAGTCGAGGGTTGGCCCTTGGGTGTTTTCTTCCTGACCGGCAGCTTTTGCCTATCGAACAGAATCTCCTGGATCTGCTTGGGCGAATTCAGGTTGAAGGGCTGCCCCGCCGCCAAGTGGGCCTTCTGCTCGAGTTCCAGTATCTCCTTGCCGAGTTCATGGCTCTGCGCCTCCAGCTTGGCGCCATCGAGCAGCACGCCGTTGCGCTCCATGCGCAGCAGCACCGGCAGCGCCGGCATTTCGATCTTTTCGTAAACGTACTTCAGCTTCTCGTCCGCCGAGATCTTCGCGTAGAGGACAGCGTGCGCGCTCAAGGCGAAGTCCGCATCCTCGGCGGCGTATTCGGTGGCGCGCTCGATATCCACTTCCGAGAACGATATGCGCGACGCACCCTTGCCGGTGACTTCGTCGTAGGTGATGGTTTTCCAGCCCAGGTGCCGCATGGCCATCGAGTCCATGTCGTGCCGCTCGTGCACCTCGTAGACGTAGGACTCGAGCAGCGTGTCGTGCGCGATGCCGGCGAGGCGTACGCCATGGTTGGCGAGGATGTGCCCGTCGAACTTTAGGTTCTGGCCGACTTTCGCTTGGCGCGCGCTTTCCAGCCAGCCTTTGAGAATCTCCAGCGCCTTCGCCACCCCGACCTGGTCCGGCGCGCCCGGATACGCGTGTGCGAGCGGGAGATACCAGGCCGTGTCGCCGAACGCGAAAGACATGCCGACCAGCTTCGCCACCATGGGCTCCAGGCCGGTGGTCTCGGTATCGAAGCCGACCAGCGTGGCGCGCTCGAGCCGCTGCACGAATACGGCGAGTTCGCTTTCGTCGCGCAGCGTGAGGTACTTGCGCTTCCCGGCTGCCTGGGGCGGCGGAACCGGAGCCGCGGCTGCGGAGGGTGCGGCAGCAGGCGCGTTCCCCTGGATTTCGCGCAGCATGGTCTTCATGCCGTAGCGCTCGAAGAATTCCGCCAGCTTCGCCGCGTCGGCATCCCTGGCGCCGAGATCGCTCAACCCCACCGACAGCGGTACGTCGCGCTTGACGGTCAGGAGTTCGCGTCCCTTGGGCAGCCAGTCGAGCGCTTTTCTCAGGTTTTCGCCGACCGCGCCCGGAATTTCGCCGGCATGCGCCATGACCTCGTCCAGCGAGCCGAACTGCTGGATCCATTTGGCCGCGGTCTTCGGCCCGACCTTCTCGACGCCGGGCACGTTGTCCACCGCATCGCCCGTGAGCGAGAGGTAGTCGACGATCTGATCCGGTGCGACGCCGAATTTCTGCCGCACCCCGTCGGGGTTCAGCTTCTCGTTCGACATGGTGTTGACGAGCGTCACCTGCTCATCGACCAGCTGCGCGAGGTCCTTGTCGCCGGTCGAAATCACGCATTTCCAGCCGTTGCGCCGCGCGTCCTCGGCGAGCGTCGCGATGACGTCGTCGGCTTCGACCCCGGAGACAGTCAGCACCGGCCAGCCGAGGGCCGCGATGGCCTCCTTCAACGGTTCGATCTGGCTGGCGAGGTCGTCGGGCATCGGCGCCCGGTTCGCCTTGTACTGCGGATAGGCGTGGTCGCGAAAGGTTTTGCCTTTCGCGTCGAACACGCAGGCGCGAGCCGTCGCGCCGTAGTCGATCGACAGACGCTTGAGCATGCTGAGCACGCCGTGAATGGCGCCGGTCGGCTCGCCACGCGGGCTCTTCAGCTCGGGCAGAGCGTGGAAGGCCCGGTAAAGGTACGACGATCCATCAACCAGCAGGAGGGTTTTGTCCATCGAGGGGCGAATCTTACGGGCGATGTTGCGCAATAATCCAGTGGAGTAGAATCAACCCATGCGCCGTACCCTGTTCCTTGCCCTGTCGGTCGTGGCTGCCGGTGCCCTGGCGCAGCAGCAACCGCCGCCGAAACTCGAGCCACTGCCCGAGCCGCCGCCGCCGCCCCTGATACGTGAAGGCAGCGATGAGCCGCGCGTGCGCATCGCGCCACAGGATGGCGACCGAATCGAGGAAATGCGGGAGGGCGGGCGCGTCGTGATGCTGAAAGTCACGCCGCCGAACGGCATTCCGTACTACCTCATGGACCTCATCGGTAACGGCAACTTTACCCGGCGCGATTCGCTCGATCCTGGCATTCGCGTGCCGATGTGGACCATCAAGACTTTCGACTGATTGTCGGTTTTCACCCCAGTTTCTGAAGACCAGCTCGCCGCCTGGCTGAAGAACTATTCGGTCGGCGCGCTGGTCGCGCTCGAACCGATCCAGTCGGGCATCGAGAACACCAACTTCTTCGTCACCACCAGCCAGGGGCGCTACGTCCTCACGCTGTTCGAGCGCCTGCCCGCGGCCGAGCTGCCGTTCTACCTCGAACTGATGGCGCACCTCGCGCGCCACGGCATTCCCTGCCCGGCGCCGATCGCCGATCTCGGCGACCGCTTCCTGTCTGCGCTGAACGGCAAGCCCGCGACGTTGGTGACGCGGCTCGCGGGGGTATCGCTGGAAAATCCGGGGGCCGCCGATTGCGCCGAGCTCGGGGCGCTGCTCGCGCGCATGCATCTGGCGGGGCGCTCTTACGGCGGCTACCTCGAGAATCCGCGCGGCCCGAAATGGTGGCGCAGCGCCGCGGCCGAGGTGGGCCCCTTCCTGGATCCCGGACGGATGGAATTGCTCGAAGCGGAGCTGCGCTTCCAGGGCCGGTACCGATTTGCGGACCTGCCGCGCGGCGCGGTGCATGCCGACCTGTTCCGCGACAACGCGCTATTCGACCGCGGCCGCATCAGCGGCGTCTTCGATTTCTATTTCGCAGGCGTTGATTGCTTCGCCTACGATCTCGCGGTCAGCGTAAACGACTGGTGCCTCGTGGACCCGGAGCGCGACCGGCGGCTGGACGAGCCGAGAGCCCTCGCGCTGCTCGGCGCCTACCGTGCGATACGGCCGCTGGAAGCCGCGGAGCGCGATGCCTGGCCGGTGATGCTGCGCGCGGCGGCGTTGCGATTCTGGCTTTCACGATTGCACGACAAGCACCTGCCGCGCCCGGGCGAACTTGTGAAAGTGCATGATCCGGAGCATTTTCGCGACCTTCTCGCCTTGCGCGCCGCGCCCGGGGCGCCGGCGCCCTGGGCAGGATAGCTGCTCCGTATGCTGAAGCGGAACCGCTAAGCGCATGCAAGCCAATCGCCTTCCGGCCATCCGCGGCCTGCGCTGGGTCATCGAGGCATTTCTGATTTTCCGCGTTGCTCCGGTGCGCCAGCTGCTGCTCAACTTCCTGTTCCTGTTTGCCAGCACCGTCGTGGTCGCGTTGCCGCTGATCGGCTTTGCCGCGATCTGGTTGTTGTTTCCGGCGCTGATGGTCGGCCCGCACGCGATCGCCCGCATGGCGGCAGACGGCGAAAAACCGGTCGCGGATCTGCTGGTAGCGGGATTTCGCCAGCAACTGCCGGCGCAAATGCGCGTGGGCGTTGTATTTCTCGGCGCGATGCTGGTGGTGCTGGCCGGCACCGCGCTGGCCGATGGCGGCCGCTTCGCGCTGGCGGTGATCGGCCGCTCCCCCCTTGAACTGAACGACCTGCAAAGCCCCGAACTGCAGCGCGCGATGCTGATCGGCGCCGGACTGCAGACCCTGCTGCTGGGCGCGCTTTGGTACGCGCCGCTGCTGGTGGCCTGGCACGGGCTGTCGGCCACCAAAGCCGCATTCTTCAGCATCGCCGCGGCGCTGATCAACTGGCGGGCCTTCTTCGCCTATAGCGTGGCTTTCATGCTGCTGTTCGGCCTGGTGCTGATGTTGGCGCTGGGCGGCGCGTTGCTGTTCGGCGGCAGCGGCGTGCTGCAGGCGAATTCCGCCCTGTTCTCGGTCATCTGGACTCTGCTGCCGGTCTGGTTCGCGAGTTCCTTTCTCAGCTACCGCGAGATTTTCACCGAAACGGACGCGGCCGAAGAACCGCCCAAATCCCCTACAATTCCCGTATGAAGAAACTTGAGCTCCCCGCGATATCCCCCCAGGCGGCGCCGGATTTCATCGATGCGGCGACGGCGAAGGCGTGGCTTGAAAACGTGCCGCTCGCCAATGTCGCCGCCGCCCAACAGCAGCTGCTCGCCCAGACACAGGAGTTCAACCGGTACGGCACCAATGCCGTCAGCCGCCTGGCGGTGCTGGAAGCGCTGCGCGAGGCGGTGCAATTCGTCGAAATCGAGCAGGCACGGCGTTTTACCAATCGCGCGCTGCCGATGGCCGAGACCGAGAGCACCGTGTTCGACGACACGCTCGCGCTCTGGGAGCAGATGCACCTGGGCTATCTGCGCTGCCTGGAAAGCGCCGCGGGAGAGTCGGGCATGCGCACCCAGCGCGGGCTCGTGTGCCAGAGAGTGCTCTCCTATACGGGCCTCAAGATGTTCCACTACCACCGTGCCTACCGGCAGGTGCCTCCGCAGGTATGGCGGGAGCTGCACGAGGGTTATGCGAGGGCGGAGGAACTGGGCGTCGCCGAAGATCCGGTCAAGGACTACCTGAACCGCGACGTAAACGACACTTCGCCGCGCATCGCGTACATGCGCGCGCTGCTGCTCGGCATGGCAAATCCGAACGAGCTCAGCCAGCGCCAGCTCACCTTCGTTGCCTTCCTGCTGGAACGCTGGGCCGAGAAAGCGGATGTGTTGCAGGGGGCGCCCGAAGGCGAGGAAATTTCGCCGCTGGTGATCGACCTGGAAAGCGATGTCTGCCCGGAACGGGAAGGCCCGGACGCGGCCGAGCCGCGGTATCTGGACGCCAAGCGCCTGGCCAAGAGCCTGCGCAACCGGATCGGCCTGTTGAGGAAGGGCGAATCGCCCGCCAAACTCGCGCTGGGTGAAGACTGCGTCCAGCCCTCCTGCGAGCATCTGCTGGTGTTCCTTTACCGTCAGTGGTGCCAGGTCAAGCTGCCGCGTGCGTCTGAAAGGAAAAGAGTCACCAATTCCGGCCAGGCGTGCCAGGACATGGCGGCGATCCACTATTACGTCTCCGGGCGCGTGTTCAAGCAGCCCGGCGAAGCCAAGGAACTCACCAGCGCGCAGCGCGACCAGATCGTCGCCTTCGGCCGCGTCAGCACGAAGGATGAAGACGATTACAGCGTGGTGCACGGGTTCCTGCTCGAACCCTGGGAAATCGAGGACGAAAGCTCGCAGGGTGTGAAGATGATCCGCCGTGCCGCCGACGCGGGCAAGCGCTACAGCCACGGGATGCTGGTCGGCGTGAAGGCGTCGAACGCCAAGAGCTTCATGCTGGGGCAGGTGCGCTGGCTGGTGCAGAACGACGCCGGCGATCTTTTCGCGGGCATCCGGCTGCTGCCCGGCCTGCCGGCGGCGACCGCGGTGCGTCCCACCGGGCTGAATGTGATGGGCGCGAAGTACGTGCAGGCGCTGTCGCTGACTTCCGTCGCGGCGCTGAACGCGCCACCGTCGCTGGTGCTGCCCTCGGGCTGGTTCAAACCGAAGCGGGTCATCGAGGTATATGTCGACGGCGACGTCAAGGTGCGGCTGACCGAGCTGCTCGACCGCGGCGGCGACTATGAGCGCGTTGCCTATGAAATGGTGAGCTGATGGCGGCGCCCGGCACCGGGCCCGTGCCGACTGAAATCAGGTTGCATCAGAAATCGCGCCTGATGGAGATCGCGTTCTCCGATGGCAAGACATTCAAGCTGCCCTACGAGTTCCTGCGCGTGCATTCGCCCTCTGCGGAAGTGCGCGGGCACGGTCCGGGGCAGGAGGTGCTGCAGGTCGGCAAGCGCGAGGTCGAGATCCGCGTGCTCGAGCCGGTTGGCTCCTACGCCGTGCAGCCGTCGTTTTCCGATAGCCACGCCACCGGCATCTTCTCCTGGGAGTACCTGTATCACCTGGGCGAGAACCAGGAGCGGATGTGGGCCGAGTACCTCGTAAAGCTTGAGCGGGCCGGCGCCAGCCGGGGCTGACATGGCGGACACGGACTTCGGCTTCGAGCGCGTCCCGGAAAGGGATAAGGCGAAGCGCGTGGAACAGGTCTTCGACCGGGTTTCCGCCCGCTACGACCTGATGAACGACCTGATGTCGTTCGGCCTGCACCGGCTGTGGAAGGCGTTCGCGGTGTCGGTTGCCCGCATCCGGCCCGGCGAGCGGGTGCTGGATGTTGCTTCGGGCAGCGGCGATCTCGCGCGCGCCTTCGCGGCGCGCGGCGCGCAGGTGTGGATGAGCGATATCAACGGATCGATGCTCGCCCGCGGCCGCGACCGGATGCTGGACGCCGGCCGCATGATGCCCGCCGTGCAATGCGACGCCGAGCGGCTGCCTTTTGGCAGCGAAAGCTTCGATTGCGTAAGCGTGAGCTTCGGCTTGCGCAACATGACGCGCAAGGATGCCGCGCTCGCGGAAATGGAGCGCGTGCTGAAGCCGGGCGGGCGCCTGCTGGTGCTCGAGTTCTCGCAGGTCTGGAAGCCGTTGCGGAAACCCTACGACCTGTATTCCTTTCATGTGCTGCCCTGGTTGGGCGACAAGGTGGCGGGGGACGCCGCGCCCTACCGCTACCTGGCTGAATCCATCCGCATGCACCCCGACCAGAAGGCGCTCGCGGCGATGCTGGAACTGGCAGGTCTGGAGAGGGTCGAATACTTCAATCTTGCGGCGGGGGCGGTTGCGGTCCATCGCGGCTACAAACTGCGGTAGCATTGAAAAGCTGACAATAGGCTGACGACTTTGGGGTGAGGAATGCCATGAAAAAACTCGTGCTTGGATTCGCTGCTGCGCTTCTATGCGTGGCCTTCGTGGCGACGGAAGCGGATGCGGCCAAACGGCTGGGTGGGGCGCGCTCGCTTGGTACGCAGCGCAGCGTCACCAATGCCCCGCCGGCGGCAACCCCGGCAAAACCCGCACAGGCGCAGCAACCCGCGGCCCCTGCGGCCTCCGGGATGAGCAAATGGATGCCGCTGCTTGGCGGTCTCGCCCTTGGTGGCGCGCTCGGCTGGCTGATGGGCGCCAACGGCATGGGCGGCCTGATGGTCGGGATCCTGCTCGCAGGGCTGCTGGCGTTCGCTGCGATCTTTGTCGTGCGCATGCTGATGCAGAAGCGCGGCGCCGAACCCCAACGCTTTCAGTATGCAGGGATGGGCAATGAAACCGTCGCCGCGCCGCCGCCTTCGCAGGCCGCCGGTTTCGATGCGCCTGCGGCGCCGGCGCCCGGCGGCCTCGCCGCCACGATACCCGCGGGCTTCGATGTGGCCGGCTTCCTGCGTGGCGCCAAGCTGAACTACATGCGACTGCAGATCGCAAACGATCAGGGCAATCTTGAGGAGCTGCGCGAATTTACCAGCGACGAGCTGTTCGAGGAACTGAAAAAGGACCTGCTCGCACGCGGCGGCGAGAAGCAGCAGACGGATGTGCTGGCCCTGAACGCCGATCTGCTTGAAGTAGTGACCGAAGGCGACAAGCACTGGGCGAGCGTGCGCTTTTCGGGCAGTGTCCGCGAAGCACCAGGCGACGCGCCCACCGGGTTCGAGGAGGTCTGGAACCTCGCCAAACCGGTCAGCGGCTCGCAAGGCTGGCAACTCGCCGGCATCCAGCAGATGCATTAATCTCCGGGTCCCGCCCGGGGGAAGAAAGGCCACCGCGCGGTGGCTTTTTTTTCGCACGGTCATGGTCACCTTCGAATCTCCCTTTGCCGCCGCATTGAATCGCCTGCTCCGGAGCGAGCCCTGGGCGCGCGAGCGCCTGTTGCCTTTCGCCTCCGAGACCCTCGAGCTGCGCGCGCCGCCGTTGCCGCAATTGCGCTTCTCGATCGCCGACGACGGCTGCCTGGCCGCCGCCCTGCCTGGCGCTGAAGCCTCGCTGGTGGTCACGATCCGCCCGGACGCGCTCGCCGCCGCGGTGAAGGGCGAGGACTACCTGCTGCGCTCCATCGATGTGGCGGGCAATGCCGCGCTGGCTGGCGAAGTCATGTTCCTGGTCCGCCACCTGCGCTGGGACGTGGAGGAGGAAATGGCGGGATTCGTCGGCGACGCGGCCGCGCATCGCCTGGCAGGGTTGGCAAAGAGCATCGTCGCGTGGCATGCCGACGCAGCAAAGCGCCTCGCCGGGAGTTTCGTGGAGTACGCCGTCGAGGAGAAGCGCGTGCTCGTGAAGCGCGCGGCGCTGCAGGAGATCGCGACGGCACACGCGATTCTGCGCGACGGGCTCGAGCGTCTCGAAAAGCGCGTCGAGCGCCTCGCGGAAGGGCGCTGAATGTCCGTTCTGCGCCTGATGCGGATCCTGTGGATCGGATTGCGCTTTCGCCTCTACCGATTCATGCCGCGGTTCGCCACCGGCCCCGACGCCACGCGCGCGCAAAGGCTGCGCGAGGCGCTGGAAACGCTCGGACCCATTTTCGTCAAATTTGGCCAGGTGCTCTCGACGCGGCGCGACCTGCTGCCGGCCGACCTCGCGCAGGAACTGGCGAAACTCCAGGACCGGGTGCCGCCCTTTCCTTCGGACCAGGCGATCGCGGAAATCGAAAGAAGCCTGGGCAGGAAAATCGAGGAGGTTTTCACCAGCATTGAACGCGAGCCGGTGGCCAGCGCTTCGGTGGCGCAGGTGCATCTTGCCGTGCTCGCGGACGGCACCGATGTGGCCGTCAAGGTGCTGCGGCCGGACGTCGAACGGGCGATCGCGAAGGATGTGCTGCTGCTCGAGACCGCGGCGGGGCTGCTGGAATTGCTGTGGCTGGACGGGCGGCGGCTCAAGCCGCGCGAAGTGGTGGCGGAATTCGCGCGCCATCTGGATGATGAACTGGACCTGGTGCGCGAAGCCGCCAACGCGTCGCTGCTGCGGCGCAACTTCGCCGACTCGCCGCAGCTCGCGGTACCGGCGATCCACTGGGACTACTGCTCGCGGCGCGTGATGGTGATGCAGCGGATGCACGGCACGCCGATATCGCGAGTCGACGTTCTCAGGCGCAAGAACATCGACATTCCCTTGCTTGCGCGCTCGGGCGTCGAAATTTTCTTCACCCAGGTGTTTCGCGACGGTTTTTTCCATGCCGACATGCACCCGGGCAACATTCTGGTATCCGACGATGGCAAGTACGTCGCCCTGGACTTCGGCATCATGGGCACGCTGTCCGATGTGGACAAGAGCTACCTGGCGCAGAATTTCCTCGCCTTCTTCAACCGCGACTACCGGCGCGTGGCGCAGGCGCACCTGGATGCGGGTTGGGTGCCGGCCGGCACGCGGCTGGACGAATTCGAGGCCGCGATCCGCGCCGTGTGCGAGCCGATCTTTTCGCGGCCGCTGAAGGAAATCTACTTCGGCAAGCTGCTCCTGCGCCTGTTCCAGACGTCGCGGCGCTTCAATGTCGATGTCCAGCCGCAACTAGTGATGCTGCAAAAGACACTGCTGAACATCGAGGGCCTGGGCCGCGAACTGGACCCCGAGCTCGATCTGTGGCAGACGGCGAAGCCGTTTCTGGAACGCTGGATGAGCGAGCAGGTCGGCTGGCGCGGCCTGTTGCGTACCCTCAGGCGGGAGGCGCCGTACTGGTCCCAGACGCTGCCGGCGGTCCCGCGCCTGCTGCACCAACTGCTCGCCCAGGATCGGGCGGGCGGACTGCAGGCGGCGCTTGAGCGGCTCTCGGCGGAGAATCGCCGCCGCAATCGGTTGCTCGCAGGGCTGCTTGCGGTAGCCGTGGCCGTGCTGGCGCTGCAGCTGTTCGCATTTTTTTCGTTCTAGTATTATCAGCGGCACCATGCTCGTCGCCTCGGTCGTTCTGTATTTCATCGTCACGATCGCGATCGGCCTGTGGGCGGCGCGGCGGGTCCACAACTCCAAGGACTTCCTGATCGCGGGCCGCAGCCTGCCGCTGTACATGAGCGCGGCGACGGTATTCGCCACCTGGTTCGGTGCCGAAACCGTACTGTCCGTATCGGCCACTTTCGCCAAGGACGGCCTGAGCGGCATCGTCGCCGACCCGTTCGGCTCGTCGTTCTGCCTGCTGTTCGTAGCGCTCTTTTTCGCGCGCGCGTTCTACCGCATGGACCTGCTCACGATCGGCGACTTTTACCGCAAGCGCTATAGCAAGCCGGTCGAAATCGTCACCAGCCTTGCGATCACGGCCTCCTATCTCGGCTGGACCTCGGCCCAGCTCACCGCGTTGGGGCTCGTCATTTCGGTGCTGTCGGACGGCGCCATCAGCCTGAACACCGGCATCCTCATCGGCGCGGTGATCGTCGCCGGCTACACGATCTGGGGCGGCATGTGGTCGGTGGCCATGACAGACCTTTTTCAGTCGGTGGTCATCCTGATCGGCCTGGTCGCGGTGGCCTGGCTGGTGGGCGACCTGGCGGGCGGCGCCGGCAAGGTGATCGCCGCCGCCTCCGAGGCGGGCAAGTTCGAGTTCTGGCCCAAGGGCGGCACCAAGGAATGGCTCTGGTTCGCCGCTGCCTGGATGACGCTCGCGATCGGCTCGATCCCGCAGCAAGACGTGTTCCAGCGCGTAACCTCGGCGAAGGACGAGAAGACGGCGATTCGCGGCTGCCTGGTAGGCGGCGCAGTCTACTTCTGCTTCGCCTTTGTGCCGATCTTCATCGCCTATGCCGCGCTGATGATCGATCCGGAGTACGCCAAGCTCTTCGGCGGCGAGGACGCGCGCGAAATCCAGCGCATCCTGCCAAAACTGATTCTGGAGCGTACGCCGCTATGGGCACAGGTGCTGTTCTTCGGCGCGTTGCTGTCGGCGATCCTGTCCACCGCGTCGGGCGCGCTGCTCGCGCCGACGGCGCTGTTTACGGAAAACGTGATCCGGCCGTATGCGCCGCGCATGGGCGACAAGCAGTTCCTGCTCCTGCTGCGGGTAGTGCTGATCGCGTTCACGCTCGCGGCGTTGTTGTTCGCGCTCAATTCGACCAGCACCATGTACGAAATGGTGCAGAACGCCTACAAGGTGACGCTGGTGTCCTGCATCGTGCCGCTGGCCGCCGGCATCTACTGGCGGCGCGCGAACGTGCCGGGCGCTCTGCTGTCGGTGGTTTTCGGGCTGGGCGCCTGGGCGGTTGCCGAGGCGGTCGCCGGAGACGCCACCGTGCCGCCGCCGCTCGTCGGGCTCGCATGCTCCGTCTTCGGCATGGTCATGGGATCGTTCATACCGCACGAACGCGCGAGCCAACACTGACGCGTTTCTTTCTTGCCGTCTATGCCCTGCTCGTCGTCTACGCGTCGCTATATCCGCTGACCGGCTGGCGGGAACCGGCCGGTCCGGCGCTCGCCTTCCTTATGGAGGCCTGGCCGCGTTATCTCACCGCGTTCGATCTCACCGCCAACTTTTTCGGCTATGCGCCCTACGGGCTGCTGTGCGTGCTTGCGGTTCATGGGCGCCTGCCGGCTGTTGCGGCGGCGGTCCTGGCCACGCTCAGCGCAGCGGCGCTATCCCTGCTGCTCGAATCGGCGCAGAGTTTCCTGCCTGCGCGCGTTCCTTCCTACGTGGATGTGCTTGCCAATGTCGCCGGTGCCGCGGCCGGCGCGCTCGCCGCGACAGTCCTCGCCCGGTGGCTGCTGGGCGGCGGACCGCTGCAACGCCTGCGCGCGCAGGCGCTGCTGCCCGGCGCCGCGGCCGATCTCGGGCTCGCATTGCTCGGATTGTGGCTGTTCGCGCAGCTCAATCCGGCGACCCTGCTATTCGGCAGCGGCGACCTGCGGGACCTGTTCGCCGGTGTGGGAGAGCGGCACAAAGCGGAACTGTTCGTCTCCATCGAGGCGGTGATCACGGCGGCGAACCTTGCGGCGGTTGCGCTGCTCGCCTCGGCAGGCGCGCGCCCGGAAGCGCCGATACGCCGCCTGGTGGCGTCGCTCGTCGTTGTTGCCCTGGTGGTGAAGACTTTCGCGATTGCGATCGTGATGCAAGCCGAGAATGTATTCGCCTGGCTCACGCCGGGGGCGCTGCTCGGCCTTGGCGCAGGAGCCGCGTTCGCGCTGGCGGCGCTTTGGCTGCCGCGCACGGCGCGGCTCGCGCTGGCCGCGATGCTGCTCATGGGAGCCACGGTGCTGGTCAATCTCGCGCCGCCGAATCCGTATTTTGCGGCCATGCTCAAGGTCTGGGCGCAGGGGCATTTCCTGAACTTCAACGGACTCACCCGGCTGGTGTCGGCGATGTGGCCGTTTGCGGCGCTTGGCTACCTGGTTTATCTCGCCGCCGAGCAGCGGCGAAAGCCGCTCCGGTAAAATTGACGGCCATGGCGTACTACGAGCGACACATTTTCTTCTGTTGCAACCAGCGTGACGGCGGCGACCGGCCCTGCTGCAACGGCAAGGGCGCCACGGAAATGCGCGACTACGCGAAGCAGCTCGTCAAGCAGTCCGGCTTGGCGGGTGCCGGCAAGGTGCGCGTGAACATGGCCGGCTGCCTCGACCGCTGCGAGGAAGGACCCTGCATCGTGGTCTACCCGGAAGCCGTCTGGTACACGTACGTGGATCGGGCCGACATCGACGAGATCGTCGATGAGCACCTGCGGCATGGCCGTGTCGTCGAGCGGCTGCGCATCTGATGCGCGTGACCTGATGCGCGCCGGAACGCGCATGGAGTATGTCGCAGGACCCGCGGGGAAGATCGAATGCGCAGTTGATGATCCCGCCACCGAACCGCGCGGCGTTGCCCTCGTGGCGCATCCGCATCCCCTGTTCGGCGGCACGTTCGACAACAAGGTCGTTCAGACACTGGCACGCGTGTTCGTCGAGCTCGGCTATACGGCCTGGCGGCCCAATTTTCGCGGCGTCGGCGGGAGCGAGGGCAGCCACGACGAAGGTCGCGGCGAACTGGAGGATCTCGCCGCGGTCATCGGTCATCTGAAAAGCGAGAAGCCCGTTCTCGCGGGGTTTTCATTCGGCGCCGCGATCCAGGCCAGGCTTGCGCAAAGGGTGGCGCCGGAGCGCATGGTCCTGGTGGGCGCTGCGGTCAGGCTTCTCGAGACGCCCCCGGTGCCTGCCGACACCATCGTGATCCACGGCGAGGAGGACTGCACCGTGTCACTGGCGGACGTGCTGGCCTGGGCGCGCCCGCAGGAACTGCCGGTGGTCGTGGTTCCCGGCGCCGACCATTTCTTCCATCGCCGGCTGCACATCCTGCGCGCCATCGTCCGCAGCAGCTGGAAATGAACTGATCATGCTGCTCGTCAAAAGCCTGCATCTCGTTTTCATGGTGACCTGGCTCGCGGGGCTGCTCTACCTGCCGCGCCTGTTCGTCTATCACGCGCAGGCCGACGACCGGATTTCCATCGAGCGCTTCAAGCTGATGGAGCGCAAGCTTTTCTGGGGGATCGCGACGCCCGGCGGGGTGCTTACGGTCTTATTCGGCCTATGGCTGTGGCTGGGCTGGTTCCAGGGGGCGGGCCTCTGGCTGGACGTCAAGCTCGCGCTGGTTGCTTTGCTCGTCGCGTATCACGCCTGGTGCGGCAAGCTGATGATGGATTTCCGCAACGAGCGCAACACCAGAGGCCATGTCTGGTTCCGGTGGTTCAATGAAATTCCAGTCGTGATCCTGTTCGCCGTAGTCCTGCTCGTCGTCCTCAAGCCAACGTGAAGTAGCGCACGGAGCGCGCTGAGTGGAAAATTTCTTCGCCTCGTCACCGCGCGGTCTCGAGCCGTTGTTGGGCACCGAGCTCGCCTCCGTGGGCGCGAAGGATATTCAGGAAGTGCCCGGAGGCGTCGCATTTTCGGGCGACTGGCAGGTCTGCTACCGGGCGAATTTCTGGTCGCGCCTCGCTTCGCGCATTCTCTGGCGCGTCGCCGAGTTTGACTACGCCGGGGAGGAAGACCTCTACGAGGCGGCGCGCAAGGTGGATTGGCCGAGCCTGTTCACCGTAGAGCAGACGCTCAGGGTCAACGTATCGGCGCAGAAAAGCCCGCTCACGAGCCTGGATTTCGCGACGCTGCGAATCAAGGATGCGGTATGCGACCGGTTCCGGGATGCGCTCGGCAGCCGGCCGGACATCGACCGCGCCAATCCCCAAGTGCGCGTGCACGCCTTCCTGCAAGCGGCGCGCGGCGCGTTTTATCTCGATACCTCCGGCGAGCCGCTGTTCAAGCGAGGTTGGCGCGCGGGAGCAGGCGAGGCGCCGTTGCGCGAAAACCTGGCGGCCGGCATCGTGATGCTTTCGGGCTGGAAGCCGGAAGAACCGCTGCTCGACCCGATGTGCGGCGGCGGCACCTTGCTGGTAGAGGCCGCGGCAATGGCTCGCGGCCGGGCGCCGGGGGCGAATCGCCGCTTCGGATTCGAGAATTTGAAGGTTTTTGATCCACCGGTTTGGGAAACGGAGAAAAGGAATGCCCTGAGGCCCGGAAACCCGCCCAAAACCCTGCAAATATTCGGCAGCGACAGCGATTCGCGGGTGCTTAACGACGCGCGGCGCAATCTCGCGGGTGCGGGCGTGGATCGCTGGGTGAAGCTCGAGCAGGCCGACATCCTCCAGCGGGCCGCACCGGCAGCGGCCGGCGTCATGGTGGCCAATCCGCCCTACGGCGAGCGCATCGGCTCCAAGGAGGAACTGGCGCTGTTTTACCCGAAGTTGGGCAGTGCGTTGAAGAATCATTTCCCCGGCTGGCGCTGCCATTTCTTCACCGCCGACCTGCGTTTGCCCAAGCTGGTGCGCCTGCTGCCTTCGCGCCGCGTGCCGCTTTACAACGGCGCACTCGAATGCCGCCTGTTCGAGATCCGTATCGTCGCCGGCAGCAACCGGCCCGCCTAGCCGCGGACGACGGGCACGTTTGTCAGACGATATCGAGGTGCTCGAGGCCCTTGGTGAGGTCCTTGTCCTTCGAATCCTTGCCGTGCAGTTTGA
>JBDTRO010000118.1:0-26563 GCA_039931635.1 Betaproteobacteria bacterium | reverse complement strand
GAGAGCGTGGAGTGGCTGGAGCAGTTCCTGCAGCGCTTCCCCGGCACCGTGGTGGCGGTAACCCACGACCGCTACTTCCTCGACAATGCTGCCGGCTGGATACTGGAACTGGACCGCGGCATGGGCATTCCGTGGGAAGGCAACTACTCGTCCTGGCTGGAGCAGAAGGAGAAGCGCCTGTCGGTGGAGTCGAAGCAGGAGGAGGCGCGCATCAAGTCCATGAAGGCGGAACTGGAATGGGTGCGCCAGAACGCCAAGGGCCGGCAGGTGAAATCCAAGGCGCGCCTGGCGCGCTTCGAGGAGCTGTCGCAGTACGAGCACCAGCAGCGGAACGAGACGCAGGAAATCTTCATTCCGGTGGCCGAGCGGCTCGGCAATGAAGTGATCGAACTGACCGATGTGTCGAAGGGCTTCGGCGACAGGCTGCTGATCGACAAGCTGTCGTTCATGGTGCCGCCGGGCGCCATCGTCGGCATCATCGGGCCGAACGGCGCGGGAAAATCCACCTTGTTCAAAATGATCCTGAACAAGGAAAAGCCCGATACCGGCAAGATCAAGATCGGCAAGACCGTGAAGATCGCGCATGTCGATCAGTCGCGCGACGCGCTGCAGGGCGAGAAAACCGTGTTCGAGGATGTCTGCGGCGGCCAGGACCTGATCACGGTGGGCAAGTTCCAGATGCCATCGCGCACCTATCTCGCGCGCTTTAATTTCCGCGGCGGCGACCAGCAGAAGCTGGTCGGACAGCTCTCGGGCGGCGAGCGCGGCCGGCTGCAGCTCGCCAAGCAGCTTGTGTCCGGCGCCAACGTGCTGCTGCTGGACGAGCCGTCCAACGACCTCGACGTTGAAACGCTGCGCGCGCTGGAAGAAGCGCTGCTCGAATTCGCCGGCAGCGTGCTCGTCATCTCCCACGACCGCTGGTTCCTGGACCGGATCGCGACCCACATCCTCGCCTTCGAGGGTGAATCGCAGGCGGTGTTTTTCCCCGGCAATTACCAGGAATACGAAGCCGACAAGCGCAAGCGCCTGGGCGACGAAGCGTCGCGCCCGCGCCGCATTCGCTTCAAGGCGCTGAAGAAATAGTCCATGCAACAGGCGATCCTGGTCGCCGTGCTCGCGGTCATGGTCTACACCGTATCGCTCGACCTGCGCGTCGCGGACTTCCGCTACGTCGCGAGGCACCCGCTCGCGGTGGGGATCGGATTGCTCGCGCAGTTCGTGCTGTTGCCTGCCGCGACCTGGGGCCTGACGATGGTCCTCGACCTGCCGCCCGCCACTGAGGCGGCGATGATGCTGGTCGCCGCCTGCCCGGGCGGCGCGCTATCCAATGTGGTCACCGCATTTGGCCGCGGCAATCTCGCGCTCTCGCTTTCCATCTCGGCGGTGTCCAGCGTGCTGGCGCTGGCCCTGACGCCCCTCAACTTCACTCTGATGATTGCCGCCAATCCGGACACCGCCGCCTGGGCGCGCTCGATCGCGGTCAATCCGCTCGACCTGGTGCTCAGCCTTGCGCTGCTGCTTGCGCTGCCGATGAGCGCGGCGATGCTCAGTACGCGCTATGCGCCCGGATTCGTGGCGCGCGTCCCCAAGCCGCTGGCGCGACTGGCGGGAATTGCGCTGGGGGCGTTCATCGTCTTTGCGATCATCGGCCAGTGGCGGCTCTTCGTGATCGAACTGGGCCGCACGCTGCCGATTGTGATTCTGCACAACGGCCTGGGCCTGCTGCTGGGCTGGCTGGGCTCCGTTGCCGCCTCGCTCGCAGTTGCCGACCGGCGCGCGGTGGTGATCGAGGGCGGCATGCAGAATTCAGGCCTCGCGCTGGGCATCATCGCGGCGCAGTTCGATGCGAATCTCGCGATGACGGCGGTGGCAGGATTGTGGGGCGTCTGGCACATCGTCTCCGGCGGCACGCTCGCCTTCATCTGGCGCAGAAACGACCGGCAGTCCCGACTCACAGCTCCAGCGTCATGAACACGCTGTACGGATCCTCGACGTAGTCGGCGAAAGGGCTGCATTCCAGGAACCCGAAGCTGGCGTACAGGCGGCGGGCAGGTGCAAAAGCGTGCGGCGCACCGGTTTCGAGGCTCAGGCGCCGGTAAGAGCGCTGCCTGGCGACTTGCAGCATGTGGCGCATGATCGCGGCGGCAACACCCTTTCGAAGGTGCGTGGTAGCCGTGCGCATCGATTTGATCTCTGCATGTCCGGCGTCCAGCTCCTTCAGTGCGCCGCAGCCCACCAGTTCCGGTCCGTGCCATGCGCTCCAAAAAGTAACTTCTGGCCTGCGCAGTCCTTCGATGTCCAGGGCGTGCATGCTATCCGCGGGGGAATGTTGCGCCATGCCGCGCAGGTGCTCCTGAAGCAACTGTGCGATTTCGGGGCCGCGCAAATCGTCGACCCGTATTTCCAGCAGGGAAGAAAGAACCTGGCGCACAAACGGGGCTTTGGCTTCGGTGTACGCCTCGCGATTGTCCCGGTACTGTTCGGCCAGGCGTCGCTTCAGGTCGGCGTATTCCGCGGCAAGCGCCGGGCTGGCGCGCAGCGCGTCGCGGAAAGCGAGGCGTTCGCGCCACAGCGGGCTGTCGATCGGAACGAGATGCAGGTGGTGGGTACGCAGTTCGGGAGAAGGTTTGCAGAACCAGTGCATGACCTCCGCCTTGTAGGGCCAGTATGCGTATCCAGCCCCGGTTAGCGCCTCGATCGCCGCGCGCGAGGCCTCCAGCGATTGCACCGGCGCAGCGATGTCGATGATCGGTTTTGCCGCAAGGAGCGGGACAGCCGTGCTGCCGATATGCTCGATCCGGCCCGCGAGCCACGGCGCCAGCAGTGGTGCAAGGAGCGTGCGTTCGGATTCGAACTTCAGCGGCCAAGAAGGATCGTAGGCGGCGAGTTCGATCGGAGCGTCGCCTGTCACGGCTGCCAACTTCTGTTAATTTTGTTCGGCTGGATGAGATCCCATGCGTTGCCGTACAGGTCCTCAAATACCGCGACCAGGCCATGGGGCTGCTGGTCCGGTTCGCGAATGAACTTCACTTCCTTCGACTTGTATTGCGCGTAGTCCCGTAGCAAGTCGTCCGTATACAGGAAGAGGAACACTCTGCCCCCGGTCTGGGATCCCACCCGCCGGGTTTGATCCTCCGTTGTGGCGCGTGCCAAAAGTAGGCAGGCGCCTCCAGTTCCTTCCGGCTTGACGACGACCCAGCGTTTGTCCTGTTCCGGGACGTAGGTATCTTCGACCAGACGGAAGCCGAGTATTCCAACGAAAAAGCGCAGTGCTTCGTCGTATTCCCGCACGACCAGCGAGATCATTCCGAGCGTTTGATTGACGGGCATGCCGGCAACCGTCAGCGCATAGGCGGTTCGCCGAGCAGCGGAAAAGCGCTGAATACGCTCGGCGTGCCCACAGGGGGCGCCGCGACGACGTGTTGCGGTGTGAGTTCGGCAAAGGAAGCGACACCCAGCAGGCCGAGACAGGTGCGGATTTCCTCTTCTAGGATTTCCAGTACGCGGACCAGGCCCGCCGAGCCGGCGGCGGCGAGTCCGAGGCAGGGGAGGCGCCCGAGGCCGACCGTCCTCGCGCCGAGCGCGATGGCTTTCACCACGTCGGTGCCGCGCATGAAACCGCCATCCACCCAGACTTCGGCGCGGCCTGCGACCGCGGCGGCGACCTGCGGCAGCACGGTCATGCTGCCCAGGCCGTGATCGAGCTGGCGGCCGCCGTGGTTGGAGACGTAGATCACTTCGATGCCGTGCTGCAAGGCAATTTCAGCGTCTTCGGCCGTGGCGATGCCCTTGATGATGAGCGGCAGCGAGTGCTTGTCCTTGAATCGCTTCACCTGGTCCCAGGAGAGCCCGGACTGGAAGGTGCTGCCCGCCGGCGCAGTGGCGCGCCAGGGTTTGACGAAGCGGCCCACGATGTCCCGTTCGCGGCGGCTGTACATGGCGACATCCACCGTGAGGCAGAACGCGGTGTAGCCGTTGTCGAGGGCGCGCCGCACGTGGTCGTCGATCCAGGCATCGTCGCCGCGCACGTAGAGTTGGAATATGCGGACGGTATCGGCGGCCGCGGCGGTTGCCTCAAGCCCGGGCTGGCAGACGGAGGACAACATCTGCGGTACGCCGAAAGCGGCGGCGCCACGCGCAGCGGCGGCGGCGCCCCCGTCCACGATGGATTCCAGGCCGCCGATGGGCGCGAGCATCACGGGCAGGCGCATGCGCTTGCCTAGAAATGCCGCGCCGGCGTCTATCCGACTCATATCGCGCAGCACGCGCGGGCGGAAGGCGATCGAATCCAGCGCCTGCCGGTTGCGGCGCACGGTGGTTTCGGTTTCGGCGCCGCCGATCAGGTAGCTCCAGGGGCCGGGCGCCAGCCGCTGCTGCGCGGCCGCGACGATTTCCTGCAGAGTGAGAAACTCTTCCGTATGCGGTGCGTTCATGGTGCGCAAGGCTATCACTCAAGGGTAAACTCGCAAGCATGAGACTGCTGACCTATGTTGCGAAGAAAAAGGGCGCCGCGCCGCGCGTCGGCGTGATGAGCGGGCCGGATCACCTCATGGAGGTGAAAGTTGCGGACATGCTGACCCTGGTGGCGATGGGCGCCAGGGGCAGGGGGCTCCTGCAAGCCGCCCTGAAGCAAAAGCCCGCCCGGGCCATACGGCTGTCGGCCGTGCGCGTGCTCGCGCCAATCCCGCGGCCCCGCAAGAACGTTTTCTGCGTGGGCTGGAACTACGTCGAACATTTCGAGGAAGGCGCGAAGGCGCGCAGCAACGTCACGGAACTGCCCAAACACCCGACCTTCTTCACCAAATCGCCGCTGTCGGTGAACGGGCCCTACGACCGCATCCCGCTGCACGCCGGCGTGACCGCAAAAGTGGACTGGGAGGTGGAACTGGGCGTGATCATCGGGCGCGGCGGCATCAACATCAAGGAAGCCGACGCGATGAAGCACGTGTTCGGCTTCACCGTGATCAACGACGTCTCGGCGCGCGAAATCCAGCGCCAGCACGGCCAGCAGTGGTTCAAGGGCAAGTCCCTGGACGGCCACTGCCCGATGGGGCCCTGGATCATCACCGCAGACAAGGTGAAATCCTGGTGGGACCTGCGCGTGGTGACGCGCGTCAATGGCGTCATCAAGCAGGATTCGAACACCCGGCACATGTATTTCAAGATCCCGCGCATCATCGCCGAGCTCTCCGCCGGCATGACGCTCGAGCCGGGCGACATCATCTCCACCGGCACGCCCGCCGGCGTCGGCCACGCGCGCACCCCGCCCGAATTCCTCAAGGCGGGAGACGTGCTCGAAACCGAGATTGCCGGGATAGGCCTGCTGAAAAATAAAATCGGCTAAAGCGTGGCGCCTGGCTTGCCGAGCGCGTGCTCGGTGAGCTGCTTCACCAGCCAGTCGAAGGCCTCGTCCACCGAGTCGGTGCGGTAGAAAAGATTCAGGTCCTCCGGGCTGATGGTGCCGTGGCGCACCAGCGCGTCGAAGTTGATCACTTCATTCCAGTAGTCGGTGCCGAACAGGACAATCGGCATCGGTTTCTTCATTTTCTTCGTCTGCACCAGGGTCAGCGTCTCGAACAGCTCGTCCAGCGTGCCGAAGCCGCCCGGGAACGCGATCATCGCCTTGGCGAGGTAGGTGAACCAGAACTTGCGCATGAAGAAGTAGTGGAAATGGAGCGACAGGCCGCGGGTGATGTAGGCGTTGTCGGTTTGTTCCATCGGGATGGAAATTCCGATGCCCGCGGTGATGCCTTTTGCCTCCGAAGCGCCGCGGTTCGCGGCTTCCATGATGCCGGGGCCGCCGCCGGTGGCGACGACGAAGCGCCGGTCCTTCGATTCCAGCGCCTTGGACCACTGCGTCAGGCGGAACGCGAGCTGGCGCGCGGCCTCGTAATACTTCGAGTCGGGTTTGGTGCGCGCGGAGCCGTAAAACACGATCGTGTCGTCCAGGCCCTGCGCCGCGAAGCGCGACTGCGGCTCGAGGTACTCGGCAAGGATGCGCAGCGCGCGCGCATCCTTGCTGTTGATGAATTCGGCGTCGTGGTACGCCTTGGTTCTATTAGCCACGGCCTTCAAATGGCATTTTCGTGGCCTTGATCGTGAGGAACAGCACGTTCGTCTCGATCGGGAAGCTCGCCATGTGCAGCACCGCCTGGCCGACGTGATTGACGTCCATCAGCGGCTCGGGCTTGATCGAGCCATCGGCCTGGGGCACGCCGTTCGCCATGCGCGCGGCCATTTCCGTCAACGCATTCCCGATGTCCACCTGGCCGACGGCGATGTCGTACTTGCGGCCGTCCAGCGCGCCGGTCTTGGTCAGGCCGGTGACCGCGTGCTTGGTGGCGGTGTAGGCCACCGAACCGGGCCGCGGCGCATGGGCCGAGATCGAGCCGTTGTTGATGATGCGGCCGCCGCGCGGGGTCTGGTCCTTCATCACCTTGAAGGCTTCCTGCATGCAGATGAACATGCCGGTGAGGTTGATGTCGACGACGTTCTGCCACTTCTCCAGGCTCAGCTCCTCGAGCGAAGTGCCCGGCGCGTTTACCCCGGCGTTATTGAACACCACGTCCACGCGGCCCCACTGCTTTTTCACCGCGGCGAACAGCGCCTTGACCGAATCCTGCTTCGCGACGTCGGTCGGCACGCAAAGCGCGCGCGCGCCGGCGCCGGATTCCTTCGCCGTCTGTTCCAGCGCGTCCTTGCGCCGCCCGGCCAGCGCCACCTTCCAGCCGTCCTTCAGAAACGCCAGCGCCGTGGCCTTGCCGACGCCGCTGCCCGCGCCGGTGATGATTGCGACTTTATCCATGAATGCGCTCCATGAGCCTCAAAAGAGAGGCCGCATGGTAACGCATCCGGGCTTTTTTTCAGCCCTTCTGGCCGAGCTCGCTGCGCCGCTCATCGCGATCGCCGCGGCGATCGCCGCGGCGGTCGGCGCGCGGCGTTTGCGGCGCCTGCGCCGCGGGCATCGCTGCGCGTTGCGGTTGCGCCTGGACGACAGGAGCAGGGGCAGGGCGCGCCTGTACCCGGGTTGCCTGCCTTTCTTCCCGGCGATCTGCGCGCCGGTCGTCGCGTCTCTCAACAGTCGGCTGTACTGCCATCTGCGGACGCACTTGCACCGGTGCAACAGCTGGCGCAGCCGGCCGCTCCGCGCGTCGTTCCTCGCGGCGTTCGTTACGCTGATCGATACGCCGCTCGGCGCGGGGCTGTGCCTGCGCCGGCGCAACCACAGGCGCAGCCACCGGCGCGACAATCTGCCGTTCAGTGCGCTGCGCCTCACGCCGCTCGACCTGCGCGCCCGCAAAGCGCTGCGGCACCGCAGCCGCGCGGTACTCGACGCTGCGGCGGTGCTGCGGGTCATGCTGCCAGCGGCCGCTTTCTGCCGCCACGGTCCGGTTCGAGAACGCCGGCGCACGGTAGTAGAAGGCGTTGGAGCGCACTACGTGCACGTGGCGCCGATGCCAGTCGAAATCGCCGAAGAAGAAGTTAAGCGACAGGCCGACCGGCCGGCCCCACCAGAAGGCGAAGGAAGATCCTGGCCGGTACGGGCGCGCGTAGCCGGGCCACGGTGCCCACGCGACAGGCCGGTATGCCGGCCACCACCACGGCCCGTACACCACCATCGGATCGTAATAAGGGACGTACACGTACTGCGGCGCGGCCGGCTGCAACAGGATGGCCTGGCCCTGCTGCTGCACGTACATCTGTTCGTTCGATTGCAGGTTGCCTGCGGCCTGGGCGCGGTGCCTCAGCTGCTGCACCGTGTCCGTGACCTGCGGTTCCTGGGCGAGGAAGGCGTCGCCGAGCCGGTGCGTCCAGTCGGGATTCTCTTCCATGCGCTGCAGCACCTGCGGGAAGGCCACCAGCGATATCACGCTCGGATCCCAATCGTGGTACTGCGCCGCGCGCACGGCTTCGTCGCCTTGCAAGCCGGGGTTGGCGCGCGTCCAGCGCGCGGCCTCGTTCACTTCGGCCGGATAGGTGGCGGCCATCAGGACCTGCGACAGCAGAGCGTCGGGATAGAGGGCGACGGGCGCGAGCATCTGGTCGAACTCGGCGCGCGAGTAGCTGCGCTGCGGCGCCTGCGCGAATACGGGCGCGGCGAGCAGCAGCGCGAGCAGCGCAGTAAGGAATCTTGCTGCAATCGTCATGGCATCTCTCCTTGTTTGCCTGTGACGATTGGACACGCTTTAACGCATCTTTACCTTTACGAATTGCAACAGGATGTAAGCGCCGTTACTCGATTCATACCTATCTCCCTCTGAACTCCGGAGTGCGTTTTTCCATGAACGCCTTGCGGCCTTCCTTGTGGTCTTCGCTCGCGAAGCAGGTCTCGACCATCTTCATGGCGCGGGCGAGGTCGCGGTCCTTCTCGTCTTTCTGCCACTGCTGCACGGCGAACTTGGCCGCGGCGACGGTGAGCGGGGCATTCTCCGAGACCATTTTGCAATAGGCCGCAACGGCCTTTTCCAGCTCTTCCACGGCCGTCACCTGGCTCACGAATCCCATGCGCAGGGCTTCCTGCGCGTCGAACTTGCGCGCCGACATGAAAATATCGGTGGTGTTGGCGGCGCCCAGCACGTTCATGAAGCGGCGCACGCCCGCCGGGCTGTAGCCCAGGCCCAGGCGCGCCGCCGGCATGCGGAAGATCGAATTCTCGGAGCAGATGCGCAGATCGCAGGCCGCGGCGAAGCCCAGCCCGCCGCCGATGCAGATGCCGCGGATCCGCGCCACCACCGGCTTGGAGCAGTTCATCGGCGCGACGTAGGCCTGCTCGACCGCCTTGTTGTACTCAGCCTGCGCCTCGGCCGTGCCGCGCAGCTTCTCGAACTGCGAAATGTCGGCGCCGGAGATGAAGGCCTTTTCGCCGTGGCCCGCGCACACGATCACGCGCACCGCCGGATTCCGGTCCAATTCGGCGAACGCCCTGGGTACCGCCAGCCACATGTCGTGGCTCATCGCGTTCATTTTCGGCGGGTTGGAGAACAGCACGGTGGCCACTGCGCCATTGATCGACGTTTTGAGTTCAGCCATTACACGATTCCTTTGCGCTTGAAGTCGTCCACTTCATTTTTCGTAAATCCGATTTCCAGCAATACCTCGTCGGTGTGTTCGCCCCGTTCCGGCGTGGCCGCCACGAGTTTCGCCGGCGTGCGCGAAAGCTTCACGGGCTGGTTGATCAGGCCCAGCTTGCCCAGGCGTGGATGCGCGACTTCCGCCCGTACCTGCATGTGCTTCACCTGCGGATCGGCGAACACCTGGTCCATGCGGTAGATCGGGCCGCAGGGCACGCCCGCCTTGTTGAAGATATCCACCCACTCGGCGCTGGTCCTGGTCGCCAGGCCACGGGCCACTTCCTCATTCAGCTCCTTGCGGTTCTTCGCGCGGCCTTCTGCTTCCTTGAAATCCGGGCGCGCGGCCAGTTCCGGCCGCCCGATGGTTTGGCAGACGATGTTCCACATCCTGTTGCCCGCGGCGGCGACATTGATATGGCCGTCGGCGGTGGCATAGGCCGAAGTCGGCATGCTGGTCGGATGGTCGTTGCCGACCTGCTCGGGCACCTCACCCGACATGGTGTAGCGCGCGGCCTGGAAATCGAGCAGCTGGATCGCCGCCTGCAACAGGCTCGATTGCACCCACTGGCCTTCGCCGGAGGTCTCCCGCTCGAGCAGCGCGGTCATGATGCCCAGCGCCGCGAGCAGGCCGCCGCCCACGTCCGCCACCGCGCAGCCGACGCGCATCGGGCCTTCGCCCGGCTTGCCGGTCACCGACATGATGCCGGAGAGGCCCTGCGCGATCTGGTCAAAGCCCGGGCGCGCGCGGTAGGGGCCGTCCTGGCCGAAGCCGGAGATACTGGCGAGGATCACGCGCTTGTTCACCTTGCGCAGCGACTCGTAATCGATGCCGAGGCGGTCTTTCACGTCTGGACGGTAGTTCTCGACCACCACGTCGGCGGTCTTCACCAGGCGCATGAAGATGTCCTTGCCCTGCGCCGACTTGAGATCCAGCGTGATGGAGCGCTTGTTGCGGTGCAGGTTCTGGAAATCGGAGCCGTCACGCGGCCCGCCGATGTCCTCGACCGTCGTGTTCTCGACCTTGATCACGTCGGCGCCGAAGTCGGCGAACTGGCGCACGCAGGTGGGACCGGCGCGCACGCGCGTGAGGTCCAGGATGCGCAGCTTGGAAAGGGCGGGGGAGGCGGAGATGCGAGGCATCCCCGATTTTAGACTGTCAATGCCCCGTTCTGGTAATCCCGGATCGCCTGTTCGATCTCTTCGCGCGTATTCATGACGAAGGGACCGTACTGCACGACCGGCTCCCTGATCGGCTTTGCCGCGAGCACGAGAAACCTCGCGCCCTCGGCGCCGGCTTTGACCGCGATCGTGTCGCCCGCGCCGAGCACGCCGCCCTGGTGCGCCTTCAGGACGCGGTCTGCGATTTCGACGCTGCCTTCGAAGGGATACACATAAATTGCCTTGTCCTCTATTTTTTGCGTGAAGGTCTTTCCTGCCGGGAGTTCGATATCCCAATAGATCGGGTCGGTCGTGCCTCCCTGTACCGGTCCGGCCGTTCCGTTCAGGGTTCCGGCAACGACCTTCGCCGTTCCGCCGCCAGGCAGCGTCACAGCAGGTATTTCCTCCGGCTGGATGTCGCGGTAGCCCGCGGGCTTCATCTTTTCCTTGGCAGGCAGGTTGATCCAGAGCTGGAAGCCGCGCATGCGGCCGTTCTCCTGCTGGGGCATCTCGGAATGGATGATGCCGCGGCCCGCGGTCATCCACTGCACCGCGCCGCTCTTCAGGTTGCCGCGGTTGCCCAGGTGGTCCTCATGCAGCATGTGGCCGTCGAGCAGGTAGGTCACCGTTTCGAAGCCGCGATGCGGATGCGACGGAAAGCCCGCGACGTAGTCGTCCGGATTCTCCGAGGAGAACGCATCCAGCATGAGAAAAGGATCCAGGCGCAAGTGATTCGCGCTGCCGAGACTGCGGATCAGCTTCACGCCCGCGCCGTCGGACGCGGGCATCCCCTGGATGACCTGCTGGATTTTTCGGATGGTCATATTTCCTCCCTCAGGCAAGTGCCGGAACGTTGATCAGGTCCGCGATGCCGCCGGTCCCGGAACGCTGCGGCTTGGCGCTATTATCCGGGAGACGGCCGAATCGGCCAGCATTCAGGAAAGAGGGCACAAATGAAATCCTGGTTCATCGTCAGCGGCAAGGACGCCACCGCCGTGGAATTGCGGGACGTTCCCGTCCCCGAACCCAAGGCGGGCGAACTGCTCGTGAAGGTCCATGCGGCGGGCCTGAACCGCGGCGAGTTCATCGCCGGGCACGGCCTTTCCGGCGGCGCGGCGAAGGTCGCCGGCATCGAGGCGGCAGGCGAAGTGGTGAAAGTGGGCGAGGGCGTGACCGAGTTCGCGCCGGGCGACCGCGTGATGGGGCGCGCCTACGGCGCCTATGCCGAATACACGATCCATCGCATTGGCGACGCCATGCCGGCGCCGAAGAGTCTTTCGTGGGAACAGGCGGCGGGCGCTGCCATCGCTTACCTCACCGCCTACGACATGCTGTGGCCGGGCGGCGAACTGAAGGCAAGCGAATGGCTGCTGGTGGCTGGCGCGTCCGCCGGCGTGGGCGTCGCCTCGGTGCAGCTGGGCAAGCTGATCGGCGCGAAAGTCATCGGCACTTCGGGCTCGGCCGAGAAACTGAAAAAACTGTCCGCGCTCGGCATGGACCTCGGCCTGCAGAACCGCAACGGCGGATTCGAAAAGGCGGTCATGGACGCGACCGGCGGCAAGGGCGTGAACCTGGTGGTCAACAACGTCGGCGGCAGCGTGTTCGCCGAATGCGTCCGTTCGCTGGCCTACCGCGGGCGCCTGGCAACCGTGGGCTATGTGGACGGCGTGGTCACGGCGGAAATGGACATCCTCGCGCTGCATTCCAGGCGGCTGAAGCTCTTTGGCGTTTCGAACAAGATGCGCAGCGGCGCCGAGATCGCCGAGGGCGTGCGCAACTTTACGCGCGATGTGCTGCCTTCGCTGGCAAGCGGCCACCTGCAGCCGGTGATCGACAGGGTGTTCCCGTTCGCCGAGCTGCCGCAGGCCAAGGCCCACATGGAATCCAACGCCCACCTGGGAAAGATCATTCTGAAGGCGTGAAGGACGCAACCTACGGCTGCGTGGCCAGCCGCAGGCGTTTGCGCACCAGCCCGATGGCGCTGCGCAGGGCGTAGAGCTCGTCGGCATAAGCGAGCGGCACGGCGATGCGCTCGACCTTGGCGTCCAGCTTCTCCAGTTCCACCAGCAATGCGGCCGCGTTCGCGTCCTTGCGCCCGAGGTCGTCCTCGATCTGCCGCAGGTCGCGATACCACTTGTAGATGCGCGAGCGGATGCGGTATGTGTAGAGCGGCGGCACCACGCGCGCGAGTGGAATCAGGATTGCGATGATGGAAAACAGCGCCACCCACATGCGGTCCACGAGGTTGGCGAGCCAGAAGGGCAGGTAGCGCTGCATGGCCGGCGGGCCGGTGCGGTAGTAGCGCTCGGCGTCGCGCGCGAGTGGAAATTCGGTGTGGAGCTGGGTCGGAAACTGGCCCGTCTTCGAGATCCAGCCGCCGCCGCTGTGGATGCGCGAAGCGGCCTGCACGAAGAGCTGCACCAGCGCCGGATGCAGGTCCTCGCGCGCCACCAGCGAGCAGGTGGTCGCGACCATGTCCAGGTCCTGCGGCGGCACGTTGCGCGGCAGGTCCACCACGCCGCGCGGCAGCGTGACCGGGCTCAGGTACCGGTACCGGCGCGCATAGGCTTCGGCCTGGTCGAATTCGAGCAGGCGGATGCCCGGCGTCTGCAGCAGCATCTGCACCAGCGGGGATTCCGGCGCCGATACCATCACCATCGCATCCAGCTTGCCCGCCAGCAACTCGACCACCGCGGGCGTGAGGTCGAGGTTGTCGCGCGTGATGTCGGTACGGTCCATCCGGTTCGCCAGCAGCATCCGGTTGACGATGCCCGGGCTGCCGCTGCCGCGCGCGCCGACGTTCACGCGCAGGCCGCGCAGTTGCGTCAAATCAGTGAACACGCCCTTGCGATCGACCTTTTTTGCGGCGTCCGTGCGATAGAACAGCCACACCGGTTCGTAAAAAATGCTGCCCAGCGACATCACCGGCAGTTTTTCTTCCACGTTTTCGTCGGTAGTGGCCAGCGTTCCGCTCGCGCCGCCCTGCACGAACGCGATCTGCACGTCCTGCTTGGCGTCTTGCAGCAGGCGCAGGTTCTCGCGCGAGCCCGCGGTGGGGCGCAGGATCACCTCGATGCCGAAGCGTTTGAGTTCCTCCTGGTAGCGCTTGCCGAAGGCAGCGTAGGCGCCCTGGTCGGAGCCGGTGGCAAGGACCACGCGCTTGGGCGGCGTGGGCTTGAGGAAGTAGTAGGCCGCGCCGAGCAGCGCGGCGGTGATGAGAAGGAACGGCCCGGCCGTAATGAGCAGCTCGCGGACGGAAACCAGCGTATCGCGGAAGGAGCGGCGCATGAGCGCGACTATACTGCAGGCATGGCCGGCCACGACGATCTGCGACGCCTGCTGGATCTGCAGCGGCGCGCTTTTGCCGCGGAGCCGATGCCCTCGCGCGCGGTGCGGGTCGGCCGGCTGCAGCGGCTGCGCGGCATGGTGGAAAAGCACGAGGCCGCCATTGCCGAGGCAATCTCGGCCGACTTCGGCGGCCGGTCGCGCCACGAGACGCTGGTAGCGGAAGTCTTCGTTGTCGTCGCGGCAGTCAACCATGCGATGCGGCACCTCGGCCGCTGGATGCGCATGCGGCGCGCGCCGACCGCGCTCTACTACCGTCCTGGCTACAACCGCGTCATGCCGCAACCGGTGGGTGTAGCGGGCATCGTCGCGCCGTGGAATTATCCGTTGCAGCTCGCGCTTGGACCGGCCGTGGGCGCGCTGGCGGCGGGCAACCGCGTCATGCTCAAGCCCTCGGAACTGACGCCGCGTTTGTCGGCGCTGCTGGCACGCCTGGTGTCGGAGGCATTCAGCGAAGACGAGTTCGTCGTCGTCACCGGCGGCGCGGACACCGGCCGCGCCTTCGTCGAGTTGCCGTTCGATCACCTGCTGTTCACGGGTTCGACGGCCGTGGGGCGCTTCGTCGCGCAGGCAGCGGCGAAGAACCTCACGCCAGTCACGCTGGAACTCGGCGGCAAGTCGCCCGCGATCGTCGATCCGTCCTGCGAATTCGCGCTGGCGGCGCCGCGCATCGCGCTGGGCAAGCTGCTGAACGCGGGTCAGACCTGCATCGCGCCGGATTACGCGCTGGTGCCGGCGGCGCGGGTGGGGGCGTTCGCCGCCGCGATGCGCGTGGCGGTCGCCGCCATGTACCCGCGTTTCGTGGACAACGACGACTACACGAGCATCGTGAGCGAGCGTCACTACGCGCGCCTGGAACGCCTGCTCGCGGACGCGAAGGCGAAGGGCGCGCAGATCGTCGAACTGGGCGAGCAGCCGGATGCCGCGCGCCGCCGCATGCCGCCGGTGCTGGTGCTCGGCGCGACCGACGACATGGCGATCATGCAGGAGGAGATTTTCGGGCCGCTGCTGCCGGTCGTCGGCTACGGCAACCTGGACGAGGCCATCGCCTACGTCGGCCGGCACGAACGGCCGCTATCCCTGTACTGGTTCGGCGCGGACTCGGCAAACCGGGACCGCGTGCTGGCGGGCACCATTTCCGGCGGCGTGACGGTGAACGATTGCCTCTGGCATTTCGCGCAGGAAGACCTGCCATTCGGCGGCGTGGGCGCGAGCGGCATCGGCGCCTATCACGGCGAGGCGGGCTTTCGCACCTTCAGCCAGGAAAAGCCCGTGTTCTTCCAGTCGCGGCTGAACGGCATGTTCCTGATGCGCCCGCCGTACGGACGCGCGTTCGAGCGCGTGCTGGCGCTGTTGCGGAGGCTTGCATGAATTTCGACTACGTGATTGCGGGCGGCGGCTCGGCGGGCTGCGTGCTCGCGGGGCGCCTGTCGCAGGATCCGGCGGTGAGCGTCTGCCTGCTGGAGGACGGCGGCAACGGCGATTCCTGGGTCGTCAACACGCCGGCGGCGGTGGTGCTGATGGTGCCTAAAAAGCTCAACAACTGGGCCTTCGATACCGTGCCGCAGGCGGGCCTGGGCGGCCGGATCGGCTACCAGCCGCGCGGGCGCGTGCTGGGCGGCTCGAGTTCGATCAACGCCATGATCTACATCCGCGGCCACCGCTCGGACTACGACCGCTGGGCGGCGATGGGCAATGCCGGCTGGTCTTACGCCGAGGTGCTGCCGTACTTCAAGCGCGCCGAAAATAACGAGACGCTAGCCGGCGAATTCCACGGCCGCGACGGACCCCTGAACGTCGCGGAACTGCGCACCGACAATCCCTGGCCTGAGGTTTTCCTGCAGGCTGCGCAGCAGGCGGGATTCGCGCGCAACGCGGATTTCAACGGCGCGGAGCAGGAAGGTGTGGGCATGTACCAGGTGACGCAGAAGAACGGCGAGCGCTGGGGCGCGGCGCGCGCCTACGTGCAGCCGCATCTGTCGCGCCCGAACCTGAAGGTCGTGACCGGGGCGCGGGCGACGCGGATCCTGATGGACGGCAAGCGGGCGGCGGGCGTCGAGTGCCGTGTCGCCGGGGAACTCAAGACTTTCCATGCCAGGGCGGAAACCATCGTCAGCGCCGGCGCCCTGCAGTCGCCGCAACTGCTCCTGCTGTCGGGCATCGGCGATGGCGAACAGTTGCGCAAATTCGGCCTGCCGGTCGTGCACCACCTGCCGGGGGTTGGACGCAACCTGCGCGACCACGTCGATTACATATTTTCCTACCGTGCGCGAAGCCCGGACCTGTTCGGCATCACTCCTGGCGGCGCGCTGCGGCTGCTGCGTGAAATCGGGCGCTATCGTCGCGAGAGGCGCGGGATGATCGCCACCAACTTTGCCGAGGCGGGCGGTTTCGTGAAGTCGCTGCCCGGACCCGGGGCGCCGGACATCCAGCTGCACTTCGTCATTGCCGGCATAGACGATCACGCGCGCAAGCTCCATTTTGCGCACGGCTACAGCCTGCACGCCTGCCTGCTGCGGCCAAAGAGCTCGGGAAGTGTCGCGCTCGCCAGCGCGGACCCGCTTGCCGTGCCCGCCATCGACCCGAACTTCTATGCCGAAGCGGAAGACCTCGAATCCATGGTGCGCGCGTTCAAGCTGGCGCGACGGATCCTCGATGCGCCGGCGCTGGCCAGCCGGCCGCGCCAGGACCAGTTTGCCGCCGGCGTGCGTACGGACGACGAGATTCGCGCGACCTTGCGCGAGCGCTCGGACACCATCTACCACCCGGTGGGAAGCTGTCGCATGGGCGTGGACGACCTCGCGGTGGTGGATCCGCAGCTGCGGGTGCGCGGCGTCACCGGGCTGCGCGTGGTGGACGCCTCGGTGATGCCGGACCTGATCGGCGGCAACACCAACGCGCCGACCATCATGATCGCCGAGAAGGCGGCCGACATGATCCGGCAGCCTGCCTGAGCGCGATGCGGTTCATCGTTCCCGAAACGGAAGTGGAGATGAGCGCGGTGCGCTCGGCCGGTGCCGGCGGCCAGAACGTCAACAAGGTCTCAAGCGCGATCCACCTGCGCTTCGATGTCGCTGCTTCGTCGCTCCCGGCTGCCGTGAAGGCGCGGCTGCTGGCGCTGAAGGACCAGCGCCTCACGCGCGACGGCGTGGTGGTGATCAAGGCGCAGCAGCACCGCAGCCAGGACATGAACCGCGACGAAGCCCTGCGCCGCCTGCAGGAACTGGTGGACAGCGCCGCGGTGGTCCCGAAAACGCGCCGGCCGACCAAACCGACGCGTTCGTCGAAAAGGAAACGGCTCGAAACCAAGATCCGGCGCGGCCGGATCAAGCAACTGCGGGGAAAGGTAAAGCCGGAAGGCTAGTAGCGCTTGCCGGTGCTGAACTCGCTCTTCAGGCGCGCCACCTGGCGCCGGAGGAGTTCGAGCTCGGCCTGCGCGGCCTGCACTTCGGCGGCGACGTTGCCGGCGTGAGCGAGGCGGTAGCGCTCGTTGGCCGCGGTCCAGCGCTCCATCAGCTGCTGTTCCTGGTCGCGCCACGTTTTCTTTTTGTCCATGGGATAAAAAAAGCCCGGTTGCCCGGGCTTTGTCTTTTCAGCCGTCTTCGGAACGGCCGGGGGTGGGATGGGCGATGATTTCGTACTTGCCGATCATGAAGCGCTGGCGGGCCAGTTGGCCGGGGCGCTCGCGCTCCATCTCGCGGACCCCTTCAGACACCTTTGACTTCCTGCTTGGGCTTCCGGGGCTTGGCCGTGCGCACTACCGCCGCCTTGGCCGCCTTGGCCTTGCCGCTGAGCACCTCGTCGCACAACGCCACCACCTCCGGTTCCTGAAGCCGCTCCGCATTGGCGCGCAGCTGCTTCACCTCCGGTTTGGTCAACGTTTGGATTCGGTCCTTGGTCCAGTCCATGGCTTCTTCCCGCACTCTTCTTTATACCACCCTATGAGGGCACAGGTCTATGTTTTTTTTGATTTTTTTCGAGGTAAGTCGAGCTCGGGATAATGCCGGAAGATGCCCTGTCGGTTGAACGGAATGCGCCTTGGCGATGCAAGGTAGGCGGCGAGGCGCGGGCGTAGCGCGACCCGCGCGTGGAGCCTGATGAGCTGCGGATAGTGCTTTTCGAGCCGGCCAAACGCCACCGGGAAGGCATAGCGCAGTCCCGCCACCATCTGGAAGAGGGACAAGTCGGCATAGCAGGCGGCCTTGCCGAGCAGGTAATCGCCGGATTTGCGGGCCAGCAGCCGTTCGAAATAGTCCAGGTACTTCGGCAGGCGCTCGCCGCGAAACGTGGCAGCGCGGTGCTTCGACTCGTTCTTCTGGTCTTCGTAGTACAGGCGCGAACCGATGGGATGGTGGGTGTCGTGCACCTCGACCAGCCAGTCGGCGATGGTGAGCTGGAGCTGATTCACCCAGACCCGCCCGGCTTCGTTCTTCGGCGCGAGGCCGAGGCGGGGACCGAGGTACTGCAGAATGTTGGCGGTCTGCGAGACCACCCGTTTTCCGGCGACCAGGCAGGGCGGTGCAAATGGTGGATTTCCTGATTGAAAATCCTTCATGCCGGCCTTGGTGCGCCAAACATCCACGTACCGCGTGCCGGCGTCTTCCAGCGCGAGGCGGATGAACTCACCGCGGCCCTGGATTTCGGGCCAGTAATAGAGCCGGTACATCAGGCTAGAACGGGTTGTAGGTCTTCTTCGGCGTGTAGTGGACGTAGCCGATGCTCGCCCCGGCGCGCAGTCCGACGCCCAGGCGGATCGGCGCCAGCACGATCTTGTCGCGGCGCTGGTAGTTGATGCCGACGCCGCCGACGTAATAGAAACTGCCGTCCACCGCCGGGAAGCGCTGGAAGAGCGAGCCGGGCTGGCGCATGTTGTAGACGAGCACGAAAACCTTGGAGGCGTTGGCGCCGAGGTCGAAGCCGATCGACGGGCCGGACCACCAGACGTGGCGGTTCTTCGCGTTCTTCAGGATCAGCGTGCCGTTGCCGTAGATCAGGCCAACCGTGATCGCGCCGGCGGCTTCCTCGCCCTTGATGTAGCCGTTCGGGCGGCCGTTTTCCTTGAACGCCTTCTCGATCACCTTGCCCAGCCCTTCGGCGCCCTTGCCGAAGAACGCCTCGGCGTCGCGCAGCACCGAATCCTGGTCGAAGGTTTCGCGCTCGGCGGCTTTCTTCGGTTCCGGTTTCTTCTCGTCCGCCGCGACGGCAGGCAAGGAGTGGAGGGCGGCGCTAGCCGCTATCATGGTCAGTAGTTGGCGTCGTTTCATGGCCGGAATTGTGCACCTTTGGCGGGGGAAATAGCGTGTCAAATGTCCCACAAGCGTTTCGCCTGCACATCCCCGATTCCGCCCTCGCGGACCTGAGAGAACGCCTTGGCCGCACGCGCTGGCCGGATGAGGCGCCGCTGGCGCCCTGGTCCACTGGGAGCAGCCTGGCGTACATGAAAGCCCTGGCCGCGTACTGGCGGGAGGGTTTCGACTGGCGCGCGGCGGAGGAGAAGCTGAACGCCTTTCCCCAGTTCACCGTGCCGGTCCAGGGTATCGGCCTGCATTTCATCCATGCGCCGGGCAAGCGGCCTGGCGCGAAGCCGCTGCTGCTGTCGCACGGCTGGCCGGGCTCGGTATTCGAATTTCTCAAGATCATTCCGCTGCTGCAGGAGGATTTTACCGTCGTCGCGCCCTCGCTGCCGGGCTACGGCCTGTCGTTCAAGCCGGGGCAGAGGCGCTTCGGCACGGAGGACATTGCCGAGGCCTTCGCCGAGCTGATGACCGGGGTGCTGGGCTATGAACGCTACGGCTGCCAGGGCGGCGACTGGGGCGCGGGCATCAGCACGGTGCTGGGCCACCGCTATCCCGAACGGATCACCGGCATACATCTGAATTTACTCATTGTTCGCCGTGATCCGAAGCTGACGGAAGACAAAACCTATCTCAGGCAACTCAACCATTTCCTCAAGGAAGAAACGGGCTATCAGGCGATCCAGGGCACCAAGCCGCAGACGCTCGCTTACGGCCTCACTGACTCGCCGGCAGGCCTCGCCGCGTGGATCGTGGAAAAGTTCAGGGCCTGGAGCGATTGCGACGGCAATCCGGAGAACGCGATATCGCGCGACGAAATGCTGGCCGACATCTCGCTCTACTGGTTCACCGGCGCGATCGGTTCTTCGTTCTGGCCGTACTACGCGCGGCTGCATTCGGGCTGGCCGATTCCGGAGGGCGCGACCATCGGCGTGCCGCTGGGCTATGCCGAATTCCCGAGGGAGATTCTCAGCCCGCCGCGCTCGCTCGCGGAGCAGACCTACACCGACATCCGGCGCTGGAGCGTGATGGACAAGGGCGGCCACTTCGCCGCGCTCGAGCAGCCCGAGGCGCTGGCGCGCGAAGTGCGCGCGTTTTTTGCCGGGCTGGGCTAGCGGCCCGGCAGCGAGAAGAAAACAGTCGTCCCTACGCCCGGCTTTGATTCGACCGTCAGCTCGCCGCCGTGGCGTTCGACGATGCGGCGCGCTCTGACGATGCCGATGTCCACCGTGTCGTCTGCCGCGCTGTTGCGCGTGCCTTCGCCGTCGAACGGGCGGAACAGTTTCTCGCGCAGCGCGGCGTCCATGGCAGGCCCGTTGTCGCGCACGAAGAATATCGGGCGGCCTTCCACCGAGCCGCCGCCGACGTGCACCAGCGGTTCGGGTTCGCCCTGGCAGGCGCGCGCGGCGCGCTTGAGCAGGTGGCGCAGCAGCAGGGCGAGCGAAGGCCGGTCGCCTTCGGCGTGCAGGGCGGCGTCGACGTCGAAGCGCACGCGCGGGAATTCATGCGCCTCGCCCAGCCGGCGGATTTCTTCCTGCGCCAGCGCGGAGACGGCGATCGGCGCGCGTTCCATGGCCGGCTCGCGCCGCCGCCCGAGTTCCTCCATCGCGCCGGCAACCGCTTCCATGCGGCCGATTTCGCGTTGCAGCCGCGCCTCGGTGCGCTCGTCCGGCGCGGCGATGGTTTCGCGCAGGGCGCGCAGCGAGGCCGGAAAATCCTTCGCCACCACGTCGTGGAACAGGTCGATGTCGCGCATGGCCCGAGCCATTTCCAGGCCGCGCGCCTTGTCGCGCTGCGCGAGCTCGGCGTGCAGCTGCTGCAATTTCGCCAGCGCCGTCTCCAGCTGGGCCTGCGCGAGCTGCGCGTGCTCCATCGCCAGGCGCCGCTGCTCGGCCTCGGCGACCACGCGCGCGCCTTCGCGCTCGACGCGGCGGTGGTAGACCGCGCCCACGGTCAGCGTGCCAATGCTCGTGATGATGACGCCGAGCAGGAAATTGAAGTTGGTGCCGTGGGTGATGAACGCGGCGGCGCCGCCCAGGTGCCCGCGCTCTTCCGCCAGGTACATCAGCACCAGCGCGGCCACGGTGAGCGCGAGCTCGACCGAGGCGATCGTCAGGCCGAAGAAGAGCGAGGTGTAGAGCACGCAGGGCAGGTACACGAATACGATCGCGCTGTGCATGCCGTAGCCCGAATTGAAGGCATAGATGGTGGCCGTCAGCCAGAGCACGCCGATCAGCAGCGCCGCGGCGATGTCGCGCAGGCCGCGCTGGGCGAGCGTGTAGCACAGCAGCGCGCCGCAAAGAATCGCGCCCGCAGCGCCCAGCTGCGGCCACGACGGCGTGCCGCGCAGGACCAGATTCACCACGGCGATGAGCGGCAGGGCGATGCCCGCCAGCGCGATGATGGATTTGTAGACCAGGGTATCGCCGCCCCACATGCTGAGAGGCGTGGCTTCGCGGAGGATGCCGCGGGGGAAATGCGTTGCCTGCCCTGTATCCGAAGCCACCGACATTTTTTTTCTACCAGTTTTGCGGTGACCGCCATGATACCGGCGCGCGCGCGCGGCGTTGCAAGGCTTTGTCAGTGATGCCACTATCGCCCTTCGCAAACCGGAGGCGCATCATGAGGTACGAATGTTTCGAATTGTCAGGGCACGAGGGCGTCGCGCACCTGAAGCTGTCGCGCCCCGAGCGGCGCAACGCGATGACGGCCGCGTTCTGGCGCGAATTGCCAGAAATCGTGAGGGCGCTGGATGCGCGCGTGCTGGTGCTGTCGTCCACCGGCCCGCATTTCTGCGCCGGATTGGATCTTTCGCTTTTTCAGGGCAGTGATTCCTTTGATACAAATTCACTTCAAGGTCGCCTGAAATTCAAGGTCAAACTTGAAGAACTTCAATCGAGCCTCAGTGCCCTTGCCGAGGCGCCGTTCCCGGTGATTGCGGCGGTGCAGGGCGGCTGCATCGGCGGCGGCGTGGACCTCGCCACGGCCTGCTGCCTGCGCTACGCCACGCGCGACGCGTACTTCGTGATCCAGGAAATCAACATCGGCATGATGGCCGACGTGGGCACCTTCAACCGCATGCCCAAGCAGCTGCCCGAGGCGGTGGTGCGGGAACTGGGCTACACCGGCGACCGGTTGCCGGCCGGGCGCGCCGAGCGGCTGGGTTTCGTGAACGGCCTGTTCGACAGCCACGAGCAACTGGTCGCGGGCGCGCTGGCAGTGGCGCAGCGCATCGCGTCCAAGGCGCCGGTGGCGGTATCTGCCACCAAGCGGATGATTTCCTACACCCGCGACCATTCGGTCGCGGAGAGCTTCGAGTACCTGAACGCCCTGCAGCCCGCGATCTTCGATGTCGAGGAAATCAAGCGCTCGTTGGCAGCCGGTACCCGCAAATAACCGTCATTCCCGAATAAATCGTCATTCCGGCAAATAATCGTCATTCCCGCGAAGGCGGGAATCCATGGTCGCAATAAGCTGGGTCCCCGCCTGCGCGGGGACGACGACAATTGAGGCTAGAACTTGATCGCGCGCTGGATGGCTGGGCGAGCGGCCATCTGCTCGGCCCATTTGGTCAGATTCGGGAATCCTTCCACCACCGCGGGTTGCGCGCCTTTGGTGCGCCAGTACCCCGCGTAAAGCGACAGGTCGGCCACGGAGATTTCGTCGCCGCCGGCGTACTTGCGCTTGCCGAGCTGGTCGTCCCAGACCTTGAACAGGTTGCGCAAGCGATCCTTTAATGCCTGCACCGACGGCTCGTGCGGCGGCTTGGCGTTGGCCATCCCGGTGAGCGCACCGAATACCGGCGTGACGTCGGTCGAGGCGCTCATCAGCGCCTGCAATACCGCCGGCCGCGCGGCCGGGTCCTGCGGCATGAACTTGCCGGATTTCTCCGCGCAGTAGAGCAGGATCGCGGTGGATTGCGATAGCGTCACTTTGAGGCCGCCGGGGCCTTCGTGATCGACAATCACCGGGATCTGGCCGTTCGGATTCATGGCGAGGAACTGCGGCGTCTTGTGCTCGCCCTTGGTGAGGTCGATGAAGTTCAGCTTGTAGGGCAGGCCGCATTCCTCGAGCGCGATGCGGGCGCGCATGCCATTGGAAGTGCCGGCGGCGTAAAGGTCGATCATCGGGAGTGCTCCTTGAAGGGGGATCGCTCCCCCAATTTACATCGGAATTCGGGATTTACTGGCAGACCGCCTTGAGTACGCCCTCGATGACCTGGCTGACGAGGCAATTGCGCAGGTCGCGCTTTGTCTGCTGCTCCAGGGCCGCATAGGAATCCGGGTACTGCTTCTTGAGTTTGATGCGCAACGGGGCGTTCCTGAGCACGGCGTCGGCATACATCTCCGGGTTCATGCGCAGCGCGCCCGGCGCGGCCGGTGCTGCGGCCTTCGGGGTCACGGGCGAATTGCCGGGCACGCCGTGGATGGACCACGCCGCCAGGCAGATCAGGACGAAGGCAAAGGCCGCAAACAGCCTCACGGGACCCTCAAGGGCGTAAAAAGGGGTCTTATATCAGATTTTGCCCTCGACCCTGCCCTCGACCCTCTTGCAGCCGAGGAACTGGGCCGGCGGGTCGAGGAGCGTGGCGGTCTGCGCGGTGATTTCCAGCCGCACCTTGCCCGCGCTGTAGACGAGGTCCGCCGAGCCGGCGGGTTTTTCGAGACGGATTTCGCGGTCGGGCGCGATCAGCCAGACGGCGCCCGCGTCGATGTTGCGCACGTAGAACGCTTTGCCGCCGTCGCAGCGGTATTCGGTCGCGTTGGCCGGCTTGCGGCTCACTTCCGCCCTTCCTCCTTCACCGAAAGGCCACAGGCTGGCGCCGCCGCAGCCGGCGAGCAGGATGGTGAAAAAAAGCGTGGTGCAACTGTCTCTGAGTCTCATAGTCCAATGATAGGACAGCTTTCCGTGGGGGAGTGATGACGTTGTACCGATTGCGATTATTCGTTCTGGGGGCGGTGCTGGCGCTGGGTTTCGGCGCGGCGCAAGCCAATGTCTATGGCTTCGTCGACGGCGACCGCGTCTCGGTGGTCATCTCCGACACGCCGCCGGAAGACAGCCGCTACATTCTGTACAGGAAGCACCTGCCCGGCCAGTTTACGGACGTGCCGGATGACGGGGCGGCGCTCGAAGGGGGCCGCTACGGCAGCCATATCCTCGCGGCCGCGGCGGAAACCAAAGTGGATGCCGCGCTGATCCATGCGGTCATTTCGGTGGAGTCGGGCTACAACCCGTCGGCGCGCTCCAGCGCCGGCGCGGTGGGGCTGATGCAGCTCATGCCCGCCACCGCGAAACGCTACGGCGTGAAGAACCGCCTCGACCCGGCGCAGAACATCCAGGGCGGCGCGCGCTACCTGCGCGACCTGCAGGTCCTGTTCGGCGACAACCTGCAGCTGGTGCTCGCAGCCTACAACGCCGGCGAGCAGGCCGTAATGAAGCACGGCAGGCGCATTCCGCCGTACCGCGAGACGGCGGCCTACGTTCCCAGGGTGATCCAGCTCTACCGGAAATTCCGCCCGGCGAACTGAAACCGCTTAACCCTCGTCGGAGGCCTGCGGAAACGCCATCCCGTGCGGCAGTTCTTCGCGCGGCGGGGTGGGCGCATCGACCGCAGCGCGCGGCGGCGCGCCTTTCTTGGGCCGGCCCGGACGGTACACCGCCTGGTAAGGCACCAGCGGCGGCACGATCGGCGGCTTTTCCATGAACAGGCAGTCGGATTCCGATGGCACGCTGGCCATCGCCCCGATGCGGCGTCCATCGACAAACACGGTGTAACGGAACATGTGCGCCGAATACGGAAACGGCTTGGCGATGATCTCGTACTTGCCGACCATGTAGCGCTTGCGTTCTAGGATAGGGATGCTCATAGGTTCCAAATTGAAAAAGCCCGGTTGCCCGGGCTCTTTATCAGCTGATCGGGACTACTAGACCGGCTTGACGTTCGTGGCGTTAGGACCTTTTTCGCCCTGGCCGATGTCGAACTGCACCTTGTCGTTCTCTTTGAGCGACTTGAAGCCACCGCCCTGGATTGCCGAGAAATGCACGAAAAGGTCCTTGCCGCCATCATCCGGCGTAATGAAGCCGAAACCCTTGGCGTCGTTGAACCACTTAACGGTACCTGTACTCATGTCTGATTCCTTGAAATTATTAAAAGTTAGGGCTTATACCCTGCGGACTATCAAGGAAGAGATGGACCTGATGAGCACAGCGCATATATGTAAAGTACTGACGCTACGACCTGACCAGCCTATTCCACTGCTTGAGAATCCTGCAGTACCCTTATACAGTATCCCGGACGATGGGTCAATTAAATCAACTGCTTGGCATTGGAACCCTATGAACACCCGCATGAAAGTCCTTCTGGCGCTGCTGGCGCTGCCGCTTTGCGGTTCGGCCGCGGCGCAGGGCATGTACAAGTGCAAGGACGCGGCCGGCAAGATCACCTATGCGGGCGCCGAGTGCCATCTCATCGGCTTGACCTCCGCCGGCGAGGTCACCGGGCGCGTCGTCGTGACCCCGGCCCTGAAGCCGCCGGCCGCATCGCCCCAATTCGGACCCTCCGTGACTACCCGTGCGCCCGCCACCAAGAACGCTGCCGCACCGCCGCCGCCGCCCGAGAAGGAAAGGCGGTGCTTCACGATCAAGACCGCCAAGGGCGTGACGACCCGCTGCAACGATTCGCCCGAGGAGCTGCCCGCGGAAACCAAGTAGGTCTCGCGGGAACGCCATGAACCGCAGAGCCGTCCTGAAGTTCGGCGCCGGCCTCGCCCTGGGACCCGGGCTCGCGCGCGTTGCCCCCGCCCAGGATCCGGCTGCCAACTGGCCGAGCAAGACGGTGCGCCTGATCATTCCGTTCACGCCCGGCGGCAGCACCGATTTCCAGGGGCGTCTGCTGTGCGACTGGCTGGGCCGCCATTTCGGCCAGCAGTTCGTCATCGACCACAAGCCCGGCGCGGGCAGCAACATCGGTGTCGCCGAGACCGCGCGCAGCGCGCCGGACGGCTACACGCTGGGCTGGATCACGGTCGCCTCGCACGCCATCAATCCGACGCTGTACGCGAAGATGCCCTTCGACCACATCAGGGACTTCGCGCCGGTGTCCATGACGGGACTTTTTCCGAACCTGCTGGTGGTCAACAACAACCTGCCGGTGCGAACCGTCCCGGAATTGATCGCGCTGTTGAAAAAGGAACCCGGCAAGCATGCCTTCGCATCCTCGGGGCAGGGTACGTCGCTGCACCTTTCGGGCGAGCTATTCAAGATGATGACCGGCACCGACATGTTCCACGTGCCCTACAAGGGCGGCGGGCCGGCATTGACCGATGTGATCGGCGGGCAGGTGGCCATGACCTTCGGCAACATGCCCACGGTGCTGCCGCATGCCAGGGGCGGCAAGGTGCGCGCCCTCGGCGTGACGTCGGCCGAACGCTGGTTCACTTCGCCCGAGATTCCCGCCATCGCCGAAACCGTGCCCGGTTTCCAGGCCATGTCCTGGCACGGCGTCGCCTTTCCCGCCGCGACGCCGCCGTCGATCGTGGAGAAACTCTCCGCCGCGATCCAGCGCGCGATGGCAAGCACCGAGATGCAGGAAAAGTACGCCGCCGGCGGGTCCAAAGCCACCGCCATGACGCCGCAGCAGTTCGCCGCGTTCATCAGGGAAGACACCGAGCGCTGGGCGCCGGCGATCAGGGCTTC
>JBDTRO010000117.1:0-4113 GCA_039931635.1 Betaproteobacteria bacterium | reverse complement strand
AAGCCCCAGGGTTCGGTTTTCGCGTAGCCCCAGGCAAGCCTGCTTGGCAGCAGGCTCGCCACAATGCGGCCGCCATCCAGCGGCAGGATCGGCAGCAGGTTGAGCACCATGAGGACGATGTTGACCTCCATGCCCGCCTTGCTCATCAACAACAGGGGTTCGCTGAAGTAATTGCCCGGCAACTCATGGGTCGTCTTGAACAGCGCGGCCCAGCCGAGGGCCATGACGAGATTGGCGGCGGGCCCGGCGGCGGCCACCCAGAGCATGTTCTCGCGCGGACGGCGCAATGCCGAGTAATTGACCGGCACCGGCTTGGCCCAGCCGAACAGCAGACCTGCACCGCCCAGGAACTTGCTGGCGACGAGGATGGCGATGGGCACGATGATGGTGCCTACCAGATCGATGTGCCGCGCAGGGTTGAGGCTGATGCGGCCCTGCGCGTACGCGGTCATGTCGCCGAAGTGGCGCGCGACATAGCCGTGCGCGGCCTCGTGCAGAGTGATGGCGAAGAGGACCGGGAGCGCATAGATGGCGATGATTCTTACGAGCGGTTCAATGTCCATCTAAGCGGGCAATTTTATCAGAGCAGGAATGCCTCCATCAGGCGCGCCACTTCCTCCGGCTGGTCGTGATGCAGCATGTGCCCGGCAGCGGGCAGCGTGTGATGCCTGAGATCCTTGAACGCGGCGCGCCGCTCGGCGAGTTCCCCGGGCGTCAGCCGCATGCGTTGCACGGTTTCCGACTCCGCGGCGTCTATCCACAGCACCGGCGCGGTGACTCTTTGCCAGCAGGCGCGCGCTTCATCGACCCGGTACAGCGTGGCGTTGACGAGCTTGTGCGCGGGATCGCTGCGCAGAACCACCCCGCCGCCTTCGATTTCCCTGCCCCAGTGGCCGGCGAGGAATTCTGCCCGTTCGCGCTTCAGGCGCGGATTGTTCTTTTGCAGGCGGTCGGCGAGCTCCGCGAAATTCGCGTAGGGCCGCCAGCGCGGTTGCTCCCGCAGCTCGTTCATCCACAGGGCGTATCGCTTCGGCGCCTGCTCGGCCCGGGTCGCGGGCATGCCGAAACCCTCGAGGTTGACGAAACGCGCGACACGTTCGGGCCGGATACCCGCGTACAACCCTGCGACATTCGCGCCCAGGCTGTGGCCGACCAGGGTGGCCGGCGCATCCGGCTGGATCCGCTCGAGCAACGCGTCCAGGTCCCCGATGTAATCGGGGAACCAGTAGTTATCGGAACCGGACCAGGCCGTGAGCCCGTAGCCGCGCCAATCGGGTGCGTACACGTCCCAGTCCTGCGACATTGCGTCCACCAGGAACTGGAACGAGGCGGAAACATCCATCCAGCCGTGCAACAGGATGATCTTCCGGCCGGATTTTCCCTGCCAGTGCCGGACGTGATAGCGCAGGCCGCGGATGTCGAAGAAAAGCGATTCGCTGTGTTTCATGGCGGGCGCTATGATACCGGCCAACCATGCCGATCTTTTCCCTCAACGAGCGCCGGGTCGAATTCCGCGGCGCGGACCACTACATCGCCTGGGACGCCACGCTCGCGGGCTCGATCATCCTCGAGAACGCGGTGAACATCTGGTTCAACGTGGTGATCCGCGCCGACAACGACCAGGTGCACATCGGCGAGGAAACCAACATCCAGGACGGCTCGGTCCTGCACTGCGACCCGGGCTTCCCGTTGACGATCGGCAAGCGCGTCACGGTCGGCCACAAGGTGATGCTGCACGGATGCACCGTCGGCGACGGCGCGCTGATCGGCATCAACAGCGTGATCCTGAACGGCGCGAAGATCGGCGCCGGCTCGCTGATCGGCGCCAATTCGCTGGTGCCCGAAGGCAAGGAAATACCGCCCGGCGTGCTGGCGGTGGGCTCGCCCGCGAAGGTCGTGCGCGAGCTCAAACCCGAGCAGATCGCGGGAATCCTGAAAATTTCGGCAAGCTATGTTGCCCGCGCCCGGCTCTTCCGGGACCAGCTGAAAGAACAGAAGTAGCTACTTCGGCGCCATCCGGATCGCGCCATCCAGCCGGATCGTTTCGCCGTTCAGCATCTCGTTTTCCACGATGTGCCTTGCCAGCGCCGCATATTCCTCGGGCTTGCCCAGGCGCGACGGGAACGGCACCTGCTTGCCGAGCGAGTCCTGGGCTTCCTTGGGCAGGCCCAGCAGCATCGGCGTCAGGAACAGGCCCGGCGCGATCGTGACGACGCGCACCCCGTTGCGTGAAAGATCGCGCGCGATGGGCAAGGTCATGCCGACCACCCCGCCCTTCGAGGCCGAATAGGCCGCCTGTCCGATCTGGCCGTCGTAGGCGGCGACCGAAGCCGTGTTGATGATCACGCCGCGCTCGCCGGCCGCGTTCGGCCCGGCTTTGCACATCGCATCCGCAGCGAGGCGGATCATGTTGAAGGTACCGATGAGATTGATGGTGACGACCTTGGTGAAGCGGGCCAGGTCATGCGGCGCCTCCTTGCCGACGGTGCGCTCGGCGACGCCGATGCCGGCGCAATTCACGAGCACATGAAGTCCGCCCAGACCCTTGACCGCCGCATCGACCGCGGCCTTGCCGTCGGCTTCCGAGGTCACGTCGCATTTGACGTATTTGCCGCCGATTTCCTGCGCCAGCTTCTCGCCCAAATCAGCCTGCAGGTCGGCGATCACGACCTTGGCGCCATTGGCTGCCGCCATCTGCGCCGTCGCCGCCCCCAGGCCGGACGCGCCGCCCGTGATCAGGAATATGCTATTTCTGATTTGCATCTAAGTGCCTCCCATGTTTGGACGATAATTCTACCCGCATGAAACTCGCCTTCGGCCTGCAGTTCCGCGACCTTTATGAGCGCGACGGTCTGCTCCGCGTCGACTCCGCATTTGTGGATTTCCTGGCTGAAATAAATCCGGATTTGCGAGCGCGCCTGGTGGCCGCAAGAACGGATCCGCCGTCCGGAAAAACCGAATCCGAACTGCTGATTGCGCTTGCGCCGCATCTCGAGGATTTTCTTGCCCGCCTGTTCGGCATCGAAGCGGAGGTCAGGATGCTGGCCGCACGCCACCACGAACTGGCGCCGCTTTTCTCGGTGAAGCGCCTTTTCGTTCAGCGGCATGCCCTGCACAAAGTGAAGCGCGAAGATGCGACGCCCGACGGCTATGCCTTTTCGACCGAGTTGGATTTCGCGCGGCAGGTCACGGAATGGGGCAAGGACCAGGCAGCGAACGCCCGCCAGATCGAGGGTGCCGCACGCTACGCGGCCTGGGCGACGACGATGCCGGAAGGCAAGGAGAAGCACCGCGCAGGCGTGCTGTTCAAGGCGCCGCCCAAGCTCGATTTCATGCGCCTGGTCCCGGTGCACACGGACAATGCGCAGGGTTATGCGAAGCACAGCCTCGAACACCTGCGGCGGCGCGACGGCTTCGCGCTCACGGACAAAGGCACGGACCTCACCGGAGCGCTGGACCAGGCGAATTACTGCATCTGGTGTCACGAACAGGCGAAGGATTCCTGCTCCAAAGGCTTGAAGGAGAAAGTGCCCGCCGTGGCTTTCAGGAAATCCCAGTTCGGCGTTCCGCTCGCCGGTTGCCCGCTCGAGGAAAAAATCTCCGAGTTCCATCTCGTCAAGGCGCGCGGCGAAGCCCTGGGCGCGCTGGCCATCATCTGCGTGGACAACCCGATGGTCGCCGCCACCGGCCACCGCATCTGCAACGACTGCATGAAGTCCTGCATCTACCAGAAGCAGGCGCCGGTGGACATTCCGCAGGCTGAGACGCGCACGCTGAAGGATGTGCTGGAACTGCCCTGGGGCTTCGAGATCTACTCGCTCCTCACGCGCTGGAATCCGCTCAATCTGCGCCGCCCGCTGCCGCTGCCGGATAGCGGGCGCAAGGTGCTGGTGGTCGGGCTGGGGCCGGCGGGCTTTACGCTTGCCCACCATCTGATGAACGACGGCCATGCGGTGGCCGCCATCGACGGCCTGAAGCTGGAACCGTTGGGTGTGGAATTTGTTCCAATAAAAAATATTCAAGACATCCGCGAAGCTCTCGACCAGCGCGTCATGGCGGGCTTCGGCGGCGTCGCGGAGTACGGCATCACGGTGCGCTGGGACAAGAATTTCC
>JBDTRO010000116.1:0-4110 GCA_039931635.1 Betaproteobacteria bacterium | reverse complement strand
ATCGGCGGCACGCGGCCTTCGTGCGGCAGCACGTTGAGGACCGCTTTCTCGCTTTTGGAGAAGCGGCCCTGCCAGGAGAGCGTCTCGCCGGCCATCAGGCGCTTCACCAGGTCGAGGTTCTCGTTGAAGCGGTCGCGCTTTTCCTTCGGCTCGCTGTCGTAGCCGCTGAATTCGTGCGCGAGGTAGCCCGAGCCGACGCCGAATACGAAGCGGCCGCCGCTCATCATGTCGAGCATCGAGTAGGTCTCGGCGATGCGGCGCGGATCGTGGAACGTGAGGATCGAAATCGCGGTCCCGAGCCGGATGCGCTTCGTGCGCTGCACCAGCGCCGAGAGCATCACCGCCGGATCCGGCACCGCACCGTACTCGTGGAAATGGTGCTCGGCGCAGAAAAAAGTGTCGTAGCCGAGCTGCTCGGCCAGCTCGCACTGCCGCATCACCTGCTCGTAGAGCTGCGGCACGGTCCGCGCGAGGCGCGGGTGATGGTCGTTGACCGAGAAGATCGAGTAGCGCATGCCGTGGCGGGGCGTCGTCAGCCGCGTGCGTCGCTGACGCCGCCGTCCACCACCAGCGTGGCGCCGACCACGTAGTCGCCGGCGCGCGAGGCGAGGTAAATTGCCGCGCCGGCCATGTCCTCGTCCGTACCGATGCGCTTGGCCGGAATGCGCTTCGCCACCTCCTCCGCCTGGTCGCGCGCAACGGTGTTCATATCGGTCGCGAACGCTCCCGGCGCAATCGCGGAGACAACAATGTTGTCCTCGATGAGGCGCAAGGCCATGCGGCGCGTGAGATGGATCAGCCCCGCCTTGCTGGCGGCGTAGGAGTAGGTTTCCTGCGCATTGACGGAAACACCGTCGATCGACGCGATGTTGATCACCTTGGCCGGCCGCGCCTTGCTCGCTGCGGCCTTGAGGGACCCGAGCAGCGCCTGCGTCAGGAAGAATGGCGTCTTCAGGTTCAGGTCCATCACCTTGTCCCAGCCCTTTTCCGGAAAGCGGTCGAATTTTTCGAGCCAGGCTGCCCCAGCGTTGTTCACGAGGATGTCAAGTTTCGATTCGCGTGCGCCGAAGGCCTCGGCCAGAGCCTTGGCGCCTGCGACCGTCGATGCGTCCACCGGCAAGGCGACGCAAGTGCCGCCGCCCTTCGACAATCCAGCCGCCGTCTGCTGGCAGACATCCGCTTTGCGCGACGAGATATAGACCTTGGCACCCTGGGCGATGTAGCCCGCGGCGATCATCCTGCCGATGCCGCGCGAACCGCCGGTGACCAGTGCAACCCGGCCCTTGAGCGAAAACAGATCGGTCGCCATGAAGATTCCCCCTTCGTTGGTCGGGCTCAGCGCCCGGGAATGCTGCGAATCGCCGCGATGCGCCAGCGGCTGGCGTCCTTGCGCACGATGAACGCCATGACGCCGCGCCGGATCGCGTCCACCTTGCCGCCTTCCAGTTCGTATTCCACGTCGGCGAGCGCTACTTCCTTGCCGAGCATGCGTACATGGGTGACAGTCGTGTGCGTGCGCACGCCGGCGAAGACATTGGCGTGCTGCTCCGCAAAAAGCTTGAGCAGCGCCTCCCTGCCGCGCGCCGGACGGCCGGTGGCGCTGATGATATCGGCGTCTTCGGTCAGCAATTGCGCGTAAGACGCCGTGTCGCCGGCATTCCATGCGGCCTCGCGCGCGGCCACCAGCGCGACGATCGCCGGTTCGTCCTGATTGAGTTGTTTTCTCATGGCGCGTTTTCTGGCGGAGTGAGAGGGATTCGAACCCTCGATACGGGTTTTGCCCGTATAACGCCTTAGCAGGGCGCCCCCTTCGGCCACTCGGGCATCACTCCGGTGTTGCAGTGCGGCGCGAAGAACCGTCATTCTACCCTGCTATATTCTCACTGAATCAATCCGGGGAGATGACTGCATGAAATCGTCGCGCTTGCTGCTTGCAATTCTGACCCTGGCCGCGGGCGGCTGCGCCACGCGGAACGACGACGGACTCGCGCGCATCGAGCACGTTGTCGTGATCTACGCCGAGAATCGCAGCTTCGATCATCTCTACGGCCTGTTTCCGGGTGCCGAAGGCATCGCGAGCGCGACGGCAGAACAAAAGACGCAGCTCGATCACGACGGCAGGCCACTGCCGCACCTGCCGCCCGCGTATGAGCGCGGCAAGCCCGATCCGCATAATGCGGCGGTGGCCGGACTGCCAAACGGGCCCTTCCGCATCGACCTGCCACCCGTGAACCGGCGCCTCGATGAAGTGCTCCCGAGTCCCTGGCATCTGTACTACCAGAACAAGGAGCAGATCAACGGCGGCAAGAACAACATGTTCGTTGCCATGGCGAACGTCGGCGGCTGGGCGATGGGCTATTTCGATGGTTCGAAGATGAAGCTCTGGCGGTGGGCACAGGATTACACGCTCGCAGACCACTTCTTCATGGCGGCGTACGGCGGCTCGTACCTGAACCACCAGTGGCTGGTCTGCGCCTGCACGCCGATGGATCCGAATGCGCCGGCCAACGCGCGCGCGCAACTCGAGGCTGACGGCAAGTTGAAGCGGACCCCCACGTCGCCGAAGTCGGTAATGCAGGGCCCGGTGGAGGTGCTCGATGGCCGCTCCTCGCCCGACGGTTACCTCGTCAACACCTCGCAGCCACCCTTCCAGCCGAGCGGCATCCCGCCCGCGGCCGGCCAGGATCCCGACTATGCGGACGCTGCCCGCAACCCCGCGCCGGCGTTCAAGGAGCGCACCATCGGCGACACCCTCTCCGCCAAGGGCGTGTCGTGGGCGTGGTACGCCGGCGGCTGGGATGCCGCGCTCGCCGACGGTCGGCAGGACCCCAAAGCGAAACGCGGCATCATCTACAACCGCGACGCGGGCAGTCCGAATTTCCAGCCGCATCACCAGCCGCTCAACTACTACACGCGCTTCGCGCCGCGCAGCGCCGACCGCGCGAGGCACCTCAAGGACGAGAAGGACCTCCTCGCGGCGATCGACGCAGGCACGCTTCCACAGGTGGCGTTTTTCAAGCCGGCCGGCCGCTACACGGAGCATCCGAGTTATACCGACGTAACCAGCGGCGACGAGCACATCGCCATGCTGCTCGAGCGCCTGCGGAGAAGCCCGCAATGGTCGAAGATGGCCGTGATCGTGACCTACGACGAAAATGGCGGCTTCTGGGATCACGTTCCACCGCCCTCGGGTCCGGGCTGGGGCGACCGCTGGGGGCCGGGCACGCGCATCCCCGCGATCGTCGTCTCGCCCTACGCGAAGCGTGGCTACGTCGACAAGACGCCCTACGACACCACGTCAATCCTGAAATTCATCACCCGGCGCTTCGGTCTCGAGCCAATGCCCGGGGTGCGCGCGAATGCAGGCGACCTGACGAACGCGTTCGAGTTCCCGCGCTAAAGCGTCCCGCGTTCAACTGCGCCTCGTAGTCGACCCAGCTGTACTGGCGGCCGTCGCGGCGATTTTCCGGGCGGGTGCCGCCCTTGTGCAGGACACGGTGGCAGGGAACGGCAAACGCGAACCAGCTGCGCGAGCAGGAATTCGCGACGGCGCGGATCGCCTTCGGCGCGCCAATCGCCTCGGCTATCTTCGAATAGGTCGATGTCCGGCCGAACGGAATCCTGCGCACTTCGTTCCAGACGCGCCGCTGCAGCTCGGTGCCCCGGATATCGAGCGGCAGGCCGAACCGGCGGAAGGGCGCCGCGACATACCTGATCACCCTTGCGACCACGGTCCGGCACGCCTTCTCGTCCTGAACGAGAATCGCCCTGGGGAAGCGCAGGCGCAGATCCCGCACCAGTTGATCCGCCTTGTCCCGGATCATGATCGTCACGATGCCCGCGTCGCTGGTGGCGACGAGAATGCGCCCGAGCGCACACCTGCCCACGCCGTAGCGGATTTCTTCCGGTGGCCGGGCTCGAAGCGGTCCGTCTCTGTACATGCGAAACGGAAATCCCAGGACAGCGCGCTACGCGTTTTCGAGTACGCAGGCTTTTAGGCCTGCTCCAACTCAAAGGCCTTATGCAGCACGCGCACGGCCAGCTCGGCGTATTTCTCGTCCACCACCACCGAGATCTTGATCTCCGAGGTCGAGATCATCTGGATGTTGA
>JBDTRO010000115.1:0-5643 GCA_039931635.1 Betaproteobacteria bacterium | reverse complement strand
CGCGCTTCGAGCAGGCGGGCGTCATAGCGGTCCTCGGGCTTGCAGCCGGCGATCAGCTGCACCGTGTCGGTGGCCGCGAGCGTGTAGGCAAGCGTGCCGAACATGAAATGAATGCGCCAGACCAGCTCGTCGCGCGGCATCTGCGGCAGCGCGCGCTCGAAGGCGTTCTTGAAGCGCTCCATGGCCGGCGCATAGAGCTGGCCGATGAGCGACCGGATGTGCTTCTGCGGGTCGGTATAGGTGCGGCCAAGCAGGCGGATGAAGTTGCGGCCGCCGTTTTTTGCGTCCTCGATCATGCGCAGGCTCGCGCCGACGAAGGCGCGGATGATCGCCTCCGGCGTAAGGGCGCGGCCGCCGGCCTCTTTTTCGATGCGGTCCAGCTCGGCGATCCGGCCGCTGTTCATTGGATCCAGGCGTCGCCGGAACACCGCCTCTACGAGCGCGTCCTTGGAGCCGAAGTGGTAGTTGACCGCCGCCAGGTTGGCGCCGGCCTTGGCGGTGAGCTGGCGCATCGAGGTGCCCCCGAAGCCATGCTGCATGAACAGCTCTTCGGCTGCGTCCAGGATGCGGGTGCGGGTTTCGTGCGGCGGTTTGACGGAGCGCAGATTCATGGGGAATTCCAGATTCAAACAAACGTTTGAATGTTAAGACTGAAGGCCTGTTGCGTCAAGGGGATTACCGGATGCGGCGCAGTTAGAATCCCGCTCCCCATGGCAGACCACGGTCACCACAGTTCCGCGCCGGTCCAGGCGCTGCGAGGCAACGAGTGGCGCGCGGTTGCCGTGCTGATCCCCTACCTGATGGATTTCCGCTGGCGCGTGCTGCTCGCGTTGACCCTGCTGGTGGCGGCGAAGCTCGCCAACGTAGGCGTACCCCTGGTGATGAAGAACATCGTCGACGACCTCGACCCGAAGCTCGCGCTGGCGGCGGTGCCGGTGGCGCTGCTGGCGGCCTACGGACTGCTGCGGTTCTCGACCACGCTGTTCGGCGAGCTGCGCGACGCGGTTTTCGTGCGCGTCACGCAGCACGCGATCCGGCGTGTGGCGTTGAATGTTTTTCGCCACCTGCACGGCCTGTCGCTGCGCTTTCACCTCGAGCGCCAGACCGGCGGCATGACGCGCGACATCGAGCGCGGCACGCGGGGGATCTCGACCTTGTTGTCTTTTCTACTATTCTCGATCATTCCAGTGATCCTCGAATTCGCCCTCGTTGCGGCGGTGCTGCTCGGCAAGTTCGACTGGCGCTTCGCCGCGGTCACCTTCGGCGCGGTCGCGGTATACATCACGTTCACGGTGCTGGTCACGGAATGGCGCATCGACATACGGCGCCGCGCCAACGAGCTCGATTCGAAGGCCAACACGCGCGCCATCGACAGCCTGCTCAACTACGAGACGGTGAAGTATTTCGGCAACGAGGAGTTCGAGGCGCGGCGCTACGACCGCAACCTGCGCAAGTACGAAGACGCGGCGGTGCGCTTCGAGTCGTCGCTCGGTTTCCTCAACATCGGCCAGAGCCTGGTGATCGCGGTGGCGGTGACGGCGCTCATGTTCCTCGCCGCCGAGGGCGTGAGCTCGGGCGCGCTCACGCTGGGCGACCTGGTGCTGGTCAATGCCCTATTGATCCAGCTCTACATCCCGCTCAACTTCCTCGGCATGGTGTACCGCGAAATCAAGCAGTCGCTGCTCGACATGGACAAGATGTTCCGGCTGTTGCGCGAAAACCGCGAAGTCGATGACCGGCCCGGCGCACCGGACCTGCCGCCGGGCCCGGCCGCGGTCGAGTTCTCGAATGTGAATTTCTTTTATGAAAAAGAAAGACAAATACTCCACGATGTCAGCTTCGTCATTCCGGCCGGGCAGCGCGTCGCGGTCGTCGGGCATTCGGGCTCCGGCAAATCCACCCTGGCGCGGCTGCTGTTCCGCTTCTACGACGTGTCGGGCGGCGGGATATTCATCAATGGCGCGGAAATCAGGGATGTAAAGCAATCCAGCCTGCGTGCGGCCATCGGCATCGTGCCGCAGGACACGGTGCTGTTCAACGACACCATCCGCTACAACATCCACTACGGCCGCACCCCGGCGAGCGCGGCCGACGTGGTCGAAGCGGCGCGCGCCGCGCATATCCACGACTTCATCGAGACGCTGCCGGCAAAGTACGAGTCGATGGTCGGCGAGCGCGGGCTCAAGCTCTCGGGCGGCGAGAAGCAGCGCGTCGCCATCGCGCGCGCGCTGCTGAAGGACCCGCGCATCCTGATTTTCGACGAGGCCACCTCGGCGCTCGATTCCAAGGCGGAGAAGGCGATCCAGTCCGAACTGGAGCGCATATCGGTCGGCCGCACGACGCTGGTGATCGCGCACCGGCTCTCTACCATCATGGATGCCGACATGATCCTGGTGCTGAATCACGGCCGGATCGTGGAGCGCGGCTCGCACCGGGAATTGCTCGCCGCGCAGGGGGAATACGCCCGCATGTGGGCATTGCAGCAACAGGCGGCGCAGGCCGAAGCCGTGCTGGCGCTGGCCAAGTCAGCGTGAAGTCATGTTAACTAGCCGTGCTAGGCCTTTCTTTTTACTTGCATTTTTGCCTTTTGTTCAGCTACACTCGCGCATGCTTGGTACGGAACGAAGCCTGCATCATCTGGAAAAAATCGTCGCCATCGCCGCGCTGGCGGCGGTACTGGCGTTGACCATCGGCTTCGCGCAGGCCGCGGGAGACAAAAAATCCGCGAAAAAATCTGACGAGGTCTTCCTGCGCTCCGCGGTCGCGCTGGTGCAGGATGCAGGCAGCGGGGAGACGCTGATCGCGAAGAACCAGGGCGCGATACTGCCGATCGCATCGATCACCAAGCTTATGACCGCGATGGTGATCCTGGATGCGGGCATCAACCTCGAACAGCGCGTCGCGATCAGCGACGAGGACTACGACGTGGTCAAGGGCACGCGCTCGCGCCTGCGGCCCGGCACCGTGCTGACCCGCGACGAGTTGCTGCTGCTGGCGCTCATGTCTTCCGAGAACCGCGCCGCGTTTTCGCTTGCGCGCACTTATCCGGGCGGCACCGCGGCTTTTGTGGCGGCGATGAACGAAAAGGCCCGCGCGCTCGGCATGACCGACACGCGTTTCATCGACCCGACCGGGTTGTCGTCATCGAACGTATCCACGGCACAGGACCTGGCGCGGATGGTGCGCGCCGCGCATGAGTATCCGCTCATCCGCCAGTACTCCACCCGCGAAAGCGCCACCGTGCACGCGCTCGGCCGGCCGCTGGGTTACCGCAACACCAACGGCCTGGTACGCAGCGCGCAGTGGGAAATCGGCCTCTCCAAGACCGGCTACATCAGCGAAGCCGGGCGCTGCCTGGTGATGCGCGTGCGCCTTGCCTCGCGCGAAGTCATCGTGGTGCTGCTCGATTCGTGGGGCAAGCTCTCGCGCGTCGGCGACGCCAACCGCATCAAAAAGTGGCTCGAGACGCACGCCCGCGCGGGTTCCCGCGGCTAGGCGAAACCCGTTTTTCCGCGTCGATCGTTTCCGCGGACAGCTTCCGCGAGGACGTGATCGCAGGCCTGTCCCTGCCGCAGAAGGCGCTGCTCCCGAAGTATTTCTACGATGCCAGAGGCAGCCGCCTCTTTGAGGCAATCTGCCGCCTGAAAGAGTACTACCCGACGCGCGCCGAACTGGCGCTCACGCGCGGGCATGTAAGCGACATCGCGCGCTTTGCGCGCAACGGCAGCACGCTGATTGAGTACGGCAGCGGTGAAAGCAGGAAGTCGCGCATCCTGATCCAGGCCCTGCGTCCCGCGGCCTACATTCCGGTCGATATTTCCGCGGCCGCACTGCGCAAGGCGACGACGGGCCTGCGCAGGCGGTTTCCCAGGCTGGATGTCCTCGCGGTGCACGGCGATTTCTCGCGGCCGCTCAACATTCCCGTGGCGCAGGCGAAAGGCCGGCGCGTGGTGTATTTCCCGGGCTCGACCATCGGCAACCTCACGCCCGAGGAAGCGCATTCGTTCCTGCGCATGACGCGCGGGCAGGTGGGCCCCAGCGGCGCGATGCTGGTGGGCGTGGATTTGAAGAAAGACGCCAACGTGCTGCACGCCGCGTACAACGACGCCAAAGGCGTCACCGCTGCGTTCAACCTCAACCTGCTCGTGCGCATCAACCGCGAATTGCGCGGCGATTTCAAGCTGCGCCGCTTCCGCCACTACGCCTTCTACAACGCCGCGCTGGGCCGGGTCGAGATGCATCTCGTGTCGCTCGAGCGGCAGAACGTCAACGTCGGCGACCACCGTTTTTCATTCGATGCCGGCGAATCGATCCATACCGAGAATTCCTACAAGTATTCAGTCGACGGCTTCCGCGCCCTGGCGAGGAGTGCCGGATTCAAGGGCGAGAAGGTCTGGCTGGACCGCAGGGGCCTGTTTTCCCTCCACGGCCTGGTGGCCGACTAAGCGGGCCGGCAAATAGCAAAATCCGGGTCAGAGCCCGATTTCGGCCGCGCCGCTGCTAGCGACGCCTGAGTGCGCGTTTGCGGCTCTGCCGGCGAAGCCGCCCGGCCAGTTCTTCCCGCTTGATGGCGCCGACGGCGACTTCCATCGTCCACTCGAACAGATCAGCCGGGCCGAACGAGGGTTCGATCCCGTTAAGGTCGAGAAACACCAGCATGCAGGCTGCCGCGATGCGCTTGTTGCCGTCGATGAAGGGGTGGTTGCGCGAGAGCGAAACCAGGTACTGCGCCGCCGCCTCGTGCAGGCTGTCGGTGTAGGCAAAGGTCTGCTCCGCGGCGCCGAGCGCGGATTCGAGGCCGTTCTGGTCGCGCAGGCCGTGCGCGCCGCCGTGGGCCTCGATCTGTTCGCGATGGATGTAGAGGGCGGCCTCGAGGCTGAGGAACCGCGGCATGACCTACACGTCGGCAAGCTTTTGCAGCGCGCTCCGGTACTTCTTGGCGACCCGCGCGTAGGCGCGCGCGACCGCGGCCATTTCTGCCGTCACCGGGGTGAGGATGATGCGGCCGTTCTCCTTGCCGACGGCCAGTTTCTGGCCTTCGACCAGCTTCAATTGCTGGATCAGTTCCGCCGGAATGGTCGCGACGAAGCTGGTGCCGACTTTGCGCAGGGCGACTTCGCTCATGGGCGCAATATATATCCAGATATATGCCGGGTCAAGCCACCCGCAGCGCGCGACCCCTGAATTCCTAGGCCGCTCCGATGCGGGCGCCGTCGCGGCGGTGGCCGACGGCATGCGCGATGCGCTCGGCGGATTCCTTGACCAGCGGTCCCCAGGTCGGCTTCATGCGGTCGGCGGGCGAGGAAATCGACAGCGCTGCGATGAGCAGTCCTGCATCGTCGCGTACCGGGGCGGCCACGCAGCGCACGCCCAGCTCGGCTTCCTCTGAATCGGTGGCCCAGCCCTGGCGCTGGATGCGCTCGAGTTCCCGTTCGAGCAGCGGCAGGCTGGTGAGCGTGTTCTTCGTATGCGCCGCGAGGCCGGTGCGCTTGGCGTATTCGCGCAGCCTGGCAAAGCCTTCATCGAGCAGGAACAGTTTTCCGGCCGCGGTGATGTGCAGCGCGGCGCGCGCGCCGATGACGTGCACCACGCGCATCGCCGAGCGGCCCGACGAGGTGCGCTCGACGTAGACGATTTCGTCGT
>JBDTRO010000114.1:0-10580 GCA_039931635.1 Betaproteobacteria bacterium | reverse complement strand
CGAAATCCATCGCCATTTCCTCGTCGTCCTTGTAGAACTCGTTCTTCGCCTGCTGCACCAGGGTGAAGGGGCCGGGCAGGGTGATTTTGGCGGGCAGCCTGGTGTTGGCGCGCAGGAACTCCATGTCGCGCAACTCGACCGCCTGGGTGCGGCGGATTTTCGCGACCACGCGCGGCACCGGCGTCATGATGCCCGCGCGCGATTTCACCTGGGCGGGGTTGGCGCTGTCCATGCCTTCCAGCGCGGTGGCGAAGCGGTTGGAATAGCTTTCGCGGCGGATTTCGCCGTCGGTGATGATATCGATGCCTGCGCGCTCCATGTCGCGGATTGCGAGCACGGTGGCGTCGTCCTGCGCCTGTTCGAGGAATTCGGCCGGGATGCGCCAGAGCTCCTGCATGCGCGTGCGCGGCACGACTTTCGAGAGCATCTGGCGGTTCAGGAGCCAGTCCGGCTGCGGATAGCTGCCGACGACGGTGGTAGGGAGCAGGCGCGTGGGCAGGTTCATGGCCTCTTATACTGCGATTTCACCAACGAAGGGGAGCCCGGAAATGATCCATGTCATCGCTGTCATCACCGCCAAGCCCGGCCAGCGCGAAACCATCCTGACGCACTTTCGTGCCAACGTTCCGGCAGTGCGGGCCGAGCAAGGCTGCATCGAATACGGCGCCGCTGTGGACCTGAATCCGCCGCTCAAGTTCCAGACCGCCTACGGTCCGGACACCTTTGCCGTGGTCGAGAAGTGGGAAAGTTCAGAGGCGCTGGCTGCGCACGCAGCCGCGCCGCACATGGCGACTTACGCGGGCAAAACGAAAGAATTCATTGCGAGCCGCGTGATTCACATCCTGCAGCCAGCGTGAATGGCCGCGGACTGCTATTTCGCGGGTACTGTCACCCGCAGTTCACGCAGGATTCCGCCGCCCTCGACGCTGCCGCTGACGGTGCCTTCGCCTTTCATCCTGAGGATGCAGTAGTCGCGGTCGTCCGCCGGCAGGACTTCGCAGCGGGAGAACTTGTTGCGTTCGAGCTGGTCCGGGCTTTCATCCTGCAGGCGGCCGCGCTTGGCGTCGGCGCGCGCAGCCTGCGCTTCGCGCACGCCGGCGTCGCGCCGGTCGTAGGAAGAGTCGCTGCGGTCCGCGGCCGTCGCGATGGCGGCAAACAGCATGGCGACGGCAAAAAGGGAAAGCGGATGGTCCGACATGGCGGTCTCCTGTGTGACGCGACCTTAGGAGACTGGCCGTAATTCGTCCGTACGGTGGCGCACAGAAGCCGGCCTCAAGCTTTGTGCTTCGCCTCGAGAAGTTTCACGAGCGCATGCAGCACCTGGTTCGCGGGGGTTGCAATGCCCAGGGCCGCGCCCTTGCGCACCACGTAGCCGTTCAGATGATCGATCTCGGTGGGCTTGCCGCGCGCGAGGTCCTGCGCGGTGGACGAGTACTGCGTCGGCATGGCTTCGGCGATCTTCAGGGTGCGGGCGAGCATGTCGGGCGCCATTACGACGTCGCTCGCCCTGGCCACGGCCAGCGTTTCCTCGACCACCGCGCGCATGGTGTCTCGGATGCCGGGGCCTTCGATCATCCTGCCGTACGGCAACTGCGTGATCGCCGAGAGCGCGTTGTAGGCACAGTTCACCACCAGCTTGGCCCAGAGCTCGCCCGCGACGTTGTTCGAGATCTGAATGGGGATGGAGGCCTTTTCAAATTGCGCTTTCAACTGCTGAAGAATTTCAGGAGAAATCCTTCCGTCCAGACCGCCAATCACAAGGTCGCCGCGACCGTGGTGCTTGAGATGCCCCGGACCTTTCATCTCCGTCGCTACGTAGACGACGGCCGGAACGACCGGCTGCGAAATCCTGGCCTGGATGCGTTCGGTGTTGTCGACACCGTTCTGGAGGTTGACGACGATGGCGTCGGCGTCCAGGTGCGGCGCGATCTGCGCGGCGGCCTGCTCGGTGTCGGTGGATTTCACGCAGAAGAGGACCAGGCGCGCACCTCGCACGGCAGAGGCTTCGGTATCGGCTTGGACCACGACGCGCTCGTCGAATTTCAATCCCTCGAAATGCAGGCCCGATTTTTTGAACGCCTCAACGTGTACCCGGCGGCCAATAAGCGTGACCTCGTGTCCCGCGCGCGCCAGCATGCCGCCGAAAAAGCAGCCTACCGCGCCTGCGCCCAGCACCGCGACGCGGATGGGTGTTTCGCCCTTCATCCTGCGGAGTCTAGCTGAGGCTCTGCTACCTTGCGGCATGTCCGCCTCGGCGCTCGCGCTCGTCGTCCTCGCAGGACTGATCCATTCGATCTGGAACATCGCCGCCAAGAAAGCGGGCGGCGATGCGCGCTTCGCGGCGTTCACCAGCATGATGGGGGCCGTCATCTGGGCGCCCGTGGGGCTGTGGTTCGGCTGGAACGTGGTGCCAGCCTGGGGCGCCGTCGAATGGGCCTTCGTCGCGATCAGCGGCGTGCTGCACGTGCTGTATTTCGTCATTCTCCTGCGCGGCTATCTCAAGTCGGACCTGACCGTGGTGTATCCGCTGGCGCGCGGTTCCGGGCCGCTGCTGACCTCGGCGGTGGCGATCCTGCTGCTGGGAGAACGCATCACGGCGTTCGGGCTGCTGGGCATTGCCGCCGTTGTCGCGGGCGTGTTCCTGATCGCCGGCGGCCCGGCGCTGTTCCGCGCGGCGCACGATCCCGCAAAGAAGGCCATGGTTCGCAGGGGCGTGATCTACGGCCTTGCGACGGGCGTGTTCATCGCTGCGTACACGGTGGTGGACGGCTATGCCGTCAAATTCCTGCTGATGTCGCCCATCCTGCTGGATTACCTCTCGAATTTCGTGCGCGTGGGATTCCTCGTGCCCGCCGTGCTGCGCGACCGCGCGGCGCTGGGCGGTCTGTGGCGGGCACAGTGGAAATACGCGCTGGTGGTGGCGCTCATCAGCCCGATCGGCTACGTGCTGGTGCTCTTCGCCATGCAGGAAGCGCCGCTGTCGCACGTGGCGCCCGCGCGCGAGGTGTCGATGCTGTTCGCCGCTCTGATCGGCGGCAAGTTGCTGGGCGAGGGCGACCGCGTGCTGCGCATCGCCGGCGCGGCCTGCATCGCTTTCGGCGTCATGGCGCTCGCGCTGGGATAGCGGGCTTAGTAGCGATACCATTCGGCCCCCATGTTGGGCTCCATCCTGCGCGACATCGTGAAACTCGGCTGGCCGGTGCTCGTCGCCCAGGTCGCGGTGATGATCAACGGCGTCATCGACACGGTGATGGCCGGGCGCCTGAGCGCCGCCGACCTCGCGGCCGTGGGCATCGGCGCGAGCATCTACATCAGCATCTTCATCACCGCGATGGGAGTGCTGATCGCGCTCACGCCGGTGGTGGCGCAGCTCTACGGCGCCGGCAAGCTGCATGAGATCGGTGAAGAGGTGCGCCAGACCCTATGGCTGGGTGCGCTGCTGGCGGTCTTCACCTTCGTGCTGATTTATTTTCCGGACCCGTTCCTCGCGCTGGCGCAGACCGCGCCCGAGGTCGAGGAGAAGACGCGCAGCTACCTGCGCACCATCGCGCTCGGCATCCCGGCGCTGCTGATGTTCCGCGTGTTCTATTCCTTCACCACCGCGGTATCGAAGCCGCGCGTGATCATGCTGCTCAACCTGGTCGGCCTGGCGCTGAAAATTCCGCTTAATCTCGTCTTCATGCACGGCTATCTCGGCATGCCGGCGCTGGGCGGGCCTGGCTGCGCGGTGTCGACGTCGATCATCGCGTGGATCGTCGCCATCGCGGCCTGGCTGGTGTGCAGGTTCGACCCGGGTTATCGGCCGTTCCAGGTTTTCGCGCGCTGGTCCTGGCCGCAATGGCGAGGGCAATTGCGCCTCATGCAGCTCGGCCTTCCGATCGGCTTCAATTTCCTGGTGGACGTCACGTCGTTCACCTTCATGGCGCTGTTCATCGCGCGGTTGGGCACGGCGAGCTCGGGCGGCCACCAGATCGCCGCCAACCTGACCGGCTTGCTCTACATGATGCCGCTTGCCATGGCGAGCGCCGCGGGCGTGCTTACCGGGCAGGCGGTCGGCGCGGGCGACCCGCGGCGCGCGCGGCTCACCGGCATCGCAGGCATTGGTAGCGGCCTCGGCTGCGCCTGCGTCGTCGGCCTGCTGGTCTGGCTGGGGCGCGACTGGATCGCCGGGCTGTATACGCGCGATGACGAAGTCAAAGCGGTCGCCACTTCCTTGCTCGCCTATGTCGCGACCTATCACCTGTTCGATGCTGCGTCTGCTGTGGCGGTCAGCGTATTGCGCGGCTACAAGAAAACCGTGGTACCGATGTTGTGCAACATCGTCGCACTCTGGGGCATCGGCCTTGCAGGCGGCTACGTGCTTGCCTTCGAATCTTCGATGCACATGGGCGCGGCCGGTTTCTGGGTCGCGGGTACGGCCGGGGTGCTGATTGGCGGCATACTGATCGTGTCTTACTTCCTCAGGATCAGCCGCCCGGCATGATTGCCCGAATGGACCGCGCGGCCGCGATGCCGTTCATCATGCTGACCATGCTGATCGACATGGTGTCGATCGGCCTGATGATTCCCGTGCTGCCGGCGCTGGTGGGCAGCTTCACCGGCTCGCAGACCGACCAGGCGTTCTGGTACGGCGTGGTGATCTTCACCTTCGGTTGCGCGAATTTCTTCGCGTCGCCGATCCTCGGCGCGCTGTCGGACGCCTATGGCCGCCGGCCGGTGCTGCTGATCGGCTTCTGCGGCCTGGCGATCAGCTTCATCGCCACCGGCCTCGCCACCTCGCTGTGGATGCTGATCCTGATTCGAATCGTGAGCGGCGCGACGCAGGCCAACATGTCGGTCGCCAACGCCTACGTCGCCGACATCACGCCGCCCGAGGAACGCGCGAAGCGCTTCGGCATGCTCGGCGCGATGTTCGGCCTGGGCTTCATCCTCGGGCCGGTGATGGGCGGGCTGCTCGGCGCGATCGACCTGCGCCTGCCGTTCTTCGCCGCCGGCGGCTTCGCGCTGCTTAACCTGCTCTACGGCTGGTTCGTGCTGCCCGAGTCGCTGCCGCCGGAGCGCCGGCGCCCGTTCGACTGGAAGGTTGCGGCCAATCCCGTGAAATCGCTGCGCGGCCTGTCGCAGCTGCGGGGCGTCGGACTCCTGGTCGGCGTGATCGCCTGCTCCGGGCTCGCGCAGTTCGTGCTCTATTTCACCTGGGTGCTGTACACGACGTTCAAGTTCGGCTGGGGGCCGTTGGAGAACGGCTGGTCGCTGGCGGCAGTCGGCGTCGTCACGGCGATCGTTCAGGGCCTGCTGCTCGGGCGGCTGCTGCGCTACTTCAGCCCGCGGCGGCTGGCGGTGCTCGGGCTCATCTCGTCGACGCTCGCCTACCTGCTGTGGGGCGCCGCCACCGAGGGCTGGATGATGTTCGCGATCATCTTCGTCAACCTGCTGGGCGCCACCGTGTCGGCCTCAATCCAAAGCATCATCTCCAGCGCCGCGGACCCGCGCAGCCAGGGCCAGGCGCTGGGCTCGGTGGGCGGGCTGAACAGCCTGGTGGCCGTGATCGCGCCGGTGCTGGGCGCGCCGCTGCTGGGCATGGTCTCCCACCTGCCCCAGGGCGACTGGCGCATCGGCACGCCGTTCTTCTTCTGCGCGCTGCTGCAGGCCACAGCCCTGGCGTTGGCCGTGATCCACTTTCGCCGTCAAAGGCTCGCTATACTTCGCCCGAATCCCTGAATTCAGGAGGCCATCATGTCCGTCCATCCGCTGCGCGCCATCGATCCCGTCATCCAGGCCAAGATCCACCTCGCCGCCGCCCACCGCCTTGCGGTGTTCCACGACCTGGAAGAGGGCATCGACAATCATTTCACCGTCACGGTGCCCGGGCGCGAGGACCAGTACCTGATCCTGCCTTTTGGCTGGCACTGGTCCGAGGCCCGCGCGAGTGACATGATCGTGTTCGACGAATCGGGCAAGACGCTGGAAGGCGAGGGCGTGGTCGAACTCTCGGCGCAGTGCATCCATGCGCCCATTCACCGCATCTGCGGCGCGCGCGTGGTGCTGCATACCCACCAGAACTGGGCCGTGGCGCTGAACATGCTGAAGGACAACCGCCTGCTGCCCGCCAGCCAGACCGCGGCCTTCTTTCACGGCCGCATCGCCTACGACGACACCTACACCGGTACCGCGGACACGCTGGAAGAAGGGGAGCGACTGGCGGGCGTACTCGGCAAGGCCGGCGGGGATAACCGCAGGCGCCAGCATACGGTATTCATGAAGAACCACGGCATCCTCGTTACCGGCGACACGATTGCGGAAGCCTACCGGCGCCTCTACAAGCTCGAGCGCGTGTGCCGCGCGCAGGTGCTCGCGATGAGCACCGGCAGGCCGTTGGAAGTGCTGTCGGACGCGATCGTCGCGCAGGTGCAGGCGCCTCCCGCGGACGACCGCCACTCGCGCACTGAACGCGACCGCCTCTTCTTCGAAGCGATGATGCGCATCCTCGACCGGGAGATGCCGGGCTACGCCGACTGAGTGATGCGGATCGGTATCGTAGGCGTCAGCGGCTACGGCGGTAGCGAGCTGCTGCGCCTTTGCCTGGAGCATCCAGGCTTCAAACTGGCCTATGCGGGCGGCGACAGTACGGCCGGGCAGCCGCTCGCGCAGCGCTTTCCCGCGCTCGCCGGCAGGCCCGAGGGCAAGCTCGTCGTCCAGCGCTTCGTGCCGGAAGAAGTGGGGGAACTCGATCTGCTGTTCGCGTCCATGCCCACCGGCAAGTCGCGCGACCTGCTTGCGCGCCTGCCTGCGTCGGTGCGGATCGTGGACGTCGGCGGCGATCACCGCTTTGTCGAAGGCTGGACCTACGGGCTCACCGAATTGCCGGGCCAGCGCGCGAAGATCTCAGGCGCCACGCGGCTCGCAAATCCCGGCTGCTACCCGGCCGCGGCCCTGCTCGCGCTGGCGCCGCTCCTGAAGGAAGGCCTCGTCGAGGCGGAGGGCATCGTGATCGACGCGAAGAGCGGCATCACCGGCACCGGACGCGGCGGCGGCAGCGACTACGGCTATGTGGAAACGAACGAGGACGTCTTTGCCTATGGGCTGGAGGCGCACCCGCATGTCCCGGAGATGGAAAAGGCGCTGGAACAAATCGCCGGGCGCAAGTCCACGGTGGCATTCACGGCGCATCTCGTGCCGATGTCCCGCGGGATACTTGCGACCTGCTATGCCCGTGCGCGCGGCACGGTGAACGCCGCGCGGCTTTACGAAGCGGCACATGCCGTTTTTGACGGCGAGCCGTTCGTAAAAGTCGTCCCCGCCGAAAAGGGCCGCGGCCCGCACACGGCCTGGGCTACCGGCTCAAACCTCGCGTTCCTCTCTTATGCGGTCAATCCGCGCACCGGGATGGTCATCGCGCTTGGCGCAATCGACAATCTCGGCAAAGGGGCCTCGGCGCAGGCGGTGCAAAACGCGAACCTCATGACCGGCCAGCCGGAGACTGCGGGACTGGGCGGCCTGCCGCTTCTTACGTAAGCGCGTCGTGTTCGATCCGGTGCAGGATGCTGTCGACTTCCGCGCGCTCGTCATCTACGTCGAAGATGTCGTCGCTGACGCGGTCGTCGCACTTGTCGTCCGCATTCGCCTGCAGCGCCGCATATTCCGCTTCTCGCCAGGCGATCGGTATTTCGAGGGATTTCCTGCGGCGAACTTGTATGTGTCTCATGACTGCAAATTATTCCCCTGGCCGGCAGCGGTATGTGCGCCGGGCCTCTTAGGGCGGGAATAATTTGTGCAGTCCTGCGAGGGCGCCGCTACAGCCCCGCTTGCGAGACGAACTTCGGGTTCAGGTAGGCCTCGATCGCTTCCGTGCCGCCCTCTGAGCCGTAGCCGGAATCCTTGACGCCGCCGAACGGCACCTCGGGAATCGCCAGGCCGAGGTGGTTGATGGTGATCATGCCGGTCTCGACCTGCGACGCAATGGCGTTGGCGGTCTTGGCCGAACGCGTCCAGGCGTAGGCGGCGAGGCCGAACGGCAGGCGGTTGGCTTCCTTCACCGCGTCGTCGAAGGTCTTGAACGGGTTGATCATCGCCATCGGGCCGAAGGGCTCGTTGTTCATGGCGTGCGCGTCGTTCGGCACCTCGGTGATCACAGTGGGCTCGAAGAAATTGCCCTCCTTGCCGATGCGGTGGCCGCCGGTGCGGATCTTGCCGCCGTGCTTGGCAGCGTCCGCGACGTTCATCTCCATCGCGCCGGAGCGCCGCGGGTTGGCGAGGGAACCCATGGTCGAGCTCGCCTCCAAGCCGTTGCCAACCTTGAGCGCCTGGGTTGCCTCGACGAATTTGTCGACGAACTTGTTGTAGACGCCTTCCTGCACGAGGAAACGGGTGGGCGACACGCAGACCTGGCCGGCGTTGCGGAACTTGCTTCCCACCATGGTCTTCGCCGCCACCTCGACGTCGGCGTCATCGAACACGATCACCGGGGCGTGTCCGCCCAGTTCCATGGTCATGCGCTTCATGTGCGCGCCGGCCATCGCCGCGAGCTGCTTGCCGACCACGGTCGAGCCGGTGAAGGAAATCTTGCGGATCACCGGGTGCGGGATCAGGTAGCTGGAGATCTCGGCGGGAACGCCGTAGACCAGGCCAATGACGCCGGCCGGCACGCCCGCATCGGCGTAGGCACGGATCAGTTCGGCAGGCGAGGCGGGCGTCTCCTCGGGTGCTTTGATGATGATCGAGCAGCCGGCAGCAAGCGCGGCCGAGAGCTTGCGCACGATCTGGTTGATTGGGAAATTCCAGGGCGTGAATGCCGCCACCGGCCCGACCGGCTCCTTGATCACCAGCTGGTACACGCCCTCGGCGCGCGCCGGGATCACGCGCCCGTAGGCGCGGCGCGCTTCCTCGGCGAACCAGTCGATGGTGTCGCAGCCGTTGAGGATCTCGGCTTTCGCCTCGGCCACGGTCTTGCCCTGCTCCATGGTCATCAGCGTGGCGATCATGTCGAGACGGTCGCGCATCAGGTTGGCGGCCTTGCGCATGATCTTCGAGCGCTCGTAGGCGGAAATCTTGCGCCACGTCGTAAATCCCTTGCGGGCCGCTTCCAGCGCGCGGTCGAGGTCGGGTTGCTCGGCGTGGGCGAGGGTGCCGATCTGCTTGCCGGTGGCCGGGTTCATCACGGGCATCGTGCGGCCGGAGGCGGCGGCGCACCAGGCGCCGTCGATGAAGAGCTGGGTGTTTGGGTACATGACGGTCTCTCGGGAAATGGAACGGTGACTGAAGCCGTAATTCTAGCGGTAGCGTCTGCGCGCCAGCGCGGCGCCCGCGGCGAGCGCTTTGAGCTTCGCGATCGCGATCTCGCGGTTCATCGGCGCCATGCCGCAGTTGGTGCAGGGAAAGAGATGCTTCTTCGGCACGTATTTCAGTGCGATCCCGATGGTCTTTGCCACCTCTTCGGGCGTCTCCACCCGGTCGGACGCCACGTCGATCACGCCGACCAGCACGTCCTTGCCCTTGAGCAGCTTCATCAGTTCGGCGGGCACTTTCGAATGGATGCACTCGAGCGACACCTGGTCGAGCTTGCTCCTGGCCAGCGCCGGGAAAATCTCCTCGTACTGGCGCCACTCGCCGCCCAGGGTTTCCTTCCAGTCCAGGTTCGCCTTGATGCCGTAGCCGTAGCAGATGTGCACCGCGGTTGTCGCCTTCTTCAGGCCCATGATCGCGACGTGCAGGGCGTCGATACCCCACTTGGTCACATCGCTCATGTAGACATTGAACGCCGGTTCGTCGAACTGGATCGTGTCCACGCCGTCCTTCTCCAGTGCGCGCGCTTCCTGGTTGAGCAGTTCGGCGAAGGCCATCGCCAGCTTCACCTTGTCGCCGTAATGCCGGTCGGCGATCGTGTCCACGATCGTCATCGGTCCGGGCAGGGTGATTTTTATTTTTCTGCTGGAATGATTTCTCATTACAAGCGCTTCAGTCTGATGAACCCGTCCCTTGAGCCGCAGCGGTCCAACCACCACCGGCACCATCGCGTCGTAGCGGTTGTTGCGGATGCCCATCTTCACCTTGTGCGCGAAATCGATTCCCTCGACGAATTCGAGGAAGCCGTGCACGAAATGCTGCCGCGACTGCTCGCCGTCGGTGACGATGTCGATGCCCGCGTCCTCCTGCTCCTTGAGCCACAGCAGCGTCGCGTCGCGCTTCGACCTCGCCAGCTCCGCGCCCTCGGCGCGCCAGGCCGGCCACAGCTTGTCCGTTTCCGCCAGCCAGCCCGGCTTCGGCAGGCTGCCGGCGATCGTCGTCTCGAACATATCGCCCTCCCTTTTCTATGCCTTGCCGCTTCGCGGCCCGAGGAAATACCACAGGATCAGGCCGAGCAGCGGCAGTACCACCACCAGCACGATCCACAGCGCCTTCTTCTCGCTAGACGCCGAACTCTGCGCGATATTGATGATCGCCCAGACATCCGCCGCGAGTATCAGCAGTCCCCAGAGCCCGTTGAATCCGAAATTCATCATCGCTGCTTCCTTTCGCCATCCGATGGCAAGTGTACGCGTGGGCATCCGCCCAACCGGTTGTCGTGCCATGATATATGGCGT
>JBDTRO010000113.1:0-9276 GCA_039931635.1 Betaproteobacteria bacterium | reverse complement strand
GTTATTGCCGGGCCCGGCGAGAACGAGAACCTCCTTGCCCGTCTCCGGCAGCAGGGTCGCGGCGAGGGCTGCCGCGGCCGCGCCCGCGCGCTCCATCAGGGATGGCGTGGCGCCGCCGGCTGCTTTCTCCATGCTGCGAATGTCTTCGGCAAGGTAAATGGGTCGGGACATGTCAGCGCAGGAAGTCGTACTGGCCGCCCTTTTCCAGCGCCCGCAGGTACGCGGGCCTGGCGTGAATCGTCTTCAGGAACGCCCAGAGCCTGGGCCGGGATTCGTTCAATCCGCCGCGCACGGAGGCGGCCTCCAGCGGGAAGCTCATCTGGACGTCGGCGGCCGAAAATTCCGGGCCTGCGAACCAGGTGCTTTTGACCAGTTCGGACTCCATGAAATCCAGGATGCGTTCGATATTCGGCAGCACGATCCAGTTCTTCGCCTTCTGCGCGATGCCGCGCGCGACCGGGCGGATGAAGAACGGCATCGGCGCATTCTCGATGCGGTCGAACACGAGCTTGAGCAGCAGCGGCGGCATCGCCGAACCCTCGGCGAAATGCAGCCAGTAGGAATAGCGCAGCCGTTCCGGCGTGCCCGGCGCGGGAATCATTTTGCCCGCGCCATACTTGTCGGCCAGGTAATCGATGATCGCGCCGGACTCGGCGAGCGTCAGATCGCCGTCGCCGACGACCGGCGATTTGCCGAGCGGATGCACGGCGCGCAGCTCGGGTGGCGCGAGCATGGTCTTCGCGTCGCGCTGATAACGTTTGATCTCGTAGGGCAGGCCCAGCTCTTCCAGCAGCCAGAGGATGCGCTGCGAACGGGAGTTGTTCAGGTGGTGGACAGTAATCATGGCGGCGGTAAGGCTACTATCATGCGGGGCATTATGGGAATCTGGCTGCAATGAAGGTCATCGTCATGGGCGCCGGCCTGGCCGGCGTCACCACTGCCTGGTACCTGGCGCGCGACGGGCACGAGGTCCAGGTCATCGACCGGGAGCCGGCGGTGGCATCGGTTGCGAGTTTCGCCAACGGCGGCATCGTCGCCGCCAGCCGGCCGTTTCCCTGGCCGGGACCGCAGATGCTGCGCACCATGCTCAAGGCGCTGACCCGCAACGATCAGGCGGTGCGCCTGCGCTGGCAGGCCGATCCCTGGTTCTGGCTCTGGGGCCTGCGATTTCTCTCCAACTGCAGCGCCCGCCGATATGCGGAAATCTTCGGCCACAAGGCGCGCCTGGTGCAATACTCGCAGCAGGTACTTGGCCGCCTGGTGCAGGAGACGGGTGTCGAGTACCAGCGTCTCACCAACGGCGTCCTTTACCTGTACCGGGATGCTGCTGCTTTGGAGAAGGGGTGGATACGGTCCGGGCTGGTGCGCGAACTCGGAATCGCCACCGAGCGCCTGTCGGCCGGGGAAGTGGCCCGGCTCGAACCCGGCATCGCCGCCGAACGCCTGAGCGGCGCGTTGTTCGCGCCGGGCGACGAAGCCGGCGACTCGGCGCTGTTTTGCCGCGAGCTCGCGCAACGCTGCGAAGGGAAGGGCGTGACCTTCAAGCTGGCGACGGAGATCGAGACGGTGGAGGTCGCGCACGCAAAAGTGACGGCGGTGCGCTCGCAGCGCGCACGCTTCACGGCCGATGCCTTCATTTGCGCGCTGGGCGTGATCGACCCGGGCCTGCGCCGGCAATTCGGGGCGGACCTGCCGATCTATCCGGTCAAGGGATACGCGGCCACCGGCCGCATCGTCCGGCCGGAGCTCGCGCCGCGCCGTGCCGGCATGGACGAAGCGAAGTTGATCGCCTACTGCCCGCAGGGCGACCGTATCCGCATCACAGGCGGCGCCGATTTCGCAGGCCCGGTCAAGACCAGCACGCCGGAAGATTTCACGCGCATGCATCGCGCGTTCGAAGAACTCTTTCCCGGCGCCGCGGATTTTGCGGGCGCCGGCGCCTGGATCTGCCAGCGGCCGATGACGCCGGAATCCACGCCGCGGCTGGGCCGGGCCCGTTACGCCAACTTGTGGTTCAACGTCGGCCAGGGCCACATGGGCTGGGCGATGGCGGCGGGTTGCGCGAAGATCGTAGCGGACCTCGCCAGCGGGCGTGAACCGGAGATCAGCATGGAGGGATTGCGGGCAAGCGGATACGGGTAAGCGGATATCTACGGCCTGCGTCAGTGCTGCATCATCTTTTCAGGCAGCCAGGTGGCCAGCTCTGGCAGCGCGTAGATGAGGAGCACGGCCACGACCAGCAGGAAGAACATCGGCATTGTCGCGCGCGCGATATAGGTAATCTGCCGGCCGGTCATGCCCTGCAGCACGAAAAGGTTGAATCCCACCGGCGGCGTGATCTGCGCCATCTCCACCACCAGCACGATGAAGATTCCGAACCACAGCAAGTCGATGCCCGCCTTCTGCACCGTGGGGATGATGATCGCCATGGTCAGCACTACCATCGAAATTCCGTCCAGAAAGCAGCCGAGCAGGATGTAGAACAGCATCAGCGCGACGATCAGGGCGAACTTCGACAGGCCGAGGCCCGCGATCCACTCGGCGAGGACGCGCGGCAGGCCGATGTAGCCCATCGACAGCGTGAGAAAAGATGCGCCCGCGAGAATCAGCGCGATCATGCAGTACAGGCGCGTGGCGCCCATCAGGCTGCTGCCGAAGGTTGCGCGTGAAAGTGAACCCTGCAGTGCGGACAGGATGAGCGAGCCCACCACGCCGAAGGCCGCCGCCTCGGTCGCGGTCGCGACTCCGACGTAGATCGAGCCAAGCACGGCGAGGATCAGCAGAACGACTGGAATCAGGTTCTTTGATGCGTGCAGCTTCTCGCGCAGCGTCGTATGGCGTTCGATCGGCGGGATCAGCTCGGGATGGATCAACGACCACACGATTACGTAGCCCATGAACAGCGCGGCCACGAGTATGCCCGGGATCACCCCGGCAATGAACAGCTTCGCGATCGAGACTTCGGCGGTAACGCCGTAGACGATCATGATGATCGAGGGCGGAATCAGCAGGCCAAGCGTTCCGGCGCCGGCGAGCGTGCCGATGATCTTGTCTTCCGGATAGCCGCGGCTGCGCAGTTCGGGCAGCGTCATCTTGCCGATGGTGGCGCAGGTGGCGGCGGACGAGCCGGAAACCGCGGCGAAAATGGTGCAGCCGATGATATTGGTATGCAGCAGCCGCCCTGGCAGCCGTTCCATCCAGGGCGCGAGCCCGCGAAACATGTCTTCCGACATGCGCGTGCGGAACAGGATCTCGCCCATCCAGACGAATAGCGGCAGCGCCGTCAGCGTCCAGGACGAAGCCGTGCCCCACACGGTGACCGCCATTGCGTCGCCCGGCACGCGCGCGGTAAATGCCAGCATGCCGATCCAGGCCACGCCCATCAGCGCCAGGCCGATCCACACGCCGGCGCCGAGCAGCGCGAACAACACCAGCATCAGGAGCGCGGCGGCGGCGATGTCCATGGCGTTACTCGACGTGGCTCGGCGTGGCCGGGGCGGACGGCAAAACGGATGTCGCACGCCACGCGCCGACAAAAGCATCAAGGAGCGCGATCATGAGCAGCCCGGTACCCAGCGCCATGCCGATCTGCGGTATCCACAGCCGGGTCGCATCGTTCCCGGTAGAGATATCGTTGAACGTATGCGATTGCCAGGCCAGGCGCACGCTGTACCAGGCCAGCAAGCCGCTCGCGAACAGCGCCAGCGCAAGGCACAGGCGCTCCAGCCAGGGGCGTGCCGCGCCCGCCTGCTCGAGCAGCAGCGTGACGCGGATGTGTTCGCCGCGGCGAAAGGTATGGGCGAGGGCGAGGAATCCGGCGGCCGCCATGCAATAGCCGGCGTAGGCGTCAGTGCCACGAATGTAGAAATCGAGCAGGCGGCCAAAAATGCCCAGCAGCACCGATGCCAGCGTGCCGACCATGAAACCGGCCGCCAGCCAGGCGGCCGCATCGTAAGCAGTGTCGAGAGCGCGTCTCACGAGTCAAAGAAAAGGGGGCTGTGGGCCCCCTTTTCGCGCCGCGTGCCGAAAAGACCGGCGCTCACATCTTCTTGTAGGCGTCTACCACCGCCTGCCCTTCGGGGCCGGCCTTCTTGGTCCAGTCGCCGATCATGATGTCGCCGACCTTTTTAAGGTCAGCCTTCAGCTGCGTGCTCGGCGGGTAAATTGTCATGCCCTGTTTCTTCAGCTCGCCGAGGTACCAGTTGGTTTTCTCCTCGGAGACCTTCCAGCCGCGCGGCTCGGCCGCGGCGGCGGCGTTCCTTACCGCGTCCTGCGTCGCCTTGTCGAGCGCAGCGAAGGCCTTGTTGTTCATGATGACCGCGTTCTTCGGCAGCCAGGCCTGGGTGTCGGCGAAGAACTTGAGATGCTCGAAGGTCTTGGAATCGTATCCGGTCGAGCCCGAGGACATGTAGGAATCGACCACGCCGGTGGCGAGCGCCTGCGTCAGTTCGGCGGCCTGGATGGTAACCGGCTGGGCGTTGACGAGTTCCGCAATCCTGGCGGTCGCGGGACTGTAGGCGCGCCACTTCAGGCCCTTCATGTCGGCGGCACTATTGATCGTCTTCTTCGAGTAGATGCCCTGCGGCGGCCAGGGCACGGTGTACAGCAGCGTCATGTCCTGCTTGCCGAGGCGGTCTTCCAATACCTTGCGTGAGGCGCGCGCCAGCTTGTTCGCCTCGGCGTAGCTGGTCGCGAGGAAGGGGATGCCGTCGATTTCGTACATCGCATCCTCGTTCGAGAAATTCACCAGCAGGATCTCGCCGAGCTGCGCCTGGCCGCCCTGCACCGCGCGCTTGATTTCGGGCGCCTTGAACAGAGACGCCGAGGCATGAACCTGGATCTTGAGCTTGCCGCCCGAGGCTTTCTCGACGTCGTTGGCGAACTGCTGCAGGTTTTCGGTGTGGAAGTTGCCCGGCGGATAGGCGGCCGGCAGGTCCCACTTGGTTTGCGCCTGGGCGGTCGCGGCGGCGAGCATTCCGGCGGCAATGGCGATGGAGCGAATCATCTTTCCTCCTTGGGGCGGTCTTTGCTGGGAAGTGCGGATTCTACTGGAAAGCCGGATCGATCAGGGCTTCGACGATCCCATGGACCGGGAGGCCGAGAGCCATGGCGAGCGCAGCACGGTAAGGACCGAAATTCGTGCATTCGAGGACGATGCTGCTGATTCGTGGTGCGCGCCGCAGCAGGCGGCGGCCGGCGGCGATGACTTCGCCTTGTGCGACGGCCTGATCGAGTTCGGCGCGGTCCTCGGCGATGGTGCGATAGAGACTGTCTTCCCGCTGCAATCCTTCGACCGGCGTGGCGACGTTTGCGCCTGCCGCAGCCAGGTGCGCGGCACCGAGCAGCGCCGGATCGAAAGTCAGTACGCCGGCGTCCGGCAGCCGCGGCAGGATCAGCAGGCTGGAGGCGAGCACCGGAACCGCGAGCGCCTGCGCAAGCGGCGCCTGCCACAGCACGAGGAAGCCGCAGGAGGTCGTGATGCGTGCGCAACCGCGGCCGATCAACCGGTGGCCGGCGGCGACGAATGGCGCGAGCAGGGCGGGGTCGGGCTGCGAACCCACGATGCGCCGCACGGTCGCCGACGGCACCGTGTCGTAGAAAACCGGAAATGGGAAAGAGGCCGGATTGCCGATGTCGCCCGGCGGGCGCGGAAACGCCGTGTCCAGCATCACGATGCCGAGCGGCGGCGCATCGTTGCTCACTCGAGTTGCCGCAGCACGGTCGCCGCAAGCGACAGGCTTGCAGTGAGCCCCGGCGATTCGATGCCGAACAGGTTCACCAGGCCCGGCACGCCATGCTCGCCCGGCCCCTGGATCGAGAAATCTGCCGCCGCTTCGTCCGGCCCCGAGATCTTGGGGCGGATGCCGGCATAGCCGGGCGAGAGCGCATCGTCGGGCAGCGCCGGCCAATAACGCCGGATCGCGGCATAAAAGCGTCCGGCGCGCTGCGGATCCACTTCGTAGGAAATCCCCTGCACCCACTCGACATCGGGTCCGAAGCGCGCCTGTCCCGCGAGATCCAGCGTCACGTGCACGCCGAGGCCGCCGGGTTCGGGCACTGGATAGATCAGCCGCGAGAACGGCGCGCGGCCGGCGAGCGAGTAGTAGTTGCCCTTGGCGTACAGCTCCCGCGGGATTCTTTCCGGCGGGAATCCTTCGATCAGGCGCGCGACGCTGGGTGCGCGCAGGCCCGCGCTGTTGACGAGGATTTTCGCGCCTAGCGTCGTTTCGCCGACCCGGAGTTCAAAACCGTTGTCGCGGGCAACGGCCCCCCCAAGCGGGCTTTTCAGCGCGAGCATGGCGCCCGCGGCTTCGGCGTCGCCGAGGTAAGCCAGCATCAGCGCGTGGCTGTCGATGATTCCCGTGGAAGGCGAATGCAGCGCCGCGACGCAGCGCAGCGCCGGCTCCAGGCGCATGGCCTCGTTGGCCGGAATTTCGACCACGTCCGCGACGCCGTTGGCGTGGGCCTTCGCCTTGATCGAGAGAAGGTCCGCCTGTTGCGATTCCGACGCCGCGACGATCAATTTCCCGCAGCGCCTGAAGGGCACGCCGTGTTCCTCGCAATAGGCGTAGAGCATCCGGCGCCCAGCCACGCAGGCGCGCGCCTTGAGGGAGCCTTTCGGGTAGTAGATCCCGGCGTGTATCACCTCGGAATTGCGCGAGCTGGTGTGCGTGCCGATGGCGTCTTCAGCCTCGAGAATCACCACTTCCCGGCCCGCCATGGCGAGCGCGCGCGCGACCGCCAAGCCAACAACGCCGGCACCAACGACCACGCATTCGATGCTATCCATGCACGATTTTCCGGAAGTAATACCTTTCTGCGAGGAAAGCCGCAACGCCGAAGGACGCGATGGTGAACGCCATGGGCCGTGTCGTGCCGTCGAAGGCCATCGCGAGTACCGCGCTTACCACCGCGCCCAGCCCGAAAGGCAGCGCGCCCAGCAGGGAAGAAGCGACTCCCGCCATTTGCGGGAAAGGAGAGAGCGCCGCCGCCGTGGCGTTCGGCAGCATGAACGAGCAACCGAGGAGGTAAAGGACCATCGGCAGCACGACCGCGCTCCAGTGCGGCACGCCCGCGAGCGCCAGCGCGGCGAGCAGCAGGCCGCCCGCGAGGGCCAGCGCCGCGCCCAGGCGCACCATGCGGCCGATGCCCAGGCGCGCCACCAGCCGGCTGCCGGTTACGCCACCGACGATCTGGCCGAGCATGATCGCGGCGAACGCGACGCTGAATTCGGTCGGCGTCAGGTGCAGCGCCTGCACCATGGCGAGGGATGAACCGGAAACGAAGGCGATGATGCCCATCTGCGCCAGCAACATGGTGCCCAGCGCGGCCCGGAAGCGCGCGTCGCCGAACAGCAACACGTAGTTGCGGGCGATGCGGGCCGGGGCGACCGACGGTCTCTCGGCGGGCGCTGTTTCGCGCATGCCGAAACCCACCGCCGCGAGCAGGACAAGCGCGATGGCCGAGTACACCCAGAATACGGCCGGCCAGCCGCTCAAGGCGATCGCCTGCCCCCCGATCAGCGGGGCGGTGACCGGGATGATGCCGAACACGGCCATCATGCGCGCCAGCAACTGCGCTGCCTGCTCGCGGGCGTAGAGGTCGCGCACGATGGAGCGCGCGACGACCGGGCCGCTCGACATCCCGATGCCTTGCGCGAAGCGCAGCAGCACCACGGCCTGGACCGAATCCGCCATCGCGGCGCAGGCTGTGGAAACGAGAAAGACTCCCAGGCCCACCAGCAGCACCGGCTTGCGGCCACAGCGGTCGGAAACCGGCCCCCAGACCAGCTGGCCGATGGCGAGTCCGAGCAGGTAGCCGGTGACGGTGTGCTGCGCATAGCCGGACGCGGCGCCCAGGGCGCGCGCGATCACCGGCACCGCGGGCAGGAACATGTCCATGCCGAGCGCGGTGAGCGCGACCAGAACGCCAAGCAGCAGCGTGAATGGGATCGAAGCCTGGGAAACTGCCACCTTTGGATATAATAGCGCGCACCCTCAGAGCCCCAGGCGCTTGAACCTCTTAGCAATATTCTCCAAGACCGGCAAGGGCGTGCAGGAAGCCTCCGGCAAGACGAGCCAGCTGTCGCGCAGCGACCGGACGGTGCTTACCGCGTTCGACGGCAAAACCGCGCTCGGCGAGATCCAGAAAAAGTTCGAAAAGCTCGCCGGCCCGAAATTCGAGGCGCTGGTCCAGCAGCTCGACAAGGATGGCTTCATCCGTGAAGTGTCCTCCGGCGCCGCGCCTGGCGCGTCTGTCGGCCGCAGCGCAGCGCCACCGCCTCGCACAGCCCCCCCGCAGTCCAAGGCACCGCCCTCGGGCGATGAAGATGAAGGGCTCGATTTCACCCAGGCCCTGAAACTGCCGCCCAAAGCGCCGCCTCCCGCCGCGCCCAAGCCGCCGCCCATCGACCTTGCCGCGGCAGCGCGTGCCGAATCCGAGCGCAAGGCAAAAGAGCAGGAGGCGTTCGACTACAAGGCGCGGCAGGTAGCAGAGGCGAAGGCAAAAGCCGAAGCCGAGGCGAAAGCCAGGGCGGCGGCGGCCGAAGCCAAGGCGAGAGTCGATGCCGAAGCAAGGGCGAAGGCGGAAGCTGAAGCGAAGGCAAAAGCCGAAGCAGAAGCCAGGGCGAAGACGCAGGCCGAGGCAGCTGCGCGCGCAGCTGCGGAAGCGAAAGGGCGTGCCGAGTCGGATTCCAAGGCGCTTGCCGAAGCGGAAGCCAAGGTCAAGGCGGCGCGCGAAGCCGCTGTCCGCATGGCTACCGAAGTCAAGGCGAAGGCCGAGGCTGAAGGGCTGGCGAAAACCAACGCCGCCGAAGGACGCGAACGCGAGGCGCTCGAGAAGGCGCGCAAGGAATCCGAAGACAAGGCGAGGCTGGAAGCCGAACTCACCGCCAAGCTCGGGGAGGAGCGCAAGGCAAGGGAAGACGCTGAGCGCCGCGCGACTGAAGCGACCGAACGGGCGCGCAAGGAGCTCGAGGAGAAATCGAAGCGGGACGCTGAGGAGTTGCGCCAGCGCCTGGAAGCGGAGATGAAGGCGCGGCTGGAGGAAGACCGCAAGGCGCGCGAAGAGGAAGACCGCAAGCGGCGCGAGGAAGACGATCGCAGGCGCGCCGAAGACGACCGCAAGCGGCGCGAGGACGATGAGAAGCGCCGCAAGGAGGAAGACGAGCGCCGTGCCAGGGAAGAGGCGGAGCGCCGCGCGCGCGACGAGGAGGACCGCAAGCGCCGCGAGGAGGATGAGAAGCGCCGCAAAGAGGAAGAGGAGCGGCGCGCGAAG
>JBDTRO010000112.1:0-6200 GCA_039931635.1 Betaproteobacteria bacterium | reverse complement strand
ACCACCACCGGTGGCAACGCGCTCAAGTTCTACGCCTCGGCCCGCATCGACATCCGCCGCATCGGCGCCATCAAGAAAGGCGACGAGGTGATCGGCTCGGAGACACGCGTCAAGATCGTGAAGAACAAGGTCGCGCCGCCCTTTCGCACCGCGGAGTTCGACATCCTGTACGGCGAGGGCATTTCCTGGGAGGGCGAGCTGCTCGAACTGGGCGTGATCCACGGCGTGGTCGAGAAATCGGGCGCCTGGTACATCTACGGCGGCGACCGGCTCGGCCAGGGCAAGGACAACTGCCGCGAGTTCCTGAAGGAAAACCAGCCGATGGCGCTCGAGATCGAGCAGAAGATCCGCGCGAAGGCGGGCGTGCTCAAGCCCGTGGCGGTGGCCGGCACCGAAGCAGCAGTCGAAGACAACAAGGTCGAGAAGCTGCCGACGCGTAAACGTGGGTGAAAGACGAGCCTGACACCCCAGTAGAGCTCCGCGCGCGGGCATTACGGTTGCTCGCGCGCCGGGAGCACTCCCGCCAGGAGCTCGAGCGCAAGCTTTCGCCTCATTCAGGGTCTTCGGACGCTCTGAAGAATTTGATTTCGGATTTAAAGACAAAAAATCAACTCTCCGAGGAGCGCTTCGCGGAGGAGCGGGCGCGCTCCTTGTCGCGCAAGTACGGCGCGGCGCGCATCCGCCACGATCTGAAGGCCAAGGGAGTGGATCCGGAGCTCGTCGAGCGCGTCTCCTCGGAAGGCGAACTCGAGCGTGCGCGCGCCATTCTCGATCGCAAGTACCGCGAACCGGCGTCCACGCGCGAGGAGCGCGCGAAGCGCATGCGCTTCCTCCAGGGACGCGGATTTTCCAGCGACGTTATTCGCAGTCTCCTGTCATCGCGCGACGCTGAGTAAACGTTCATTCCTTAGCCGCGCCTGCGGCAGAAAGGGGGTGAATCGAATGAATCAATCTGAAGCATTGAGCGTGGTGCGCTCGCTGGCCAACGGCGTCGATCCGGAGTCCGGCGAAGTGTTTGCCGCGGACAGCGTGTATCAGCGTGCGCCGGTTGTACGCGCGCTGTACGCGGCGGCCGAGGCGCTGGAGAAGTCGGAGCGCTTCGAGCGGCGCAAGCAGCAGCTGCCGCCGAAGACCGGCGAGCCGTGGTCGGAGGACGAGGATCGGAAGCTCCTTTCCGGTTTCGACGCCGGCAGGGGACTGCCGGATCTCGCGTCGGCGCACCAGCGCACGCAGACGGGCGTTCGCGCGCGGCTGGTCAAGTACGGGCGGCTCGCCGCCTGAGCTGAATGAAGGTCCGCGGCGCCCGGGCGCCGTGGCTCCTTCCTTTAAAATAGGCGGAACATGAAATCCGCCGAGATCCGCTCGAGTTTCCTCGAGTACTTCAAATCCAGGGGCCACACCATCGTGGCTTCGAGTTCCCTCGTGCCCGCGAACGACCCGACCCTGCTGTTCGTGAATTCCGGCATGGTCCAGTTCAAGGACACCTTTCTCGGCAAGGAAAAGCGCGCCTATGTGCGCGCCACGACCTCGCAGCGCAGCGTGCGCGCCGGCGGCAAGCACAACGACCTGGAAAACGTCGGCTACACGGCGCGCCACCACACCTTCTTCGAGATGCTGGGCAATTTCAGCTTCGGCGACTACTTCAAGAAAGACGCGATCCAGTTCGCCTGGGAGCTGCTCACCCAGGTGTACAAGCTGCCGCCGGACAAGCTCTGGACCACGGTCTACGAGACCGACGACGAGGCCTACGACCTGTGGACCAAGGTCATCGGCGTGCCGAAGGAGCGGGTGGTGCGGATCGGCGACAAGCCGGGCGGCGCCAAATACCAATCCGACAATTTCTGGCAGATGGCCGATACCGGCCCCTGCGGGCCCTGCAGCGAGATTTTCTACGACCACGGGCCCGGAATTCCCGGCGGCCCGCCCGGTTCTGCGGATGCCGACGGCGATCGCTACATCGAGGTCTGGAATCTCGTCTTCATGCAGTACAACCGGGATGAGAAGGGCGTCATGACGCCGCTGCCCAAACCCTGCGTGGATACCGGCATGGGGCTGGAGCGGATCGCCGCGGTGCTGCAGCATGTGCACTCGAACTACGAAATCGACCTGTTCCAGGACCTGATCAAGGCCGCGGCCCGGGAAACGAAGCAGAAGAGATTGAAGGATCCTTCGCTGAACGTGATCGCCGACCACATCCGCGCCTGCTCGTTCCTGATCGTGGACGGCGTCATCCCGGGCAACGAGGGGCGCGGCTACGTGCTGCGCCGGATCGTCCGCCGCGCCATCCGCCACGGCTACAAGCTCGGCCAGAAACAGCCGTTCTTCCATCGCCTGGTCGCGGATCTGGACAAGGCGATGGGCGACGCCTACCCGGAACTCAGGAACGCCGCGAAACGGGTAGCCGAAGTCCTGAAGCAGGAGGAGGAGCGCTTCGCGGAAACGCTGGAGCATGGCATGGGCCTGCTCGAAGGCGCGCTTGCCTCGGGCGAGAAGCTGCTCGACGGCGAGACCATCTTCAAGCTTTACGACACTTTCGGCTTCCCGGTCGACCTGACCGCCGATATCTGCCGCGAGCGCGGCGTCAGCCTGGACCTCGCGGGATTCGAAGCCGCGATGGGCCAGCAGCGCGAGCGCGCGCGCGCGGCGAGCCGCTTCACCTCCGCCGCGGGGCTTGATTACTCGGGCCGCAAGACCGAGTTCCGCGGCTACGACACCCTGAGTCTGCCGGCAAAGGTAATTGCGCTCTACCTGGATGGCGCGGCGACGGAGCAGATCCAGGCTGGCGAGGCGGGAGTGGTGGTGCTGGACCAGACGCCGTTCTACGCCGAATCCGGCGGCCAGGTGGGCGACCAGGGAGAGCTGGTGGGATCGGGCGGCACGTTCTCGGTCGCCGACACGCAGAAGCTCCAGCCCGACGTGTTCGGCCACCACGGCGCGCTCAAGACAGGCGCGCTCAAGGTCGGCGACAAGGTGGAAGCGCGCGTCGACACCGAGCGGCGCAAGCGGACCATGCGCAACCATTCGGTCACCCACCTCATGCACAAGGCGCTGCGCGAAGTGCTGGGCGCTCACGTGCAGCAGAAGGGCTCGCTGGTCGATGCGGACAAGACGCGCTTCGATTTCGCGCATGACAAGCCCATGAGCGACGCCGAACTGCGCGCAGTGGAACTGCGCGTGAACAACGAGATCATGCAGAACACGGCGACACGGGCCCAGGTCATGCCGATCGAGGAAGCAAAGCGCTCGGGGGCCATGATGCTGTTCGGCGAGAAGTACGGCGACGAGGTGCGCGTGCTCGACATCGGTTCGTCGAGGGAATTCTGCGGCGGCACGCACGTGGAACGCACTGGCGACATCGGCGTATTCAAGCTGTACTCGGAAGGCGGCGTGGCGGCAGGCATCCGGCGCGTAGAGGCGACCACGGGCGGCAACGCGCTTGCGATGATGAACGGCCAGCTGCAGGAATTCTTCGAAGTGTCGAAACAGCTGCGTGCCCAGCCCGGCGCCGGCATGGTCGAGAGGGCGGCGCAGAACCTGCTCGACGAGAAAAAAGCGCTGGAGAAGGAACTCGCGAAGCTGCGCTCGAAGCTCGCCATGGGCCAGGGCCAGGACCTCGCTTCCCAGGCCGTCGACGTGAAGGGCGCGAAGTTGCTGGTGGCGACGCTCGAAGGGGCGGACGCGAAGACGCTGCGCGAGACGATGGACAAGCTGAAGGACAAGCTGAAGAGCGCGGCCATCGTGCTGGCGGCGGTGGCCGACGGCAAAGTTTCGCTGATCGCCGGCGTCACGGCCGATCTCACCGGCAGAGTCAAGGCGGGAGAGCTGGTGAATTTCGTGGCGCAGCAGATCGGCGGCAAGGGCGGCGGGCGCCCGGATATGGCGCAGGCCGGCGGTACCGAGCCCTCGAAGCTGGCCGTCGCACTCGAAACGGTGAAAGCATGGGTCGAACAGCGGCTCTGATCTTCGCGGTTCTGCTGGCCGCGAGCGCTTACGCGCACCACGGCTGGAGCGAGTACGACTCGACGAAGCTGCTCAAGCTATCCGGCAGGATCGCCGAGTCCGGCTACGAACATCCGCACGGCTTCATCCGTCTCGAGACGCCCGGCAAGACCTGGCTTTGCCTGCTCGCGCCGCCTTCGCGCATGGAAGCGCGCGGCCTGTCCAGGGATCTGCTCACGCCCGGCGCCAGCGTGACGGTGGAGGGCTACGCCAATCGCGGCAAGGCAGAGGAAATGCGGGCCGAGCGGATCATCGCCGGCGGCAAGACCGTGGAACTGCGCTGACGATGACCGCGATGGGCGCGCTCGAGGCGAGCGCCCTCGGCCAGGCGATGCGCCAGTGGCTGTGGCTCTATCCCTCGGTGGAGACGGCGCACATCGCCGGCATCGCGCTGCTGGTCGGTTCGATCGTGGTGCTCGACCTGCGGCTGCTCGGCCTGTCGCGTTCGCTGCCGGTGCGCCGCCTTGCGATGCACGTCCTTCCCTGGACCGCCGCGAGCTTCGCGCTGATCGTGCCAAGCGGCATGGCGATGTTCGTCGCGCACGCGGGTGAACTGATCTCCAATCCCGTGTTCGCGGTAAAGATGTGTCTGATCCTGCTGGCCGGCGCCAATGCGGGGATCCTTCATGCCGGCGTCTTCCGCCGTGCCGGGAAATGGGATGTCGATGTGATGCCGCCCCTGGCGGCACGTGCCGCAGCGGCGGTTTCCATGCTGCTCTGGATCTCGGTGATCGCCTGCGGGCGCTTGCTGGCGTACTTCTAGAACTAGAACCCGATCCTGGATTTCCGGCCGCCGCGCTGGATATCCACGTCCTCGGGCCGCAGTTCTTCCCGGCCCGATATTTTGGCGTTGCCGAAAGCCGCCTGCACCGCGCGCCGCATCTCGCGCGGCGTGAGCAGCGCGAGTTTTTCCACCACGCTGCCCGAGGGCGCTTCCGGAAAGCGCCGGCCCCAGTCGTGCGACTCGCGGATCTCGCGATACAGGGAATGCGCGATGCGCGCCGAGCCGACGGCATCCGGCGGCTCGATCTCGTAGACGTTCATGCGGTTGAGCAGCGGTTCCGGGATGCGCGAGGCATCGTTCGCGGTCGCGAACCACACCGCGCCCGAGGCGTCGATCGGGATTTCCGCGAATTCGTCCGTGAAGCGCATCGCGGTCTGCATCTCGAGCAGCTCGTAGAGCGCGCCCAGCGGATCGTACTGGCCGTCGGCGCTCGCCTTGTCCAGTTCGTCCACCACCATCACCGGGTTGGCGTAGTCGCCGTTCAGGAAAGTCTCGAACACCTTGCCGGGCTTGGCGTTCTTCCATTGCGAAGAGGCGCCCGACAGCACCCAGCCCGCGGTAAGCGAACTCATCGGCACGAAGCCGTAGCCGGTACCGAGCAATTGCGAGACGCGCCGCGCGAAATGGGTCTTGCCGATGCCCGGATCGCCCAGCAGCAGGATCGGCGGCAGTTCCACGTCGTCATCCGAGTCGACGCAGAGCGCAAGCTGGCGGCGGATATGCTCCAGTACGGCACCAAAATTGGGCAGTTCTTCGAACAGCGCGTCCATTTCGGGCAGCGACGAGGGCTTGACCGCGAAGCGCTGGCCGCCGATGCGCAGCATCTTTTCGTACAGGGCGCGCAGCGCCTCGTTGGCGGATTGCGGCAGCTCCTGCAGCGCCTTTTCGACCGCGGCGATTTCGTAGACATCCTTGAAGCCGGCGACCGGGATCGTTGCCGGGGAGCAAGGAAGCGATTCAAGTGCCGCCATTTCGACCTCCAATTGTTTTTCTGATCGGCCGACTGTGGGAAAACCGTAGCATGACGCATGCCACCTAGCAAATTACCCGATTGGCAGTGCACGGGTTCGAGTGCCAACGGTGTAAATTCGAGCGCACCATGAATACCCAAACGTCCAGCTACCGCCCGGAGATGACACCGGAATCCTTCTGGTCCCGTGGCCGACGTAGACAGGGCCCCTGGGTTCGTGCTTGAATGAGCTCATGAAACGCTGGTTTTACGGCTATTTTTTCCACTTCCCGCGCCCTCTGGCGGAGGGGAACGGCTAGCCGCACCATCAGCGAAACCGACAAACCGCCAGAGCGAAAGCCTGGCGGTTTTTTTTTGGGACCCCCATGACCATCGACGACAAGACTTCCCTGACCGACGACGAGCGCATCGAGAACATCGTTCCGCTGCCGCCGCCGGAGCACCTGA
>JBDTRO010000111.1:0-7462 GCA_039931635.1 Betaproteobacteria bacterium | reverse complement strand
GCGCTTCTTGCGCACCTCGACCTGGATCGTGCGCGCCTTGCCGGTCGCGTCGGATTTCTTGATCTCACTGGTGTGCTTGCGCGTCAGCGTGATCTTGTTCTTGGGCTCGACCGAACCGTGCGAATTGCGCAGGTACTCGAGCAGCTTTGCCTTGTCCTGTTCCGAGAGGGAGTCGTCGGCGATGCGCTTCTCAACCCCGGCGGCGCGCAACTGCTCGAGCAATACCGAAGGCGGAACCTTCAGTTCGCTCGCAAACTGGGCGACGCTGGTTTGTGCCACGTTATGCGGCCCCTTTCAGTACCGCCGGAGCGGCCGCCGTGGTCTTGGCCTCGTCGGCGAACCAGTGCGCGCGCGCCGCCAGGATCAGCCCCTTGGCGCGCTCGGCATCCATGCCCGTCATCTCGGCCAGTTCGTCCACCGACAGGTCGGCCAGGTCGTCGCGCGTCTTGACGCCCTGCGGCGCGAGCTTGGCGGCCAGCTGGTTGTCCATGCCCTCGAGCGTCAGCAGGTCCGGCTCCACGCCGGCGATGCTTTCCTCGCTCGCGATCGCCTGCACCAGCAGCGCGTTGCGCGCGCGGCTGCGCAGCTCGTTCACCGTGTCCTCGTCGAAGGCGTCGATCTCCATCATTTCGGTGATTGGCACGTAGGCGATTTCCTCGAGGGTGGAGAAGCCCTCCTGGATCAGGATGTCGGCCACTTCCTCGTCGACGTCGATCTTCTGCATGAACAGCGTCTTGACGCGGCTGCCCTCTTCTTCCTGCTTCTTGGTGGACTCTTCCTGGCTCATCAGATTGATGGTCCAGCCGGTGAGCTCGGAGGCGAGCCTGACGTTCTGGCCGCTGCGGCCGATCGCGATGGCGAGGTTTTCCTCGTCCACCACCACGTCCATGGCGTGCTTTTCCTCGTCCACCAGGATCGAGCTGACCTCGGCGGGCGCCAGGGCGCCGATGACGAAGGTCGCCGGATCGGCCGACCAGAGCACGATGTCCACGCGCTCGCCGGCCAGCTCCTGGGTCACGGCCTGCACGCGCGAACCGCGCATGCCGACGCAGGTGCCGATCGGGTCGATGCGCCGGTCGCTGGTATGCACGGCGATTTTCGCGCGCACGCCCGGGTCGCGGGCCGCCGATTTGATCTCGAGCAGCTTCTCCTCGATCTCCGGCACCTCGAGTTCGAACAATTTCATGATGAACTGCGGCGCGGTGCGCGACAGGATGAGCTGCGGGCCGCGCGCGCCGCGGTCGATCTTCTGCACCCAGGCGCGCACGCGGTCGCCCACGCGCAGGTTTTCCTTCGGAATCATGTTCTCGCGCGGCAACTGCGCTTCCAGGCGGCCCGATTCGACGATCGCGCTGCCGCGCTCCATGCGCTTCACGGTGCCGGTCACGAGCTCGTCGCCGCGACCGAGGAAATCGTTCAGGATCTGCTCGCGCTCGGCATCCCGGATGCGCTGCAGGATCACCTGCTTGGCGGTCTGCGCGCCGATGCGGCCGAAGGGCACGTTCTCGATCTGCTCCTCGATCACGTCGTCCAGCTTGGCGTCGGGCTTGCGGTCCTGCGCCTCCTCGACCGACAGCATCTGCGCGTTGATCCAGTCCGGCGCGTCGTCCGGCAGCACTTTCCAGCGGCGGTAGGCCTGGTAGGCGCCCGTCTCGCGGTTGATCTCGACCCGCACGTCGACGTCCTCGGTGAAGCGCTTCTTGGTGGCGGAGGCGAGCGCGAGCTCGAGCGCACCGAAGACCACGTCCCGGTTCACGTTCTTTTCGCGCGCCAGCGCGTCCACCAGCAGCAGAATTTCCCGGCTCATTTCTTTCCCTTCATCACAGGCCCGGCTATCGCCGGGAGGTCCGGCACCAGCCGGGCCCGATCAATTTCGTCCAGCTTCAACGCCACCTCGCGGCCTTCCACGTCGAGCGTGGCCACACCGTCCGCCTCTCCGCGCAACAGGCCGGTGAAGCGCTTGCGGCCACTCTCGTCCCGCGTCCGCATCTTCACGTCCACTTTACTGCCCGCGAAACGCGTGAAATCGGCCGGCTTGCACAACGGCCGGTCCAGCCCCGGCGAAGACACTTCCAGCCGGTCGTAGTCGATACCCTCGACCTCCAGCACCCGCGACAGCTGCCGACTCACCTCGGCGCAATGGTCCACCGTGATGCCGCCGGGCCGGTCGATAAAAATGGACAGATGCCGCCCCCCGCCCGATGCCCTCGCATCGACCAGTTCGAACCCCATGCCGTCCAGGGTCAGCTCCACCACTTTCGCCATCGCCGCCATGCTTTTCCAAGCGTGCAAACAAAAAATGGGCCGAGGCCCATTTGCATCTGAAACGGCTTGAAGTTTAACAGCTTTTTGCCTTTGGGACAACCCGTGCTATGGCAGCGCGGAGCGCTGCGGCGACGCCCTAGCCGTCGCGCGCACCCAGGTCGATCGGCTCCAGGCTGCCTGCGCGATGGTTCGTCCACATGCGGCGGAACAGCCGTTCCAGGTCACGCGTGAAACGCTCGCTGTCGAACAGCGCGCAGGTGTCGCGGTTGCGCGCAAGCTTTGTCCTGGTCGCGGAATGCAGCGTGCCATCGGTGGCAAGCCTCAGCGCCAGCGCCTCATATTCCAGCAGGCTGTGGGTCACCAGTTCGGGCAGCCCTGCCGCATGGAGCAGGCTGGTCGCCAGGCGCGCGATGAAGGTCTCTCCCGGACAAGTCACCAATGGCACCCCGGCCCGAAGCGCATCGCTGCCGGTCGCGCCCCCATTGAACGGCAGGGTGTCCAGGAACAGATCGGCGAGCTGAAAGCGCGCCAAGTGCTCGGCATACGTCACTCGCGGGGCGAAAATCAGCCTGTCCGGCGCGACGCCACGTCGTAGTGCTTCCTGCTGCAAATTGCGCCGGGCCGCGTCTGATTCGCCCAACAGCCACAGTACGCTGCCGGGTACTTCAGTGAGCAGCCGACACCACAGGTCGAATATCGCCGGGGTTATCTTGTAGCTCTGGTTGAAGCAGCAAAAGACAAATCCCTGCGCTGGTAGTCCGGCTGCCGTGCGATGCGGCGCCGCCCCTATGGCAAATTGCCGTTCGTTCGGTTGGATGCAGCCAGGCATGAGTGCCAGCTTCTCGCTGTAAAAGGCGGCGTCCGCGAGCGGAGTGACGATCGGATCGCCGATCAGATAATCGGCCAGCCGCGGGTGACCGAGGGTGCCCGGGTAGCCGAGCCAGCTCACCTGCACCGGGGCGGGCCGCAGCGCGGGGATTTCCAGGCGGGCATTTGTCGTGTAGCCGTTCAATTCGACCAGAATATCGATCCCATCGTCGAGGATTTGCTGCGCGGCGGCCTCGTGCGACAACGGCCGTACGTCGCGAAATGTGTCGAAGGCCGCGCGCATTCGCTTGCGCATGGAAACCTCGCTATCGGGTCCGCAGGAATAGCCGAATACTTCAAAACGCTCGCGATCATGCCGCTCGATGATCTGCGCGACGAGGAAGCTGGTCGGGTGATCGTGATAGTCGGCGGAAAGATAGCCGATACGCAACGTGTTCCGGTCCTCGCGTCGCCGCGTGCCGCACAGCGGCGGGCGCGAAAGATAGTCGCCATATTGCTGCTGCGCGTATTGCCGGGCGCATTGATGCTGTTCACTGGCGCTTGATTCGGCCAACGGCAGCAAACCCAGCGGCGAAACCTCGCCCGACTTCTCCTGCGTTACGCGTTGACGCAAGGATTCGATTACCGGCGTGAGCCTGGACCAGGCGCAGGCGCCAAGCAGCGTGTGCGCCTCGGCGGAGCCAGGGTTGCGCCAAAGCGCCCCGGCAATGTGGCCAATCGCCTCATCTGTGTGGCCCACCCGCGCCCCGAGCACGTTCATCAGGTCAAGCGCATCGAAGCTGTCGCCACCGGTACGCAACATCAGCTTCGGCGGGCGCTCCGGATCTGCCGCCCCGCCCGCCTGGGACGCATTGAATGCATCGCGCAGCGATTGCGCAAATGACGGATCCGGAGTGCCGGGTTCGGGCTGCGGCGGCATCGAGGCCGGCGGGGCCACTTGCTCGCGCGCCTGCGCCAGCATCTCTGCGAGGGGACCGTCCCCGGCAAAGTGACGCGCAGCAGCCTCCAGCAGCGGCACCGCGCCAGCGTAGTCGCCGAGCCGGAAGTACGACTCGCCCAGGTTGCGCCCGGTTTGCGGCGAGTCATCGCCGCAGGCGACGGCGATGGACCACATTTTGATGGCGGCATGCAGTTCGCCCCGGGCCTTATTGCGAACGGCGTACTTGCAGCATATCCAGCGAATGAGTCTTCTCAGCATTTCCGGATCAGAACCAGCGCCTTACCCGCATCGATCTCGACGCACCGGCCCGGCGGCAAATCCAACGGCAGGGAAATCGACCCGAAACGCACCCGCATCAGGCGGCTGACCCTGCCGCCCGCGGCCGCCACCATGCGCCGCACTTCGCGGTTGCGCCCCTCGGCCAGCACTGCCCGGTACCAGAGGTTGGTGCCCGAATCCTTGCGCGCCTTCAACGGCTCCAGCAATTTGAAACGCGCGGGACCGTCTTCCAGCTCCACGCCGGCCAGCAGCTGGCGTATCGCGGCCGCCGACAGCCCGCCCTGCACGCGCACTTCGTACTCCCGTTCGATCTCCCGGCTCGGATGCATGAACTGGTTGGCGAGCTCGCCCGAATCGGTGAACAACAGCAGGCCCGAGGAGTTCAGGTCCAGTCGCCCGATCGAGACCCAGCGCCCGGGACTGAGCTTGGGCAGCTTGTCGAACACCGTGGGCCGGCCCTCCGGGTCGCTGCGCGTGACCAGTTCGCCGACCGGCTTGTGATAAATGATGACGCGCGGCGCGCCCTTGCCCGCGCCAAATTTTATTTCCTTGCCGTCGAGGAGGACCATGTCCCCGGGACTCGCGCGGTCGCCCAGCTTCGCGACCTGGCCGCGCACGGTGACCCGGCCCGCGGTGATCCAGGTCTCGATTTCCCTGCGCGAGCCGAATCCGGCGGCGGCAAGGAGTTTCTGCAGGCGCTCGCCGGAAGGACTGCCGGGACTACTCGGCGGCGGCGGGTTCGTTGGCAGCGGGCTGCGTGGTCGCAGGTTCAGGTGGAGAGGCCGCCTGCTCGAGCTGCAGCGTGCGGGCGATTTCTTCCAGCGGTGGCAGCTCCTGCAGGGAAAGCAGTCCGAGGTCGTCGAGGAAGGACCTGGTGGTGGCGTAGAGTGCCGGCCGGCCCGGTGTGTCGCGATGGCCGACCACGTCGATCCAGCCGCGGCTCTCCAGGGTCTGGATGATCTGTGCGGACACCGCCACGCCGCGGATGTCCTCGACGTCGCCGCGCGACACGGGCTGGCGGTAGGCGATGATCGCCAGCGTCTCCATCACCGCGCGCGAGTAGCGCGGGCGCTTGTCGGGGTTCAGGCGCTCGACGAAGGGCTGGAAATCCGGCCGTGTCTGGAAGCGCCAGCCGCTCGCCGTGTTGACGAGTTCCACCGCGCGGGCCGACCAGTCCTCGCGCAGCTCGTCGAGCAGCCGGCGCAGGGTATCGGGGCCGATTTCGTCTTCGAACAGCCGCTTCAGGTCGGAAAGTGCCAGCGGTTCCTGCGACGACAGCAGCGCGGCCTCGACGATGCGCTTTACTTCACTCGGGTTCGACATGGGCGATCCTGATGTAAATCGGTGCAAAACCCCCGGACTGCGTGACATCGATCAGGGTCTCGCGCGCGAGTTCCAGCAGCGCGAGGAACGTGACCACCAGCACCGGGACCCCGAGGGAGGGATCGAACAGCTCGGTGAATTCGAGCACCCGGCTCGCCTTCAGCTGGCGCAGGATCTGGCTCATGTGCTCGCGCACCGAGAGTTCCTCGCGCGAAACGCGGTGATGCCGGGTCATGCGGGCGCGGAACAGCAGCGAGCGCCAGGCTTCCGCCAGGTCTCTCGGATGCACGTCGGGCAGCCGCTCCACCGCGGTGCGCTCCACCAGCACCGAGATAGCGAGCATGTCGCGCCCGACCTGCGGCAGCGCATCCAGGTCCCGCGCCGCTTTTTTGATCTGCTCGTATTCGAGCAGCCGGCGCACCAGCTCCGCACGCGGATCTTCCTCCTCGTTGACCGCCGGCGGGCGCGGCAACAGCATGCGCGACTTGATTTCGATCAGCATCGCCGCCATCACCAGGTACTCGGCGGCGAGTTCGAGGTTCTTGCGCCGCATCAGCTCGACGTATTCCAGGTACTGCCGCGTCAGCGGCGCCATCGGGATGTCGAGCACGTCCAGGTTCTGCCTGCGGATGAGGTACAGCAGCAGGTCGAGCGGACCGTGGAAGGCATCAAGCAGGATTTCCAGCGCATCCGGGGGGATGTAGAGGTCGACCGGGATCTCGGTCAGCGGCTCACCGTAGAGGGTCGCGATCCGGACCGGCAATGGAGCGGCGGCGGCTTCGGTCATGTGTAGGAAAGCCCCATGGCCTCGCGCACATCGCGCATGGTATCGACGGCAAGCGCGCGCGCCTTGTCGCAGCCGTCAGCGAGGATGTTCTTCACCAGCGTGGGATCGTCGAGGTAGGCCTGCGCGCGCTCGCGTATCGGTGCGAGTTCCGCGAGCACGGCGTCGATCACGGGCTGCTTGCATTCCAGGCAGCCAATGCCCGCGGTGGTGCAGCCTTTGCGCACCCACTTCTGCCTTTGCTCGTCCGAATACACCAGATGCATGCTCCAGACCGGGCACTTCTCCGGTGTGCCGGGGTCCGTGCGCTTCACCCGCGCCGGATCGGTGGGCATGGTCTTGATCTTTTTCGCGACGGACTCCGGCTCCTCGCGCAGGCCAATGGCGTTGCCGTAGGACTTGGACATTTTCTGCCCGTCCAGGCCGGTAAGCTTGGACGCTTCCGTCAGCAGCGCCTCGGCTTCCACCAGGATTTTCCTGCCGCTGCCTTCGAGCCAGCCGTAAAGACGCTCGCGGTCGCCGCGCGGAATGTTCTGCTGCTCGTCGAGCAGCGCCTGGGCGCGCTTGAGCGCCTCGCCGTCGCCGCTTTCGAGGAATTTCGTGCGCAGTTCGTTGAACAGCCGCGCCTTCTTGCTGCCCATCTTCTTCACCGCCGCCTTCGCCTTGTCTTCATAGCCCGGTTCGCGGCCGTACAGGTGGTTGAAGCGGCGCGCCAGTTCGCGCGTGAATTCGATGTGCGGTACCTGGTCTTCGCCCACGGGAACGTACTTCGCACGGTAGATCATGATGTCCGCCGCCTGCAGCAGCGGATAACCCAGGAAGCCGTAAGTGGTGAGATCCTTGTCGGCGAGCTTTTCCTGCTGGTCCTTGAAGGTCGGCACGCGCTCCAACCAGCCGATCGGCGTCATCATCGACAGCAGCAGGTGCAGCTCCGCGTGCTCGGGCACCAGCGACTGCACGAAGAGGGTCGCCTGGTTCGGGTCCACGCCGCAAGCCAGCCAGTCGATCACCATGTCCGCGCCGATGTCCTGCAGCGCGCCCGG
>JBDTRO010000110.1:0-14648 GCA_039931635.1 Betaproteobacteria bacterium | reverse complement strand
TTCAATGTGTGTATGCTATATATGTATGTGTGCACACTTCGTGCATACGCGCATCGAGATAGGCGACGACGCGCGCTGCGCCGGATTCCTCCGCCAACGCCTCCAGCGTGGAGACGCCGATGACGGGCAGGCCGCGCGCGAATGCCAAGCCTTGCGCCACGCCGCAGGCGATGCGCAGCCCGGTGAACGAGCCGGGCCCGGCGCCGAACGCCACCGCATCGAGTTGCGCGATCGAAATGCCGGCCGCAGCGACGAGGCGATCGAGCATCGGCAGCACCCGTTCGGAGTGCGTGTGGCCTGCGCGTTCCTCGATGCCGTTTATCTCCCCGTCTGTCCAGACGGCGACCGAACACCACTCGGTGGAGGTTTCGAAGGCGGCGAATTTCATGGCCGCATTCTAGCTATACTGGCGTTTATGACTGAACACAAAATCGCGGTAATCCCCGGCGATGGCATCGGCCGTGAAGTGATGCCTGAAGGCGTGCGCGTCATGGAGGCTGCCGCGGCGCGGCACGGCGTGCGCTTCCAGTGGAAGGAATTCGACTGGAGTTGCGACTGGTACAAGGCGCATGGCAAGATGTGCCCGGACGACGCCCAGCAGATCCTGCGCGGCTACGATGCGGTGTACTTCGGCGCCGTCGGCAATCCGGCGATCGTTCCCGACCATATCTCGGCGTGGGGACTGCTGATCAACTTCCGGCGCTGGTTCGACCTCTACGTCAACCTGCGCCCGGTGCGCCTGTTCGAGGGGCTGCCCTGCCCCCTGGCGGGACGCAAGCCTGGCGACATCGACTACTACGTGATCCGCGAAAACACCGAGGGCGAATACGGCAACGTCGGCGGCCGCATGTTCGAAGGCACGCCGCAGGAAGTCGTGACGCAGCTGTCGGTGTTCAGCCGCAGGGGCGTGGACCGGATCATGAAATACGCGTTCGAGCTCGCGAAGACGCGCAAGAAGCACGTCACGAGCTGCACCAAGTCGAACGGCATTTCCATCACCATGCCGTACTGGGACGAACGCTTCGAAGAAATGAAGAAGAACTATCCCGACGTGCGCACCGACAAATACCATGTCGACGGGCTGTCGATCCAGATGGTGCTCAACCCGGAGCGCTTCGACGTGATCGTCGGATCCAACCTGTTCGGCGACATCCTGTCCGATCTCGGCCCGGCGACAGCGGGCACGATCGGCATCGCCCCCTCCGGCAACATCAACCCGCAGCGCACCGCGCCGTCCATCTTCGAGCCGGTGCACGGTTCGGCACCGGACATCGCCGGGAAGAAAATCGCCAATCCGATCGGCCAGATCTGGTCCGGCGCGCTCATGCTGGAGCACCTGGGTCATCCGGAGGCGGCGGCCGACGTCGTGCGCGCCATCGAAAGGGTGATCATCGACGGCCCGCATACGCCCGACATGAAGGGCCGCGCATCCACCTCGGATGTAGGCGCAGCGGTCGCCGAAGCGGTTCGAGCGCAATCCCGAATCGCCGCTTGAAGACGCACCGGATCGCCGCCATCCCCGGCGACGGGATCGGCAAGGAAGTGATCACCGCCGGAATCGAAGTCCTGCAGGAACTGGCGGGGAAAGAGGATTTCAGTCTCGACATCGAGCCGTTCGACTGGAGTTCCGAGCGCTACCTGAAGACCGGCGCCTACATTCCCGACGGCGGGCTAGCCCGGCTGAAGACCTTCGACGCCATCTTCTTCGGCGCCGTCGGTTCACCCGATGTGCCCGACCACATCTCCCTCTGGGGCCTGCGCCTGCCGATCTGCCAGGGATTCGATCAATACGCCAATGTCCGTCCTGCACGGGTTTTACCGGGTGTTTCTTCAAAATTGAAAGGCGGCAAAGACATTGATTGGGTGATCATCCGCGAGAACACGGAAGGTGAGTATTCCGGCTCCGGCGGGCGCGTGCACAAAGGCCTGCCCGAAGAGATCGCCACTGAAACGTCCGTTTTCACGCGCACCGGTGTTGAACGCATACACCGGTTTGCCTTCGAGCTTGCGCAGAAAAGAAAGCGCAAGCACCTCACGCTCGTCACCAAGTCAAACGCGCAGCGCCACGGCATGGTGCTGTGGGACGAAATTTTCTACGAAGTGGCCGACAGGTTTCCCGATGTGAAGACCAACCGCGTGCTCGTGGACGCGGTGACCACGGTGATGGTCCTGAAGCCGGAGACGCTGGATACCATCGTCGCCTCCAACCTGCACGCAGATATCCTCTCCGACCTAGCCGCCGCGCTGTCGGGCTCGCTCGGCATCGCGCCGACGGCGAACCTGAATCCGGAGCGCAAATTCCCGTCCATGTTCGAACCAATCCACGGCTCGGCCTTCGACATCACCGGCAAGGGCATCGCCAATCCGATCGCGACTTTCTGGACGGCGTCGATGATGCTGGAGCACCTCGGCGAGCCGAAGGCGGCGGCGCGGTTGATGAAAGCCATCGAGCGCACTACGGAAGAACAGGTCTTCACGCCCGACCTGGGTGGCGTGCACGACACGCGCGCCGTGACCAACGCCGTCAAGCGCGCGCTTTAGCATTGGACAGGAGGTCGACATGAACAGGATTCCGCTGGTACTCGCAGTCATCGCCGCCGTGGCCGCGGCGGGTTTCGCGTGGCAGAGAAACCAGGCGCTCGACGAAGCACGGACGGCGTTGTCGGGTGCCAATACGCAGTTGCAGAAAGCGCAGTCCGAATTGAAGTCGGTCAACGCGGAAATGGCGCCGCTGCGCAAGGAAGCCGCCGACCAGAAAGCGTCGATCGATCAACTGCAGGTGGAGCTATCCTCTGCCAGGGCGTTTCTGGAAGCGGAGCGGGCATCCACGGCCCGGATTCGTGAAGAACTCGCTTTAACGAAAGAGAAAATGGCGTTCATCGACAGATCGCGCGCGGCGCAGCCCGCGCAAGGGACTCTGGCGCCGATGCTGGTTCGCCCGTCAGCGCCGCCGATGGTGATCCGCGCGGTACCCTCCGCCCCCACTTCCGGCACCGCCACCACGCCCGGACGCCGCCCCGAGTAGATCGAGGCGCAAACCGTGGCTCCGAGGCTCACGGCGCTGCTGGTCTTTGCCTGCCTCGCAGGCCTGATTCCCGGGCACCGCGTCGCCGCGCAGCCGGATTTCGCCACCGAAGCGGCGCGCGAGATTGACACGGTGGTGCATTTCTTTCCGCCGGACTTCGCGCTCACCACGGACCGCGCCGGCCCGATTGCGTTCTATGGCGAAGCGATGAACGAATTCAAGGAAGTGAGCTGCGAGCGCAGCGCATCCTTTGGCATCATCGCGAGCGCCAATATGGCGGGCGGGATCCGCGCAGGCATCTGCGTGCGCGAGGTACGGCGCGTGCGCGCTCTCGCCGCCTACGCGCAACCGGCGCTGGCGGGCGTGATCGCGCTGCTCTCGGAGGGTGGCGTCAGGATCGAGCCCGCGATGCTGGACAAGTTCGGCTGGCGGTACGTGAAGAGCACGGGCGCCGACGGCGCCGACGAGCACTATTTCCCGCTGGTCGCCGTGGGCCACGGCGTCGCCCACCTGCCGACGCTGGTGCGCATCCCGCGCGGCGCCCGCCGGGCGATCCTGATCCAGGCCGATACGATGAAGCTGTGCGAGAACTACGGGCTGCAGAACAAGACCCCGCTCTGCGGCAACACGCGCCAGGCGCTTGCCGACATCGCGCGGCGGCTGGATGCGCGCTTCCGCGACTAGCAGGTAGGCTAGACTCCCTGGAGGGGGAAGGAATTTTGGTCGCTATTCCAATTTGGCTGGCGGTGTTCGGCGGCGCGCTCGCGGCCTGGGCTGCCTACGACAAGCTGCTGATGCCCGCGCTGCGCTGGTTCATGGCCAGGCGCACCAACGTCGTGCTCGAAGAGGTCTCGACGCGCCTGCGCATCGGCGTGCGCCCGTTCCAGCGCACCCGGCGGCAGATTCTCATCCACCGGCTGCTGGGCGATCCGAAGGTGCAGACGGCGGTCGAACAGTACGCGGCAGAGCACAAGGTTCCCTTGCCCGTGGTGCTGGCAAAGGTGGAAGGTTACGCGCGCGAAATCGTGCCGGCCTTCAACGCCTATCTGTACTTCCGCATTGGCTACTGGATCGGCCGCAAGATCGCGCAGGGCCTGTATCGCGTGCGCCTGGGATTTGTGGACGCCGAGGCCCTCAAAACGGTGCCCGAGAACGCAACGGTGGTGTTCGTAATGAACCACCGCTCGAACATGGACTACATCCTTGCCGGCTACCTGGCGGCAGACCAGGCGGCGCTGTCCTACGCGGTCGGCGAATGGGCGCGCATCTGGCCACTGGCGGCGCTGATCCGCTCCATGGGCGCCTATTTCGTGCGTCGCAATTCCAAGGACGACCTCTACCGGCGGGTACTGGAGCGCTACATCGCGATGGCGACGCAGGCCGGCGTGCCGCAGGCGGTGTTTCCGGAAGGCGGTCTGACGCGCGACGGCCTGATGCGCGAACCGCGCCTGGGCGTGGTGGACTACATGCTGCGCGGCTTCTGGCTCGATGGCGCGCGCGACCTGATATTCGTGCCGCTGGGGCTGAACTACGACCGCGTGCTGGAGGACCGTACGCTGCTGCTCTCCGTCGACCCGAACGCGCGCAAGCCGGGGCGCTTCTGGGCCGCATGGAACACGCTCGGCTTTGCGGCCAACAACCTGCGCCTGATGCTGAACAGCGCCTGGCGGCGCTTCGGCTACGCCTGCGTCAACTTCGGCGCGCCGGTGTCCATGCGCGAGTACAGCACGCAGCGCGGGCTGGACTTCCAGAAGCTCACCGGTGACGAGCGCAGGCGCGCCATAAGCGAGCTGGGCGCGCATCTGATGGCCGCCGTCGGCCGCATCGTGCCGGTGGTTCCGGTGCCGCTGATTACTGCCGTATTCCTGGAAAACAACAAACCGATATCGGAACTGGAACTGAAATCCGGCGTGGAACAGCTGATCGAAAAGCTGGCGGCCGCCGGCGCGCATGTCTACATCCCGCGCAAGGACCTAGACTACGCGATCACCGTGGGCCTGCGCATGCTCACGCTGCGCCGCCTGGTGGAGGAAAGGGACGGGCTGTTTGCGATTCGGGAAATCGAACGGCCGCTGATCCGCTACTACGCCAACTCGATTTCACACCTGCTTAAGTAGGTCGAGCGGCACGAAGCGCCCACCCAGCGTGCGCCCGGCGTCCAGGTCCCACCAGCTCTCGAGCGCTGCGGCATACAGACTGCGGAAATCGACGCTCTGGCGAAGATTCCCGCCCTCCAGCGCATTCAGCCTCGGGGCATCGCCCAGGAGACCGCCGCGGACCTTTCCTCCCGCGACGAAATGCGCGCTGGCGGTGCCGTGATCCGTTCCCATCGACTGGTTTTCCCGCGGCCGGCGCCCGAACTCCGCGTAAGTCATGAGCAGAGTCGAATCCCAGCGGCCCGTCTCCTTTAGCGCATTCCTGAGCGCGGCAATGCCTTCAGCCAGTTCGCCCAGAAGCCGTCGGTGCACCGCCGGCTGGTTCTGGTGCGTGTCGAAGCCGCCGAGCGACAGCCGGATCGCGGCGACGCCGGCCTGATTGGCGGCCAGTTGCGCCGCGGTACGCACGGCATTGCCAAATGCACCCCGCGGAAATTCGGTCCGGAACGCGATCTCGCCACCCAGGTTGCTCGCCGCCTGCACGATGTCAGATTCCACCTTCAGAATGTGCGTGAGCGCCGCGTTGCGTTTTGCTCCCATCGCATTGGCAAGTTGCGCCTGGCGCAGGAAGCTCTCAGGATTGCTGAGCACGATCGCGCGCGCGCCTGCTCCGGCCAGCGGACCGAGTTCGGAGCTGCCCACGGCGACTCCGTCCGCAACGAACCCCGCCGGTACCGGATTAGCGGCAAACGCGCGCCCCAGCCAGCCGTCGCCGAGGTACTGGTCGCTATTGGAAGCGGTATCCCAGATTTCGATAGAGCGGAAATGCGACAAGTTCGGCGCCGGATAGCCGAGTCCTTGGACGACCGCTAGTTCGCCCGCCTTCCAGAGGGGTAGCAGCGGAAGCAAGGCCGGGTGCAATCCGGTGCGCTCATCCAGTTGCAGGATCTCGTCGCGCTTCAATGCCAGCCGGGGACGCAGGTCGTAGTAGAGCGCGTCGGCGTACGGGATGACCGTGTTCAATCCGTCGTTACCGCCCTTCAACTCCACCAGGACAAGCAGCCGGCGATAGCCGGTGCCCGCGGCCGGCCAGGCCAGCGCCGGGGCAAACAACGCTGCGACTGAAGCGGCGATGAAGGCGCGGCGGTTCATTTGAGCTGATAGACCGGATCGGAAATCAATGCCCGCAACAACTCGGTACCCTGCGCCGCACGCGAATTGTCGCCGGCAGGCGCGGTGGCGAGCAGGGCCGACTGCATGCTGACCTGGCTCCCGGGATCACGGAAAGGCCGGACCCAGTCGCCCGCCGAGAACTGGATGTCGATCATCGCGCGCATGGCGCGTCGCGCCATGGGCTTTTGCGGATCCATGGCCTGCTCAGCCCTGCCCAGCGCCATGCGCGTATCGTCGACACGCATCAGGCGCTCCAGGAACTGCTTGCGCGCCAGAAGCGTTTGCGAGGTGATCCAGGCATTGCCGCCCGGCCAGCCTTTAACGTTCGGCGGGGAAAAAAGGTCCTGGCCAAGGTTGCGCAGCAACAGGGCAAACGGCAACGGGTCGGCGATCGCGATATCGAATTGGCGCAGCGTGCCGATCACCAGGTCGACCGGTGATTTGATCAGCGCGCCGCGCGTTTCCGGCGCCCAGAACGCGTCGGACAGCAGCAACTCGAGCAGCGCGGTGCGAATCTGGTAGCCGCTGCGTCGAAAGCTGGCTGCGATCCTCTCCAACGCAACGGGATCCGGTTGCGGCGAAACGAACTCCCGCCACAGCTTGCCGACCACGAACCCGGCAGTCGCGCTCTGGTCGAGCAGGATCGCGATCACATCTTCGCCGCGAAAATTTCCGCTGCGGCCAAGGACCGTCTTGGCGCCGTCATCGTGGGCGAATGCGCGCCACATGAAATCCCCGCTCTCCCGGTCGATACTCCAACCAGTGAAGGCGCGCGCCGCCTCCTTGATGTCGCGCTCGCCGTAGTGGCCCTCCCCCAGCGTAAACAATTCCATTGCTTCGCGCGCAAAATTCTCATTCGGCTGACCGCGCCGGCTGGTGGCCGAATCCAGGTAAACGAGCATCGCCGGGTCCTTCGAGACGGCATGCAGGAGCTCGGCATAGCTGCCCAGTGCGTGTTTCCGGAGCAGCGAGTTCTGGCGATACATCAGCCTGGACGAGCGGACTTTCTGCAGACTCGAAGTAAAGTGGTTGTGCCAGAAGAGCGTCATGCGCTCGGTAAGCGGCGAATCCGTGCCGAGCATCTCGCTCAGCCACCATGACTTCAACTCGAGCGCCCGCTCGGCCTGCTCGCGCATGAAGAGTTTGCGGTCCTCCGAGGACATCTGGCGAATCTGGTACGGAGGCGTCCAGACATTCACGCTGTCCGGCGCCGGCGTGCGCGCCACCGTCCGCACGCCGCCGAGGAGACGTTCGACCCCGTCTTCCCGGCTGAGCCGGGAATAGGCTTCGATTTCTTCGATGCGCGCGCCAAACCCGGTGCGTGCCAGCAGGTGCCTTGCTTCGACCACGCCCATGGCCGGGCCCTGCGCCGCCGCCTGCACCGCTCCTGCGGCAAGCAGGCAACAGGTCAGGACGAAAGGGCTAACGCCTCCCAAGGTCGCGGTTCGCTTCCTGCACGTCGCGCCGCAGGCGCTGGCGCTCTTCGGGGCTGCGGCCTGGGCCAACGCCGCGCTGCTCGCGCGACTCGCGCCAGCGCTGGCGCGCCTCGTCGCGCGACATCTCGCCCTTTTGCACCTGCTCGCGCAGGCGCTGGCGTTCTTCCCAGCTCATGCGCCGCTCGGGAGGCGGCATCTGCCGCATGCCCGGGCCCGGGCCTGGCTGGGCGAACGCCGGGCCAAGCATCAGCGCGAGCACGAGGGCGGCAAGCGTTTTCATGGTTTCGATGATGGTACGTGGGCCACGCCACCGACGGAACGCCCTGCATCGCGAAATATGTAACAAATCGTGTCCACCGCGGTCTGAGGTAACACGTTGTTTCATCGTGGAGAGCGTACCCATGTATCGTCCGGGCCCATGGCTGAGCTGAAAAAGAGGATTCTCGTCGTGGACGACGACCAGCGGCTGCGCGAGCTGGTCGTGCGCTATCTGGGCGAGCAGGGTTTCGAAGCGCGCGCGGTGCCGGATGCTGCGAGCATGGACAAGCAGCTGGCGCGCGAGCGCTACGACCTGGTGGTGCTGGACCTGATGCTGCCGGGCGAAGACGGCCTCGCGATCTGCCGCCGGCTGCGTGCGCAAAACACCGGCCCGGCCATCGTCATGCTCACCGCCAAAGGCGACGAGGTCGATCGTATCGTGGGCCTGGAAATGGGCGCCGATGACTACCTGCCCAAGCCCTTCAATCCGCGCGAACTGGTGGCCCGCGTGAATGCAGTGCTGCGCCGCCGCCTGCCCGCGGGACCGCCGGGTGCGCCCGCAACCGGGACCGAGGTGCACCGCTTCGGACCGTTCGAATTTAATCTCGCCACGCGCAGCCTGGCGCGCGACGGCAAGCAAGTCGCTCTCACCACGGGCGAATACTCCGTGCTCAAGGTGCTTGTGCAGCATCCGCGCCAGCCGCTGTCGCGCGACAAGCTGATGGAACTCGCGCGCGGTCGTGAATACGGCGTCTTCGACCGTTCGATCGACGTGCAGATCTCGCGCCTGCGCAAGATCGTCGAGGAAGATCCCGCGCATCCGCGGCACCTGCAGACGGTGTGGGGCTTCGGCTACGTGTTCGTACCCGACGGCACGCCGCGGGAAACGTAACGCCCTGACCGCCTGAGACTTGCATGACCCTTTTCACGCGCTCATTCCTGCTGATCGCGTCGCTGATCCTCGCTTCGGCCGCCGCCACCGTCCAGCTCTACCGCGTCTACGAACGCGAGCCGCGCGCCCGCGAGCTCGCGCAGCAGACGGTCAGCATCGTCAACCTCACGCGCGCCGCGCTGGTGAATGCCGATCCCGTCCTGCGGCGCAACCTGCTGATCGAAATCAACGAACGCGAGGGCATCCGGCTCGCGCCGGTCACCGGCGACGAAGTCCTGCAACCCCTGCCGGACGACGCGCTTTTCGAGCTCGTCGCGGCCAAAGCAAAAAAAGTCCTCGGCGACCGGACCCGCTTCGCCTATGCGCGCGACCGCGTGGAAGGTTTCTGGGTGAGCTTCAGCATCGACGAGGATGACTACTGGGTTATGCTGCCGCGCGAGCGCTTCGAGCCGCCGTTCGGCCTGGAGTGGCTGGGCGGCAGCCTCGGGCTGCTCGGCCTGGCGCTGGCCGGCGCGTGGCTGATCGCCTCGGCGATCGGCCGGCCGCTGGGCGCGATCGCCGCCGCCGCGCGCGAAGTCGGGCGCGGCCAGCTGCCCGCCCCGCTTGCCGAGACCGGCCCGCGGGAGATGCGCACCGTCTCGGTCGCCTTCAACCGCATGGCGGGCGACCTGGCAGCGATGGAGCGCGAGCGTGCCATGGTGCTGGCCGGCATTTCGCACGACCTGCGCACGCCGCTGTCGCGCCTGCGCCTCGCGATCGAAATGAGCGGCACCGACAAGGAGACCGCCGCGGGCATGGGCATGGACGTGGAGGAAATGGACGAGGTGATCGGCCAGTTCCTCGCCTTTGCGCGCGGCGAGGACGAAGCGCAGGCCGCAGGCGACCTGGATGCGCTGATCGGCGAAATCATCGAGACCTACCGCAAGCGCGAGCAGGCGGTATCGTTCGTACCCGGCAATCTGGCAGGCATGCGGTTCGCCCCCATGGCGATGCGGCGCGCCATCACAAATCTCATCGACAACGCGGCGCGCCATGCCGGCGGCGCGATCGAAGTACGCACGCGGCGCAACGGCGCGCTGGCGTTGATCGAGGTCATGGATCGCGGTCCCGGCGTGCCGCCCGGCGAATTCGAACGCCTGAAGCGCCCCTTCACGCGCCTGAACGAGGCGCGCAGCGGAAGCGGTGGCGCGGGACTCGGTCTGGCCATCGTGGACCGCATCGCGCGCGCACACGGCGGGCGCTTTGAGCTGGCGGCGCGCGACGGCGGCGGGCTGGTGGCGCGCCTGAGCCTGGCGGGTTAGTTCTTTTCGACCTTTTTCCTGACCGGTTCCCGCGCCGCTCCCGCGCGCTACCTGCCGGCGTAGTGCTTGCGCGTCAACGCCGCAAGCTCTCGCGCGCTCCCGTCCTGCGATTTCTCGAGTTCGGCGGCGATCCGTTCCATTTCCTCGCGGCCCCGGTTCTGCGACAGCTTCCAGCGCGTCTCCATGCGAGCGACCGGAATGGAAAAATTGACGATGCCATCGAGCATCATGTCGACGTACTTCTGGCTGAGCGCATCATGCCTGGGCAGCCACTGCGGATCGAGGCTTTCGATCAGCCTGCGCTGGGATTCCGCCTTCGCCTTGCGGTCGGAATTTATTTTCGGAATCCCGTACGCATGGATCGCAGTGTAGTTCCAGGTCGGCACGCGCTCCTTCTCCGCGTACCAGCGCGGCGAGACGTAGGCATGCGGCCCGGTGAAGATGACCATCACCTCGTCGTCGAGGAATTCCTTCCATTGCGGATTGTTCTTCGCCATGTGCATGTCGATGACGATCTGCGGTCCGTGTTCGTGGATCGTCACCGGCAGATGCGAGCCGTGCAGCACGCCGCCGGTTCCGGTAACCAGAATCGGAAAGCTGTTCGCGCGCAGGAAGGCGAGCAGTTCCGGCCGGTCTTCGATGCGGTTGTAGTCAGGTGAATACATTCATGCCCCTTGCTCGATGAGCGCTATGGCCTGCGCCGCTATACCTTCGCCGCGCCCGATGTAGCCCAGGTTCTCCGTCGTGGTCGCCTTGATGCTCACGGCGGCCGGCTTGATGCCGAGATCGGCGGCGATATTGCCGGTCATGCGCGCCACGTGCGGCGCCATGCGCGGCGCCTGCGCGACGATGGTCGCGTCGATGTTGACGATGCGATAGCCCTGCGCGCCGACTTTTTTCCCCGTTTCCCGCAAAAGAAAACGGCTGTCTGAATCCGCGTACCGCGGATCGTTGTCCGGATAGTGCGATCCAAGGTCGCCCAGCGCTGCGGCGCCCAGCAGCGCGTCGCAGATGGCGTGCAACAGCACATCCGCGTCCGAATGCCCCTGTAGCCCTTTGTCATATGGGATATGCACGCCGCCAATCATGAGCTTCCGGCCTGAGACCAGCGCGTGGACGTCGAACCCCTGTCCTATTCTCATCGGTTCTCCAGAATCGCTGCCGCGATTTTCATGTCTTCCGCGAACGTCACCTTGATGTTCTCGCGGCTTCCCGTTACCAACCTGGGGCGCAATCCCATCTGCTCCACCGCACCGGACTCGTCGGTTACCGCGGTCTTCGCCTTCTTCAGCGCTTCCATCAGCAGGCCGAAGCGGAACATCTGGGGTGTCTGCGCCAGCCAGAACTGGCTGCGGTCTTCGGTCGCCGTAACGCGCCGCACACCCGCCTCGTCCTTGCCGGCTTTCTTCACAGTCTCGGACACTGGCAGCGCGAGGATGCCGCCGACGCCATCGTCGCGAGTCTCGCGAATCAGGTTCGCAAGGTCTTGCTTCGGCAGGCATGGCCGCGCCGCGTCATGCACCAGCAGCCAGTCGTCCGTGTCCACCGCTGCCGTCGCCGCCACCATGCCGTTGTATACCGTGTCGCGCCGCGTCTCGCCACCGCAGTAAAGCGGCTCCAGCTTTCCGGCGAAGGCGCTCCAGTCGAGCTGTGCGAACTCCTTGTCGTCCGGCGCCAGCACCACGAACACGTTTTCGACCGGCGCCTCGCACATCGATTTCACCGCGTGCCACAGCATCGGCCTGCCCGCGAGCGGCAAATATTGCTTCGGCATCGCTCCCCGGAGCCTGGATCCGGCGCCGGCGGCTGGAATCAGCGCGTAGAACGTCAATCAGGAAACCCTTCGTGTTTGCAAAAACTTTCGCGTTATCAACACCGTATAATTGCATGGCGCTTCTGTCTTGTCATGCATCGCGACTCACTTCCAGGCAAGAAACGCTACTGCGGCCTGGCCGGCTCCTCCGACGCTCTCGCACTCTCCCGGCTGGCGGTGGAGTCGCGCCCGCTCGCAGTACTTAGCGCCAACGCGCTCGATGCCGGCCGCCTGCTGGAAGAAATCGCCTGGCTGGCGCCGCAGCTGCGCACCTGCCTGCTGCCCGACTGGGAAACGCTGCCCTACGACAGCTTCTCGCCGCATCACGACCTGGTGTCGGAGCGGCTCGCGACGCTGTACCGGATCCAGCGCGGCGACTTCGACATCGTCGTCGTGCCCGCCGTGACCGCGCTCGTACGCCTTTGCCCGCCTGCCTATCTGGCGTCGTACACGTTCTTCCTGCGCCAGGGCGAGCGCCTGGATGCGGAGGCGCTGCGCCGGCAACTCGCGCTCGCAGGCTACAGCGCGGTAACGCAGGTCATGGCGCCCGGAGAATTCTGTTTCCGCGGCGGCATCGTGGACCTGTTTCCCATGGGCAGCGCGGTGCCCTACCGGCTCGACCTGGACGACGATGTGGTCGAGACCATCCGCACCTTCGACGTCGATACGCAGCGCACCCTGTATGCGGTCAAGGAAGTACGTCTGCTGCCGGCGCGCGAATTTCCGCTGGACGAAGCCGGGCGCACCAAGTTCAGGGGCCGTTGGCGCGAACTCTTCGAGGGCGACCCGTCGAAGCGGCGGCTCTACAAGGACGTCTCCAACGGCGTGCCGGCGGCGGGCGTGGAGTACTACCTGCCGCTGTTCTTCGATGCGCTGGCTACCGTCTTCGACTACCTGCCGGAAGCCTCGACCTTGGTCCTGCATCGCGACGTCGCCGGCGCGATCCAGGCATTCTGGCGCGACGCGCAGTCGCGGTTCACGATGATGAGCGGCGATCCCGACCGGCCGCTGCTGCCGCCGGCACAGTTGTTCATTCCGGCCGAGGAGTTCTTCACCCGTGCCAAGGCGTTTCCGAGAATCGACATGCTCGATGCGCCGGACGAAGACCTGACACAACCTCTCTCGACCACCGCCCTGCCGCCGCTCGCGGTGGACCGGCGCGCCAGGGATCCGCTGGCGGCGCTGAAGGCTTTTGTATCCGGTTCCGGATTGCGGATCCTGCTCAGCGCCGAATCGCCCGGCCGGCGCGAGACGATGTCGTCCTATCTGGCCGAGTACGGCTTGCAGCTTTCCGCCTTGAATTCCTATGACGAATTCCACCAGGAAAAGACCGCACTCGCGCTGACCGTTTCACCACTTTCAAACGGCTTCATCGTCCCCGCCGAAGGCTGGGCCGTCGTCACCGAGGCGGAGCTCTACGCCGGCACGGTGCGGCGCAAGGGCCGTGGCGCCAAGGTGCAGACGTCGGTGGAGGGCATGCTGCGCGACCTGTCGGAGCTCAAGGTCGGGGATCCGGTGGTGCACGCTCAGCATGGCATCGGGCGCTACGGCGGCCTGGTCAACCTCGATCTGGGCGAAGGCATCACGGAATTCCTGTTGCTGCAGTACGACGGCGGCGACAAGCTCTACGTGCCCGTGTCGCAGCTCGAAGTCATCTCACGCTACTCGGGCGCGCAACCCGAAGAAGCGCCGCTGCACAAGCTGGGCAGCGGGCAATGGGACAAGGCGAGGACGCGCGCCGCCAGGCAGGTGCGCGACACCGCGGCCGAGCTGCTCAATCTCTACGCGCAGCGCGCCGCGCGGCAGGGCCACGCATTCAGCGTCACGCAGCATGATCTTGATGCCTTCGCCGACGGCTTCGGCTTCGAGGAAACGGTGGACCAGGCGGCCGCCATCGCGGCCGTGGCGGGCGACATGACGGCCGGCAAGCCGATGGACCGGTTGATCTGCGGCGACGTCGGCTTCGGCAAGACCGAGGTGGCGCTGCGCGCCGCGTTCATCGCCGTCGCCGGCAAGCAGCAGGTCGCCCTGCTCTGCCCGACCACGCTGCTGGTGGAGCAGCATTTCCAGACCTTCTCCGACCGCTTCGCGGACTGGCCGGTAAAAATCGCCGAACTGAGCCGCTTTCGCAGCGCCAAGGAAGCGACGCAGGTCATGAAGAAACTGGCGAGCGGCGAGATTGACGTCGTCATCGGCACGCACAAGCTGCTCTCGAAGGACGTGAAATTCGATCGCCTCGGCCTGGTGATCATCGACGAGGAACACCGCTTCGGGGTGCACCAGAAGGAGGCCCTGAAGCGCCTGCGCGCCGAAGTGGATGTCCTGACACTCACCGCGACCCCGATCCCGCGCACCCTTGCACTGTCGCTGGAGGGCCTGCGCGATTTCTCCGTGATCGCGACCGCGCCGGAGCGGCGCCTGGCGATCAAGACCTTCGTCGCAGCCCACTCTGATGGATTGATCCGGGAGGCGGTGCTGCGCGAACTGCGGCGCGGCGGCCAGGTCTACTACCTGCACAATGACGTCGCGACCATCGAGCATGCCCACGACCGGCTGGCGCGCCTGCTGCCCGAGGCGCGCCTCGCGGTGGCGCACGGGCAGATGCGCGAGCGCGAGCTCGAACGGGTGATGCGCGAATTCACCCAGCAGCGCCA
>JBDTRO010000109.1:0-26882 GCA_039931635.1 Betaproteobacteria bacterium | reverse complement strand
TTACGCGCTACATGATCGGCTGCCTGCACCAGTACGCGAAATCCGGCTTCACCAAAAAGCCCACCGAAAGTTACGCCGCGCAGCGGCGCTACCTCGCCGCCTAGAGGCGTGGATAACACGCTGCTTGGCGACTGGAAGCTCAACGTCGGAAAATCCATGGCTGACCCTGGCCCGCTCGTGCAGGGTGAAGGCAGGTGCTACGAGGCCAACGACGACGGCGATCTGAAGCTCTTCGTACAAGGCAACGCCGCATCCGGAGCGGCGTATTCGTACGGGGCTACGGGCAAAATCGACGGCAAGGATACCCGTTGACCGGGAGTGGAACACGGCACGGCGCGGATTCGACTTCCTGGACGCGAATCGGTCCGCACACTGTCGATTCGGCGGTGAAGAAAAAGGGCAAGCTCGTAAACCGGGTCAGTCTCGAGGTCTCAAAGGACGGAATGTTGCTGACGCTTCGCGAGCACGGCACGGATCCTGGCGGCAGAGCGACGCGAGGCGTCCGGATTTACGACAGGCAGTGAGTTTGCGCTCAGAATTCCGCTGCGCAAATGCGGCAGGCGGGATCCTTCCTGACGCGCACGGTACGCCAATCGGAAGTCTTGGCGTCGAGCAGTAATAGTCTTCCATTCAATGTTTCGCCTGCTGCGATAAGCAGCTTCGCCGCTTCCATCGCCTGCAGCGCGCCGACGACGCCGGTGAGCGGCGCGAAGACACCCATGGTGGAGCACTGCACCTCCTCGATCACGCCGTCTTCAGGGAAAAGGCAGGCGTAGCAGGGCGCGTCGGGTTTTCTCAGGTCGAAGACAGAAATCTGCGCGTCGAAGCGGATTGCGGCGCCGGAGACGAGCGGCTTCCTGTGCTGCACGCAGGCGCGATTGAGCGCGTGGCGGGTGGCGAAGTTGTCGGAACAGTCGAGAACGACATCGACATCCGCGAGCAGGGATTCCAAGTCGTTCGCGGCGATTCGTTTCTGTAGCGGGATAATCCGTACGTCAGGATTGAACGCCGACAGCGTGGCGCGCGCGGCTGCCACTTTTGGCGCGCCCACCGAATCGGTGGGGTAGAGGATCTGGCGCTGCAGGTTGGTGAGGTCGACCTTGTCGGGATCGGCGATCGTCAACTTGCCGATGCCGCTCGCGGCGAGGTAGAGCGCCGCCGGGCAGCCGAGGCCGCCGGCGCCGACGATCAGCGCATGCGCCGCGCGCAGCCGCTCCTGGCCCTCGATCCCGACTTCATCGAGCAGGATATGACGGCTGTAGCGGAGGAGCTGCTGGTCGTTCACCGGGACACCTGGATCCCCGTGTTCGCGGGGATGACGAACCGGCCGGTTCGTCAGTTCGTCGTCTTCCCGGCCGGCTTGGTCTGCGCGACCGACGGGGTCTGGCCCTTGAGCGGCTCGCCTTTTAGGTACGCGATCGCCTGCACGAGCTGGAAGTCGTCTTTGGAGCCAAGTTCGATCGGCTTCGGCGGCTCGGAGGTCGCGGCCTGCGCCGGCGTCATCGCAGCAGCTTTCGCCTGCGCCGGCGTGGCCTTGGCGGCTTCCTTTTCCTTCTCGCCATTGCTCAGGTGCCGCTGCAGGTCCGCTTCGCGCACGCGCGCGGCCAGCGTCGCGCCCGGCTCCTCGATGACCACGTCGGGCGTGATGCCCTTCGCCTGGATCGAGCGGCCGCTCGGCGTGAAATAGCGCGCGGTGGTGAGTTTGATCGCGGTGTTGTTGCCAAGGGGCATGATGGTCTGCACCGAACCTTTGCCGAAAGTCTGGGTGCCGATCACGGTGGCGCGCTTGTGGTCCTGCAGCGCGCCGGCGACGATTTCAGAAGCGGAAGCCGAGCCGCCGTTTACCAGCACCACCATCGGCACGGTCTTCACCGCGGCGGGGAGGTTCTTCAGCATGTCGTCCTTGGAGCCGCGCTGGTAGTCGTCGGTGGTGGCGTAGAACTTCTTGCGCGCATCATCCGTGCGGCCGTCGGTCGAAACCACCAGCAGCTTGGGCTGCAGGAAGGCCGCCGAGATCGCGACCGCGCCGTAGAGCAGGCCGCCCGGATCGTTGCGCAGATCCAGCACCAGGCCCTTGATCGGCCCCTGCTTGAACATGGTTTCGAGATGGCGCGCGAGGCTCTCCGGCGTCGCTTCCTGGAACTGCGACACCCGCACCCAGCCGTAGCCGGGTTCGACGACCCTGGATTTCACGCTTTGCACGCGGATCACCGCGCGCGTCAGCGTCACGACGATCGGTTGCGGCTCGCCCTTGCGCGCGATCGTCAGCGTGATCTGCGAGCCGGCCTTGCCGCGCATGCGCTTCACCGCGTCGTTCAGCGTCATGCCCTTGACCTGCGCGTCGTCCAGCTTGACGATCAGGTCGCCGGGCTTGACTCCGGCGCGAAACGCGGGCGTATCTTCAATCGGCGAGATGACCTTCACCAGGCCGTCTTCCATGCCGACTTCGATGCCCAGGCCGCCGAACTGGCCCTGCGTGCCGACCTGCAGCTCCTTGAATGCTTCCGCGTCCAGGTAGGCCGAGTGCGGATCGAGCCCCGAGAGCATGCCGTTGATCGCCTCGGTGATCAGCTTCTTGTCCTCGACCGTTTCGACGTAGTTCTGCTTGATGGCGCCGAACACCTCCGTGAAGGAGCGCAGTTCCTCGACCGGCAGGGGCGAACGCGTGGCGAGCTGCCCGATCGCCTGGAAATTCAGGCTCACCAGGATCCCTGCCACCACGCCCAGCGTGATCAATCCGAAATTCTTGAATTTGCCGTTCATTTCAGTTTTACCCACCGTAGGGGATCGAAAGGCCTGCCCAGATGCCGCAATTCAAAGTATAGACCTGTTTGTTCGTTGCCCCCGCTCTGCCCGACTGTCGCGAGAGGCTCTCCCAGCGTAACCGTGTCACCAGCCTGTTTCAGTAAAGATTCGTTATTGCCGTAGATCGACAGAAAGGCTTCGCCATGATCGACGATCAGGAGATTGCCGAAACCCCGCATCCAGTCGGCGTACACCACGCGGCCGGCGCCCACAGCGCGCACCTGCTCGCCTTCCGGGGCGCGGATGAAGACGCCCTTCGCGGCCACGCGCCCCTCCGTACGTGGAGTGCCAAAGCGCCCCGCAAGTTCCCCGCGCACCGGCAGGCGCAGGCTGCCTTTGAGGGCCGAGAACAGGCCGCCGAGGGCGCCCGTTCCCGCTTCCGGCACGGCGGTAACCCGCGCATAGCCCGCCCCGGGCCGCGCGGCCAGCACCTTGCCGATCTCCTCGACCAGGCGCGCGAGGCGCGATTCGTCGGCCAGCAGCGCCTGGATGCGCTTCCTGGCATCGCGGATCTCGCCTGCGATCCGGTCCAGCAGGCGGCGGTGTTCGCGCCGTTCCTTGAGCATTCGTTCACGGTCGCTGCGGCCGCGCGCCTCGATCGCCGCCAGCTCGCGCGCTTTTTCCTCGGATTCGGCCTTCAGCCGCGCGGCTTCGGCGAGACCGTTGCGCTGCGCTTCGATCATCTGCGCCGCCGCGCGGGAGACGTAGGTCAGGTAGTGGAGTTTGCGGGCGGCATCGGCCAGGTCTTCGCCGGTGAGGGCGAGGCGCACGAAATCAGGAACACCTCCGGTGTTGGCGGGCGCGCCGCCCGATGCACCCGCGAGGGCGCGCGCCGCGAGCAGGCGCCCCAACGCGGCCTGGCCGGAAGCCAGAGATCGCTCCTGCAGGTCGCCGCGCGCTGCCAGATCCGCGATGGCGGCGCGTGCGGCGCGCGCTTCGGCCTCCACGGCATGCAGCGCCCGGTTGGCGTCGGAAATGGCGACTTCGGACGCGCGCAGCGCGTCGCGCGCCTCGCGCCGGTCGGTTTCCCGGTCTCCCAGCTCGGAGCGCAGCGCCTCGATCCGGGAGCGCAACGCCGCCAGATCCTCCTCGCGTGCGGTACCGGCGCCCGCGCCGGGCGCACCCGGCACGGCGGTCGCGGCGAGCAGGAGCGCGGCGGCAAGGATTCGGTTCAGGCTTTCGCTTTTCCCTGCGCGGACACGGCCGCGACCCGCTTCGCGACTTCGGCCGCGTCGCCGAGGTAATAGTGCTTAAGCGGGCGCAGCTCCGCGTCAAGCTCGTAGACCAGGGGGATGCCGGTGGGTACGTTCAAGCCGACGATTTCCGCGTCCGACACGCCGTCCAGATGCTTGATCAACGCGCGCAGCGAGTTGCCGTGCGCGGCGACGAGGATCCGGCGGCCGGCGCGCACCGCCGGCGCGATCTTGCTTCGCCAGAACGGGATGACCCTTGCCACCGTGTCCTTCAGGCATTCGGTTGTCGGCACCGCCACTCCGGCGTAGCGCGGATCGTGGGCTTCGTGGCGAGGGTCGCCGGGTTCCAGCGCCGGTGGCGGCGTGTCGTAGCTGCGCCGCCATACCAGCACCTGCGCCTCGCCGAATTTCGCCGCCGTCTCGGCCTTGTTCAGGCCCTGCAACGCGCCGTAATGGCGCTCGTTCAGGCGCCAGTCCTTGGCCACCGGGATCCAGAGCCGGTCCAGTTCCTCCAGCGCGAAGTTCAGCGTGCGGATCGCGCGCTTTAGCATCGAGGTGTAGGCGAAATCGAAGGCGTAACCTTCGGTCTTCAGCAGGCGGCCGGCGGCGCGCGCCTCCTCGACGCCCTGCGCCGAGAGATCGACATCGGTCCAGCCGGTAAAGCGGTTCTCGCGATTCCAGCCGGACTCGCCGTGCCGAAGTAGCACGAGTTTGTGCATGCGCTGAATTATAATGCGGCGATGTCTATGGAATTCATCACCAAGAACATCTTCCTCATCGTGATCGCGCTGGTCTCGGGCGGGATGCTGATCTGGCCGCTCCTGCGCCGCGGCGCAGGCGGGCCCTGGGTCAATACGCTCGCGGCGACGCAGATGATCAACCGCAGCGACGCGATCGTGGTCGACCTGCGCAGCGCGGACGACTATGCCAAGGGCCACATTCTCGGCGCGAAGAGCATTCCGCTCGCCGATCTCGAGCGGCGCGCGGGCGAACTCGACAGGCACAAGGCCAAGCCCGTGATCCTGCATTGCAGCGACGGCAATCGCGCCGGCGGCGCGTTGGCGGCGCTGCGCAAGAAGGGTTTCGACAGCGTGCACAATCTCGCCGGCGGCTACGTCGCCTGGCAGCAGGCCGGCCTGCCGGTGGAAAAATAAGGCGGCGGCATGGCGCACGTGCTGATCTACCTTACGGCCGCGTGCCCGTATTGCCAGGCCGCGGACCGGCTGCTGGAGCGCAAGGGCGCCAGGGACATCGAGCGCGTGAGAGTCGACCTGGAGCCCGCGCGGCGCGCCGAAATGCAGCAAAAAAGCGGCCGACATACCGTGCCGCAGATCTGGATCGGTGGCCGGCATGTCGGCGGCAGCGATGAACTGCACGACCTCGATGACGCAGGACAACTCGATCAACTACTGGCAAAGGCCTCATGAGCGACCCGTCCCAACCCGCAGGCGCCGGCCCATCGGCGCAGGAACCGCAGCAACCCTCGTTCCAGATCGAGAAGCTCTACGTGAAGGACATGTCGCTGGAGGTGCCAAACGCGCCGCAGGTTTTCATGCAGGTGGAAAATCCCGCGCTGGAAATCCAGGTGCGCCATGAAGCGGCGCAATTCGCCGACGGACTGTTCGAGTGCATTGTCACCGTTACGGTGACCGCCCGCTCGGGCGAGAAGACCATGTTTCTCGTGGAAGCGGCGCAAGCGGGGATATTTGCGATGCGCGGCATCCCGGCGCAGGATCTCGAGCCGCTGCTCGGCATCGGCTGCCCGACGATCCTTTACCCGTACGTACGCGAGGTGATCTCTGATCTCGTGACGCGCGCGGGTTTCCCGGCGGTGGTGCTGGCGCCGGTCTCCTTCGAGCAGATGTACATGGACCGCAAGCAGCAGGAGGCCGCGGCCGGGCCGAAAATCGAGCTGGCGAATTGAGCGTGCGCCGGATACTTCTTCCCGTCCTGTTTGCAGCCTGCAGCGCGCAGGCTGCGGATTTCCGCTCGGTGCAGGACAATGCCGCGGTGCTCTACGACGCGCCTTCGCGGCAGGCGACACCGCTATTCGTGGTATCGCGCAGCTATCCCCTCGAAGTGATCGTGAATCTGGAAGCCTGGGTCAAGGTGCGCGATCACGCGGGCGCGCTGACCTGGATCGAGAAGAAGGCGCTGAGCGACAAGCGCATGGTGCTGGTGACCGCGCCCTCGGCCGAAGCGCGCCAGCGCCCGGAAGACGGTGCTGCGGTGGTGTTCGGCGCCGCACAGAACGTGGCGCTGGAGCTGGTCGAGATCGCGCCAAACGGCTGGTTGCGCGTGCGCCATGCCGATGGCGCGACGGGTTTCGTGCGCGCCGCTTCGGTCTGGGGCGACTGAGCAGCGAAGGATGGCCGCGCTCGCCGTGATGGGTGCGGGCGCGTGGGGGACCGCGTTTGCCGCGGTGCTCGCCGGCCGCCACCGCGTTTGCCTGTGGGCGCGCGATTCCGCGCAGGCGCAAGCGCTGGCCGCGGAACGCCGCAATACCCGCTACCTGCCCGAGATTGCATTGCCCGAAGCGCTGCGCGTCGAGGCCAGCCTGGAGCGCGCATTGGCGGGCGCGGAACTTCTGGTTGCCGCCACGCCAGTGGCGGGATTGCGCGAACTCCTTGGCAGGCTGAAGGGTCGCAACGTAAATCACGTCCCGCTGCTCTGGCTGTGCAAGGGCTTCGAGCGCGATAGCGCCGAGTTGCCGCATGAAATCGTCGCCGCCTCGGGAATCCGCGCGCCCAGCGGCGCGCTCTCCGGGCCCTCGTTCGCGCTGGAAGTGGCCAAGGGTCTGCCGTGCGCTCTGACGCTCGCCTCGGCGGATGCGGCGTTCGCGACCAGCGCCGCCGCGCGATTGCACGGGGGCAGGTTGCGCGTCTATCACTCCGACGACGTGGTCGGCGTCGAGATCGGTGGCGCGGTGAAGAACGTGCTCGCGATCGCAGTGGGCATCTGTGATGGCCTGGGCCTCGGGCAAAATGCGCGCGCGGCGCTCGTCACGCGCGGCCTCGCGGAACTCGCGCGCCTGGGCGTTGCGCTGGGCGGGCGCGCCGAAACGGTGATGGGGCTGACCGGCGCGGGCGACCTGATCCTCACCGCCACCGGTGACCTGTCGCGCAACCGCCGCGTTGGCCTGGAACTCGCGCGCGGCAAGCCGCTCGCGGCGATCGTCGCCGAGCTCGGGCACGTCGCCGAAGGCGTGAGCTCGGCGCACGCGACACTTGCGCGCGCCAGAAGCCGTGCCGTGGAAATGCCGATTACCTCGGCGGTGGACGCGGTATTGCAGGGGCGGCTGACGCCGCCGCAGGCAGTGGAGTTGCTGCTCGCGCGGGATCCGAAAGCGGAGGGTTAGCGAAATCCAAGCTGGCGCCAGGCCTCGAACACCGTCACTGCAACGGCGTTGGAAAGATTCAGGCTGCGGTTCCCCGGCCGCATCGGCAGCCGCAACCGCATGTCGGGCGTGAACGCCACCAGCAGTTCGGGCGGAAGGCCCGCGGTTTCGGACCCGAACACAAACGCGTCGTTCTCCCGGTACCGCACGTCGAACACGCTTTGCGTCGCCTTTGTCGTCAAAGCGAACAGCCGTTTTTCATTCAGGTCCTGCAGACAGGCTTGCCAATCGGCATGCACGCGCACGCTCGCGTACTCGTGGTAGTCGAGACCGGCGCGTTTCAGTTGCTTGTCGTCCATGGAAAAGCCGAGCGGCTCGACCAGGTGCAGGCGCGTGCCGGTGTTCGCCGCGAGGCGGATCACGTTACCCGCGTTCGGCGGAATCTCCGGGTGGACGAGGACAATGTCGAACATCAGGCTGCCGGTCCGGGCGGAAAGGTCCGCGCAACCACCCAGTTCTCCACGTGCGCGGCACCTGCGCGCTTGAGCGTGGCGGCGATTTCATCCAGCGTCGCGCCGGTGGTCATGACGTCGTCCAGCACTGCGATCCTGGCGCCGCCGACCAGCTGCGGGCAATGAAAGGCGCCGCGCACGTTCTTCGCGCGCTCGGTCAGCGGCAGGCCGATCTGCGGCGGCGTGTCGCGCTGCCGCTGGCAGAAATCCACCGCCAATCGCTTTCCCGTGGTGCGCGCCACGTGCCGGGCGATCTCGAGTGCCTGGTTGTAGCCCCGCTCTCGCAACCGCCCGGCGGAAAGTGGCACCGGGACAATGCAATCGGCCTGGCTGCGACCTGCAATGCAGGCCGAAAGAAGGTTTCCGAGGAGGGGTGCGAGCGCCAGTTCGCCGTGGAACTTGAGTGCCTGCACCAGCACGTCGGCCGGGAAGCCGTAGGCGAGCGCGGCGATCGTTGTATCGTATTGCGGCACCTGCGTCAGGCAGCGGCCGCACACGGCGCCGTTCGGTGACGCGAGAGCGCAGCGCGGGCAGAGAGCCCCCGTCAGGCGCGGCAAGTCGGCGTCGCACTGGGCGCATAGGATGTCGGCAGCTTCTCCCCGGCAAAGAAAGCAACTGCCGCTGAATAGCAGTTTGCCGATGCGCCTCCCCAAGTTTGCCAGCATGAAGAATATTGTGCGCTAGACTTCCTGTATGTGGACTGTTGAAGCGCTTTCAGCCGATCTTGCCGCCGGCCGCACCACCAGCCGCGCGCTGGTGGAAACGGCCCTGGTGCGGATCGCCGAGCCGGAGGGCGAGGGCGCGCGCACTTTCATGAAGGTGTATGCGGAATCGGCGCGCGCCGACGCCGATCACGCGGACCGGTTGCGCAAGGCGGGGATCGTGCGTTCGGCGGTGGATGGGTTGCCGGTCTCGGTGAAAGACCTCTTCGATGTTGCCGGCGACGTCACGCGCGCGGGCTCGAAACTGCTCGCCGGTACGCCGGCCGCCACCGCCGATGCGCCGGCTGTGGCAAGCCTTCGCGCCGCGGGTGCGGTGATCGTGGGACGCAGCAACATGGTCGAGTTCGCGTTTGGCGCGGTCGGCACCAACCCGCACTACGGCACGCCTAAAAACCCATGGGATAGGAAAGCAGGCCGCGTGCCTGGCGGTTCGTCTTCCGGCGCCGCGGTCTCGGTGGCCGACGGCATGTGCGTGATGGGCCTGGGTACCGACACGCGCGGCTCGATACGGCAACCGGCCGCTCTGTGCGGCATCGCCGGATTCAAGCCGACGGCGCGGCGCGTGTCGCGGCAGGGCGCGTTCCCTCTTTCGTACACGCTCGATTCCATCGGCCCGCTCGCCAACACGGTGGCGTGCTGCGCGGCGTACGACGCGATCCTCGCCGGCGAATCCGACGCGCGGTTGAAGGAACTGCCCATCCGCGGCCTGCGTCTGCTGCTGCCGCGCTCGAGCGCGATCGAGGATCTGGATGCGGCGGTGGCGAAGGCCTTCGAATCCGCGCTTGCCGCGCTGTCGCGCGCCGGCGCGGTGATCGAAGAGCGCAAGGTGCCGCCCTTCGACCGCCAGGCGGAATATTTCAGGAACGGCGGCTTCGCCGCGTCCGAGGCTTACGCGATCCACAAGCGCTGGGCCGCGCGCTTCGGCGAGTACGACCCGCGCGTCGCCAAGCGCGTGACGCTGGGCAAGGACATCGCGGCCTGGGAACACGTCGAACTCGGCCTGCTGCGCGAGGCGTACATGAAGGAAGTAGGCGCACTGATGGCGCCGTTCGACGCCTTTCTGATCCCGACCACGCCCTGCGTTGCGCCGACGATCGCCGAAGCGAGCGCGAGCGACGACGCCTATTTCCGCTGGAACGTGCGCATCCTGCGCAACACCGGCCTGGCAAATTTTCTCGACGGCTGCGCCGCGACGCTGCCCTGCCACGCGCCGGGCGATGCGCCTGTCGGCCTGATGGTCTGCGGCGTGGCGATGTCCGACCGGCATGTGCTTGCCGCGGCGCGCACCGTGGAAGGCGTTCTTGCCGGCAGAAACTGAGCCCGGGCGGCCGCGCCCACCTGAATTTGCAATCGATGCGCGCGCTGCCCGGCGCCGGTTCGATCGGTCGGCAAACAGCTACGCGCAGGCCTCCAGGCTGGAAGCGGAAATCGGCGCGCGCATGCTCGAGCGCCTCGACTACGTGAAACTGGCGCCGCGCCGCGTGCTCGATGCCGGCAGCGGGCCGGCGCGCGACGCGCGCGCGCTGGCGAAACGCTACCGCAAGGCGGACGTACTCGCCCTCGATTTCTCGCGGGCGATGCTGCACGCCGGCCGGCCGCGGCTGCGGTTTTTCGAACGGCGGCCGCCCAGGCGGGTGTGCGCGGATCTTGCGCGGCTGCCTTTCGCGCCGGCGACGATCGGGCTGGTGTGGTCGAACATGGCCCTGCATTGGGCGGCGGACCCGCTCGCCGCCCTGCGCGAACTCCATCGGGTGCTGGCCGTGGAGGGGCTGCTGATGTTCAGCACGCTCGGCCCCGACACGCTCGCCGAACTGCGTTCGGCGGCGGGCCCGATGCGAGTGCATTCATTCGCCGACATGCACGATATTGGCGACATGCTGGTCGCGGCGGGCTTCGCCGAGCCGGTCATGGACATGGAGCGCATCACCATGATGTACGCCAATGGCGAGGCGCTACTCGCCGATCTGCGCGCGAGCGGCCAGACCTGCGCGCTCACCGGCCGCGCGCGCGGCCTCGCCGGGCGGCGGTTCCGCGCCTCGCTGCTGGAGAAACTCGCGGCGCAGGGCGGCGCGGGCGGACTTCCTGTCAGCTACGAAGTGGTCTATGGCCACGCCTGGAAATCGGCGCCCCGCCAGGCCGCAGACGGACGCGCGATAGTGCAGTTCGACCGCCGGCGCTGATTGAGCAGGTGGGTCTGCAGTGGTAATATTGCGCGGCATTTTTTCACGCTCGCGAGACTCGTGCTGCGCGCGACGGATGACGAGAGGATTGAACGATGAAGGCAAGCAAGTCGGCACGCAGCTTCGCTAACCGGGCGGGCGTGGTCCTCGGCGCAGTCATCGGATTGGGCTTTTCCGGTCTTGCGCTGGCGCTGGAATGGAACCTGCAGCCCGCCGGCAGCAAGCTCGCCGCCGACATCCACTGGCTGCACGAAGCAGTAATGATTCTTTGCACGGCGATCTTCGTCGGCGTGTTCGGCTTCATGTTCTGGGCCTGCTACGCGCACCGCAAGTCCAAGGGCCACAAGGCCGCGCAGTTCCATGAAAACACGACGGTCGAGATCCTCTGGACCGTAATTCCCGCGGTAATCCTGGTGGGAATCGCGTGGCCGACGACGCGAGTGGTCATTGCGCAGAAAGACACCTCCAACCCCGACCTTACGATCAAGGTGACTGGCTACCAGTGGAAATGGGGCTACGACTACGTCAAGGGCGAAGGCGAGGGCATCAGCTTCATTTCGACCCTGTCGACGCCGCGCGACCAGATCGAGAACCGCGCCCCGAAAGGCGAGCACTACCTGCTCGAGGTGGACAACGAGCTCGTCGTGCCGATCGGCAAGAAGGTGCGGATCCTCACCACGGCCGCGGACGTGGTGCACTCCTGGTGGGTGCCGGTATTCGGCGCGAAGCAGGACGCGATCCCGGGCTTCATCCGCGACCTGTGGTTCAAGCCCGAGAAGATCGGCACGTTCCGCAGCCAGTGCGTCGAACTGTGCGGCAAGGAGCATGGCTTCATGCCGATCGTGGTCAAAGTCGTTACTCAGGACGAATACAGCAAATGGGTCGGCGCGCAGATGAAACTCATCGCGGCGACGGCGGACGATCCGGCCAAGACCTACACGCTGGATGACCTCAGAAAGCGCGGCGAGCAGGTCTATGCGAAGAACTGCGTCGTCTGCCACCAGGCTACCGGCAAGGGCATGCCGCCGGCGTTCCCGCCGCTCGACGGCTCCAAGGTCGTGCTGGGGCCCAAGGATGGGCAGATTACGACGGTGCTGAACGGCGTCGTGAAAAACGGCACGCCTACGGCGATGGTTGCGTTCGGCAAGCAACTCAACGACGTCGAACTGGCGGCGGTGATCACATTCACGCGCAACAACTGGGGCAACAAGACCGGCGAGGCGATCCAGCCCGCCGAGGTCAAGGCGCTCAGGAAGTAGGACAGGAGACACGCCATGAGCGCAGTCGCAGACACGCACGGCCACGACGGACACGCGGACGACCACCACGGCGGCTATCACGGCGCCGGCGGCATCATGCGCTGGGTCACAACCACCAACCACAAGGACATCGGCACGCTGTATCTGTGGTTCAGCTTCACCATGTTCATGACCGGCGGCGCAATGGCGATGGCGATCCGCCTGGAGCTTTTCCAGCCCGGCATCCAGTTCTTCAATCCCGACCTGTTCAACCAGTTCACCACAATGCACGGACTGATCATGGTGTTCGGCGCCATCATGCCGGCCTTCGTCGGCTTCGCGAACTGGCAGATACCGATCATGATCGGGGCGCCCGACATGGCGTTCGCGCGCCTGAACAACTGGTCGTTCTGGCTGCTGCCGTTCGCTGCTTCGCTGCTCATTATTTCGTTCTTCACCCCGGGCGGCGCACCCGGTGTCGGCTGGACCATGTATGCGCCGCTCACGGTACAGATGGGGATGGGGATGGACCTCACCATCTTCGCCGTGCACCTCTTGGGGATGAGCTCGATCCTCGGCTCGATCAACATCATCACCACCATTCTCAACATGCGCGCGCCGGGGATGACGCTGATGCGCATGCCGCTCTTCGTATGGACCTGGCTGATTACCGCCTATCTACTGGTTGCGGCGATGCCGGTGCTTGCGGGCGCGGTCACCATGACGCTCACCGACCGGCATTTCGGGACCTCGTTCTTCAATGCCGCGGGCGGCGGCGACCCGGTGCTGTACCAGCACATCTTCTGGTTCTTCGGCCACCCCGAGGTCTACATCATCGCCCTGCCCGCCTTCGGCGTGGTGTCGCAGGTTATCCCCGCGTTCTCGAGAAAGCCGCTGTTCGGCTATGCCTCGATGGTCTACGCGACCTCGGCGATCGCGATCCTGTCGTTCATCGTCTGGGCGCACCACATGTATACGGTGGGGATGCCGGTGCAGGCGCAGCTCTTCTTCATGTACTCGACTACGCTGATCGCCGTGCCGACCGGCGTCAAGGTGTTCAACTGGGTCGCGACCATGTGGAAAGGCTCGCTTACCTTCGAGACGCCGATGCTGTTCGCGATCGGCTTCCTGTTCCTGTTCACGCTGGGCGGCTTCACGGGGCTGGTGCTCTCGCTCGTTCCGATCGACATCCAGCTTCAGGATACGTACTACGTGGTCGCGCATTTCCACTACGTGATGGTGGCGGGGGCCCTCTTCGCGGCCTTCGCCGGGATCTACTTCTGGTTGCCGAAGTGGACCGGCCGGATGTACGACGAGACGCTCGGCAAGTGGCACTTCTGGCTGACGATGATCTTCTTCAACATGATCTTCTTCGTGCAGCATTTCCTGGGTCTCGCCGGCATGCCGCGGCGCATCCCCGATTACCCGCTGATATTCGAGACCTGGAACAAGATCAGTTCGATCGGCGCCTTTGGCTTCGGCCTGACGCAGCTGTTGTTCCTCTATCTCATCCTGAAGGCGATCAAGAGCGGCGAAAAAGCGCCCCAGAAGCCCTGGGAAGGCGCCGATTCGCTGGAGTGGACGCACCTGCCGACGCCCGTGCCGTATCACACGTTCGAGACGCCGCCAAACCTGAAGTGAGCCGGAATCTCAAAACCGCCCTGCTGCTCGGGTTTGTCGCGTTGACCACATTCTGCGCGATCATCGCCAAGTACTATTTCATCAAGCTATGACGCCCCGCGTAATCAATTCATGAACCCCGAGCAGGCAGTCGACAACAATCGCACGTTCACCCGGCTTTCGATCGTCGCGGTGCTGATGTTCGGCTTCGGTTTCGCGCTGGTGCCGTTCTACGACAGGATCTGCCTCGCGCTCGGCGTCAATTCCCTGGTGGAGCGCTCCGAGCCGGCGGCCAATACGCAGGTGGACCTGACACGCACGGTGACGGTCGAGTTCGACGCCAACGCGCACGGCATGCCGTGGCGCTTCCAGCCGGCGGTGCGCCACATGCAGGTGCACCCCGGCCAGCTGGTGCAGGTCGACTTCGAGGTCGCCAACGTGCGCAGCGCGCCGGTGACCGGGCAGGCGGTGGCGAGCTACGGCCCGGCGCTCGCCGGCCAGTATGTCCGCAAGCTGGAGTGCTTCTGCTTCACGCAGCAGACGCTCGCCGCGGGCGAGACCCGCTCCATGCCGGTGAGCTTCGTGCTGGACGCCTCGCTGCCGGCCGACATCCGCACCTTCACGCTGTCCTACACCTTCTTCGAAGTCGCGGGCAAAAGCTGATGGACGATGCCGTGCGGAAACCATCTTTCCTCGATACCGTGAAGACGGTGCTGGCGGGTGCGATCGGCGTGCGCCGCAAGGACGCGCACGAGCGCGCCGCGCTGAAGCCGCTGCATCTGGTCGTCGCGGCGCTGATTTTCGTCGTGCTGTTCATATTCACGTTGCTCACGATCGTCAGGATCGTGCTTAGCTAGCACAAGGGAGAAGAAGATGGAACAAGGCGCAACCACCACGACCCGGCAGGCGCATTACTACGTGCCGCAGCCGATGCCCTGGCCGATCATGGGCGCGTTCTCGCTCTTCTGCATGGCGCTGGGGGCGGTGACCCTGTTCAACGGCGCGAGCGCCGGCTGGACCGGGATCGCGCTCGGTTTCATGATCCTGCTCTACATGATGTTCCGCTGGTTCGGCGACGTGATCCGCGAGTCCGAAGGCGGCAAGTACGGCCGCTGGGAAGATCTTTCGTTCCGCTGGGGCATGAGCTGGTTCATCTTCTCCGAGGTGATGTTCTTCGCCGGCTTCTTCGGCGCGCTGTTCTGGGCACGTGTCATGTCCGTTCCTGACCTCGCCAGCCTGGACCACAACCTGTACCTGTGGCCGGACTTCACCAGCCACTGGCCTTCGGCCGGGCCCGGCTTCGAGGAGAAGTTCACGCCGATGGGAGCCTGGGGGCTGCCCGCCCTGAATACCGTGCTGCTCCTGTCCTCGGGCGTGACCATTACGCTGGCGCACTGGGGTCTCATCGCCAACAACCGCGGCAAGCTGCTCTTCTGGCAGGGGATGACCATCCTGCTGGGCGTGGCGTTCCTGATTTGCCAGGCGATCGAGTACTCGCATGCGTATTCGGAACTGAACCTGAAGCTCACCACCGGTGCCTACGGCACGACTTTCTTCATGCTGACCGGATTCCATGGCTTCCACGTTACCTGCGGCGCCATCATGCTTTCGGTGATCTGGTTCCGCTGCCTGTCGGGCCACTTCAAGCCCGAACACCACTTCGCTTTCGAGGGCGTGGCCTGGTACTGGCACTTCGTCGACGTCGTCTGGCTCGGCCTGTTTATATTCGTTTATTGGCTCTAGCCTGCCCGCAACGACTCTAGAGTCGTCCTGGTATCAAACCGAAGTAGTACCCGGCCATCAGCATCAGGAACAGGCCGACCGACAAGGTAATCCGGACGGTCAGCGCCTTCGCCATCCGCTTCGGATCGTCGCGCCCCTTGGTCATGAACACCAGCGCCGAGGCGAGGCTGGCAAGGATCAGCACCAGCATGACGATTACTACGTAACGCATGCCCGCAGGATACTCTTTCCGCCCCCCGGTCTGGGCGCTCGCGCTCGCCGCGGCCGGCTGCGCGGCCGGCATCGCACTGGGCAATTGGCAATCGGACCGCGCCGCGCAAAAGCGCGCCGCCGGCCTGGTCGAACAGGTCGCGCTGCAGGGCGAGTTCGAGCCCGGGTACGGTGTGCTTCTGGACAACAAGATCCATCGCGGCACGCCTGGCTACCATGTCGTGCAGCCGTTGCGGCTCGCAGACGGGAAATACGTGCTGGTGAATCGAGGCTGGGCGCCTGCCGGCCGGACCCGCGACCAGTTGCCGGAAATTCGCACGCCGGCGGGTAAGGTTGAATTGTCGGGCGTGCGCCTGCAACGCTTTGCGCAATCCTATGAGCCGACGCCGGGAAAGCCGGAGGGAAAAGTCTGGCAAAACGTAACGCTGGCGCGGCATGCCGCCTGGTCGGGCCTCGCGCTCGAGCCCTATGTCATCGAGCAGCACTCCGCGCTCGACGATGGCCTGCTGCGCGACTGGCCGCGCGCCGATGCGGGCGTCGAGACGCACGAGAGCTACGCGCTACAGTGGTATTCGCTGGCGGCGCTGTCGATTATTCTGTTTTTTGTTTTGAATATAAAAAATGAAAAACGAAATCCCTGAAAAGAGGAAGCTCGGGCGCATCAAACTCGCCTTGCTGGTAGCGTTCTTCCTGCTGCCGATCGGTGCGAGCTGGGTCGTCTGGCGGTTCGACCTCGCGCCCGGGGTCGCCGGCAATTACGGCACGTTGCTCCCGCCGCGCCCGACGGCGCTGCCGCCCCTTGCTGCGTTGAAAGGCAAATGGGTGCTGGTGCAATTCGACGGCGGCGCTTGCGACGCCGCCTGCGAGCGCAAGCACTACTTCATGCGCCAGGTGCGGCGTGCGCAGGGCAAGGAAATGAACCGCATCGCGCGGCTCTGGCTGGTCACGGATTCGGTGCGGCCGTCGCCCGGGCTGCTGGCCGCGATCGAAGGCACGTCGATTGTTTTCCAGGGCGCGGCGCTGGCCGCGCAGTTTCCGGCGGACGATTCGGTGAGCGAGCACATTTACCTGGTGGACCCGCTCGGCAACCTGATGATGCGCTTTCCGCGCGAGCCGGACCCGGCGCGGGTCATCAAGGATCTGCAGCGCCTGCTGAAGGCTTCCAGCTTCGGCTGACATGCTAAAATTTTTTGCCGTGTCTACCGATTCCCTGGCGCGTTCCACATCCCGTATTTCCGCGTTCGTCGCGCTCACCAAGCCGCGCGTGGTGTCGCTGATCGTCTTTACGGCCGTGATCGGCATGCTGCTCGCCACGCCGGGGATGGTGCCGATGACGATCCTGCTGGCCGCCACCATCGGCATAGCGCTGGTGGCCGGCGCCGCCGCGGCGGTGAATTGCCTGGTCGAACAGAAGATCGATGCCCGCATGCATCGCACGAGCTGGCGGCCGCTGCCGCGCGGCGAGCTGACGCCGCTGGAAACCGTGGTGTTTGCGGGTGCGGTCGGCGGGTTCGGGCTCTGGATCCTGCTGCATTATGTCAATGCGCTCACGATGTGGCTGACCCTTGCCACCTTTGTCGGCTATGCGGTCGTCTACACCCTGATCCTCAAACCCCTCACGCCGCAGAACATCGTGATCGGCGGCGCTTCGGGCGCCATGCCGCCGGTGCTGGGTTGGGCGGCCGTCACCGGCGACGTGACGACCGAGGCAATGCTGCTGTTCCTTATCATCTTCGCCTGGACGCCGCCCCATTTCTGGGCGCTGGCGCTCTACCGGACCGAGGACTACGCCAGGGCCGGCGTGCCGATGCTGCCGGTTACGCACGGCAAGGACTACACGCGCCTGCAGGTCCTGCTCTACACGCTGATCCTGTTCGGCGTCTCGCTCCTGCCCTATGCGGTGCGCATGAGCGGCTGGCTTTACCTGGCGGCAGCGGTGGCGCTGGGTCTCGTCTACATCGGCTACGCGGTGCGCATCTACCTTCGCTACAGCGATCAGCTGGCGCGCAGCTGCTTTCGCTATTCGATCGTGTATCTCGCCACTCTCTTCGCGGCGCTGCTCGTTGACCATTACCTGGCGCTTTAGCTTCGTCCTGCTCGCGTTGCTGTTGGCGGCGTGCAGCCCCGAAGCGCCGAAGTTCCGCAGCACCGACGTCACCGGCGCGGATTTCGGCAAGGAACTCGCCCTCACCGGGCACGACGGCAAGGCGCGGACATTGGCGGATTTCCGCGGCAAGGCGGTGGTCCTGTTCTTCGGCTATACGCATTGCCCCGACGTCTGCCCGACCACGCTTGCCGACATGGCAGGCGTGATGAGGGCGCTGGGAAAGGACGCAGCGCGTGTCCAGGTGCTGTTCGTGACCGTGGATCCGGAGCGCGACACGCCGGAAGTGCTCTCCAAGTACGTGCCGGCCTTCGATCCGGGGTTTCTCGGCTTGAGCGGCGATGCCGCCGCGACACAGCGCGCGGCGAAGGAATTCAAGATTTTCTACGAGAAGCGGCCAGGCAAGGCACCGGGCGCCTATACCGTCGATCACAGCGGGCAGAGCTACGTCCTTGATCCGCAGGGGCGGCTGCGCCTGTTCGTGCGCCAGGAGCGCATCGCGCAGGACCTGGCCGAAGACCTGCGCTCGCTGCTGGCGGAGAAACGCTAGGCCGCGCGCGGGGCCGGAAGCGCGCGATCCTCGCGCCCACCGGATTCGATCGCCTTGCGCATTTTCTCCATCGCCTTGGCCTCGAGTTGCCGGATGCGCTCGGCCGAAACCTTGAATTCCGCCGCCAGTTCGTGCAGCGTGGCGCCGTCCTTTTCCTTCAGCCAGCGCGCTTCGACGATGCGCCGGCTGCGGGGATCGAGCGTGGCTAGTGCCGCATGCAGGCCCGCCGACTCGATTTGCCCGTTTTCCTCGGCTTCCAGCACGCGCGAAGGCTCGGCGTCGGGGTCGGCGGCGAGATACTGCACCGGGGCATAGGCCGCGTCTTCGTCGCTGTCGTCGGCTTCGAAGGCGACTTCGCGCCCGGCGAGACGGGTTTCCATCTCGGTGACTTCCTCGGGCTTTACCTTCAGCGTCGCGGCAATCTGCTTCGTCTCTTCGACTGTGAGCGGGGCGAGCCCCTGCTTCATCGAGCGCAGGTTGAAGAACAGCTTGCGTTGCGCCTTGGTGGTGGCGACCTTCACCAGCCGCCAGTTGCGCAGGATGTGTTCGTGGATTTCAGCCTTGATCCAGTGGATCGCGAACGAGACCAGGCGCACGCCGCGCTCCGGATCGAAGCGCTTCACCGCCTTCATCAGGCCGATGTTGCCTTCCTGAATGAGATCGGCGTGCGCCAGGCCGTAGCCGAGGTAGCCGCGCGCGATCGACACCACCAGGCGCAGGTGCGACAGCACCAGCTGGCCGGCGGCCTCGAGATCATTGCTCCCGCGCAGGCGGATCGCGAGCGCGCGCTCTTCGTCCGCGCTCAGCATCGGCATGCGATTGACTGCCTGGATGTAGGCCTCGATGCTGCCGGCCGATACGGGGGTCGGGAGCGTCATTGGCAAAGACATCGCTTGTTGCATGACCTGTCTCCTTGGTTGAGGAAATCTTAGCACTCCAGGTATTTGAGTGCCAATATCCCTTCGAGTTCCCCGCAGAGCCTGGCTGTACAGAACCTATTTAGGCTCTATTTCCAGTAAGTATCTACTTACTGATAGATAAGCGCCAAACCAACCCAGCCCGGCGGAAAACAGGGTGACGGCTAGCGCATCCCCGGTACCGAGAAAGGCCAGCCTGAAACCCGAGCCATAGCTCGCCGCCAGCTCCGCGATACCTCCATTCAGGGCCGCCAGGCTGCCCCATAGGATTCCCAGGGCGAACAAGCCGCCGGCAAGACCCTGGAGCGCGCCCAGGTAGAAAAACGGGCGGCGGATGAAGGCATCGGTGGCGCCGATCAGCTTCGAGATTTCGATCTCGGCACGCTGGGTGAGGATCTGCAGGCGGATCGTATTGAACGTGATGGCGACCAGGCCAAAGGCGAGCAGCGCGGCGAGCAGGGCTATCGCCAGCCGCGCGATGCCCGCGAGTGCGCCCAGCCGCCGCGCCCAGGCCGAATCCACCTGCACGTGGGCCACCCCTGGCAATGCGCGCAATTCCTTCGCCAGCCCGTCGAGGACCGCGGGGTCCGCGCCCTTGGGCCGCAGCACGAAGGCGTCCGGCAGCGGATTGCGGTTGAGCGCGGCGACCACCTCGGCGAGGCCCTCCGTCGCCTGCAATTCCTTCAGGGCCTGCTCGCGCGGCACGAAGCGCACATCGCCCAGGCGCGGATCGGATTTGAGGCGCGCGCCCAGGGCATCGGCGTCGGACCGCTTGGCTTCGCCTCGCAGGAACACCGATAGCTGCGGTTCGAGGGATATGCCCTGTGTCACCTGGCGCAGGCTGGAGAGCAGCGCGTAGCCGCCTGCCGGCAGCGAGAGTGCGATGCCGATCACCAGCGCGTTCAGCAACGCGGCAGACTTCTGCGCGGCGAGCTTGCCGAACGCGGCCGCGATCGCCTGGCGGTGCTGGCGCAGCCAGGTTTTCATTCGCGTATTTTCATACGACCAGGCTGCCCTTGGCCAGGCGCAGCACCCGCTTCGCAAAACGGCCGATGAGCGCTTCGTCGTGCGTGGCCACGAGCACGGTGACGCCGACCTGATTGAAGGCTGCGAAGATCTCCAGGATCGCTCCGGCGGACGCGGTGTCCAGGTTAGCAGTCGGTTCATCGGCAATCAGTACCGAGGGCCGGTTAACGACTGCGCGCGCAATCGCGAGCCGCTGCTGCTCGCCGCCCGAGAGCTGGATCGGGTTTGCTTTCGCGCGCGCGAGCAAGCCCACTTTTTCTAGCGCGGCGCGGGCGCGCCCCGCCGCTTCGCGCCCGCCGAGCTCGCTGAAGGCAAGCGGCAGCATCACGTTGTCGAAGACGCTGCGGTCGTAGAGCAGCTTCTGGTCCTGGAACACGAGCCCGAGATTGCGCCGCAGGTAGGGCAGGGCGCTGCGCTTGATGGCCCCTACGTTCTGACCGTTGACCAGGATCGCGCCGCTGCTTGGCCGCTCGATCGCGGGAATCAGCTTGAGCAGCGTGGATTTGCCGGCGCCGGAATGCCCGGCGATGAACGCGAATTCGCCCGCCTCGATGGTGAAGGAAACGCCCTTCAATCCTTCCTGGCCGCCGGGGTAGCGCTTGACGACGCCCGAGAAGCTAATCAACCAGCGCCTCCACGAAGTCGCTCGCGATGAAGGGCCGCAAGTCGTCGATCGCCTCGCCGACGCCGATGAACAGCAGCGGGATCGGTCTTGCTTTGGCAATCCCCAGGACGACCCCTCCCTTCGCGGAGCCGTCCAGCTTGGTGAGGATGAGGCCGGTCAGGCCAAGCGCTTCGTCGAAGGCGTTTACCTGTGCGATGGCGTTCTGCCCGGTGCCGCCGTCGATCACCAGGAGCGTCTCGTGGGGCGCGCCGGGCATCGCCTTGGCGATGACGCGCTTCACTTTCCTGATCTCCGCCATCAGGTGCAACTGCGTCGGCAGCCGGCCGGCGGTATCCGCGATCAGCACATCCACACCGCGCGCGGTGGCCGCACCAATGGCGTCGAAGACCACCGCGCCAGGGTCGCCGCCCTGTTGCCCGATCACCGCAACGCCGTTGCGCTCACCCCAGGCCGCAAGCTGCTCGCGCGCCGCGGCACGAAAGGTATCGCCGGCGGCAAGCATCACCGTCTGGCCGCGGCCCTGCAACCATTTCGCCAGCTTGCCGATCGAAGTCGTCTTGCCCGAGCCGTTGACGCCTGCAATCACGATGACACAGGGCTTGTGGGCACGGGTATCGAGAGTCCGTTCGAGCGGCGCGAGGCGCTCGATAAGCGCAGCCTTGAGCGCGGCCTTGAGCGCAATGCCGTCTTCGATGCGCAGCCTTTTTACCCGCTGGCGGAGATCTTCAAGCAAGGCGCCGGTCGCCTCGACGCCGCAATCGGCCGACAGCAGCGCGGCCTCGAGTTCATTGAACAGCGTTTCGTCGATCTTGCGCCGGCCGAACAGCGTGCCGACGTCGCTTCCGAGTACTTCGCGCGTGCGCGCCAGCCCTGCCTTGAGGCGTGCCGCCCAGGAGGTCGCTGCTAACATGGATGTGTGAATTCTAACAAAGGCAATCGTGGTGCCGGCACGGGCGCCTTGCGCGTCATCGGCGGCAAGTATCGCAGCCGCGTACTGCGCGTGCCCGACCGTCCCGGCCTGCGCCCGACTCCCGACCGGGTAAGGGAGACGCTGTTCAACTGGCTCGGGCAGGACTTGAGCGGTCTTGCCTGCCTGGATCTCTACGCTGGCAGCGGGGCACTGGGTTTCGAGGCCGCCTCGCGCGGCGCAGCGCGCGTGGTTCTGGTGGAGAAAGACCGCGCCGTCGTCGCGGAGCTCGAACGCAGCCGTGCCACGCTGGAGGCAGACCAGGTGACAATCGTCGGTGGCGAGGCCGCGGATTTCCTCGCGCGGGAGCGCGGCCGGTTCGACGTGGTTTTCCTCGACGCGCCGTTCAGGCAGAATGCATTGCCGGCCATGCTTGATTTGCTTGCGGCGCGGCTCGCACCCGGTGCGCGCGTCTATGTAGAGTCGGAGGCGCCGGTCGAAGTGGCGGCGCCGTGGATGGAGCTCAAGCGCGCCAGGGCAGGTCAGGTGAGCTATCAACTGTTGCGGTGGGACGCCAACGAGGGCCGGCCATGATCAAAGCGGTTTATCCGGGAACGTTTGACCCGCTCACGCGCGGGCACGAGGATCTGGTGCGCCGCGCGAGCCGGCTGTTCGACCACCTCGTCCTCGGCATCGCCGACAGCCGCAGCAAACGCACGTTCTTCACGCTGCAGGAGCGCATCGAGATCGCGAAGGATGTGCTCTCCGACGTGAAGAACCTGAGCGTGGTCGGCTTCACTGGGCTGCTGACGGAGTTCGTGAACCAGCAGAACGCGCGCGTGGTGCTGCGCGGGCTGCGCGCGGTGTCCGATTTCGAGTACGAATTCCAGCTTGCCGGCATGAACCGCGCGCTGAATCCGGATTTCGAGACTGTGTTCCTCACGCCGGGCGAGCAGCACATGTTCATTTCGGCGACGCTGGTGCGCGAGATCGCGACACTGGGCGGCGATGTTTCGAAGTTCGTCCACCCGACGGTGCGCGAAAGGCTCGCGGCGAAAGTAAGGTCGCTGGGCGGCTAGCGCTGGCAGTTGGGGCAGAAGTAGGTCGCGCGCTGCCCCTGAACCATCCGGCGGACCGGCGCGCCGCAACGCCGGCAAGCCTGTCCTTCCCGGCCATAGACGAAGGCGCGGCGCTGGAAGTAGCCCGGCGCACCGTCGCTGCCGACGAAATCCCTGATCGAAGAGCCGCCCGCGCGGATCGCGCCGCGCAATATGGTCTTGACGGCGCGCGCGAGGCGCGCGCTGCGCTCGGCCGACAAGCGGCCCGCGCGCGTGCGCGGATTGATCGCGGCAAGAAACAGGCTCTCGGACGCATAGATGTTGCCGACGCCGACGATGTGCCGTCCATCCATCAGGAACTGCTTGATCGCGGTGCGGCGCCCGCGAGCCAGGGTGTGCAGGCGCGCGCCGTCGAGCGCGCGCGACAGCGGCTCGATGCCAAGACGGCGGATCAGAGGGTGCTGCTCGGGTGGTTCCGTCGTCCAGAGCACGGCGCCAAAGCGGCGCGGGTCGCGCAGGCGGAGCAACTTTCCGCCGATCCGGAGGTCGAAGTGATCATGCTTGTCCGCGGGCGTTGCCGCGGCGACCAGGCGCAGGCTGCCCGACATGCCGAGATGAACGATGAGGTGGCCGTCGCCGCAGTCGAGCAGCAGGTACTTGCCGCGACGGCTGACCGAACGCACCACGCGCCCGGCAAGCTTGCGCACGGCGTCAGGAATCGGCCAGCGCAAGCGGGGTTCGCGCACCGTGACCGCGGCAATGGTGCGGCCGACGAGGTGCGGGGCGATGCCCCGGCGGGTCACTTCGACTTCGGGGAGTTCCGGCATCGCGCAGCTTACCCGCTGCTTACCTTGTGCATGGCACCAAATATACCTACACTGGTCAATCCATGTCCGCACTCTCACGCCGGCTTGCCGCGTTCGCCGCGACGCTACTGGCCGCAGGTTTCCTCCTAAGCGGTGTTCAGGCCCAGCAGCAGTCCGACGAAGGCGACGACGATGACGACGCGCCGCTCATTGCCGCGACGCCGGCGGCCGGCCCGCCCGCGAACCTGCCGCTCCAGGACCTGACCGGGCAGACGCTTTACGACTTTCTGCTCGGTGAGATCGCCGCGCAGCGCGGCAGCCCCGGATTGGCGGCGCAGACATTCCTCGATCTGGCCAAGCGTACGCGCGATCCGCGCGTCGCGCGGCGCGCAGTCGAGGTTGCAAATTTCGCGCGCATGCCGGGACTTGCCCTGGAAGCGGCGCGCATCTGGCACGAAACCGACCCCGCTTCGGCGCAGGCGCTGCAGACGGTCACGGTCCTGCTGGTGGGCGCAAAGCGGGTGGACGAGGCCGAACCTTTTCTCGCCAAGCTGCTCGCGAGCGATGCCAACGCGGCGGCAAACGGCTTCATGCAACTCGCACGTTTGCTGGCGGGAAATCCCGATCCGGCGGCAAACCTGCGCGTGGTGCGCAATCTTGCAGCCCGCTACCCGAACCTGCCGCAGGCGCACCTGGCGGTGGCGCAGGCAGCAGCGGCCGCGAGCGATGAATCGCTCGCCCTCTCGGAAGTGCGCAGCGCCATCGCGCTGCGCCCCGATTGGGAGATTGGCGCGATGTACGAAGCGCAGCTGCTGCAGCGGCGCTCGCCGGCCGAAGCTACCAAGCGCCTCGCCGCGTTTCTGGAAAAGTTTCCGGATTCGCGCGACGTGCGGCTGGGCTATGCACGCATGCTGGTGGTGGAAAAGCGCTATCCGGAGGCGCGCACGGAATTCGAGACCATCGTCAAGCGCTTTCCGAAAGATACCGATGCGATCTACGCGGTCGGGCTGCTTGCACTGCAGGTCAAGGATTACGCGATTGCCGAAACGAACATGAAACTGCTGCTCGAGCTCGGCTACCGCGATGCGAATTCGGTGCGCTATACGCTCGGCCAGATCGCTGAAGAGCAGAAGGACTGGCCGCGCGCGATCGAGTGGTACAAGACGATCCTGCGGGGTGAGCAGGCGCTGCCGGCACGCATGCGCACCGCCAACGCGATCGCCAAGCAGGGCAGGCTGGCGGAGGCGCGCGCCTACCTGCGCAGCGTACCCGTCCAGGGAGAACCGCAACGCGTGCAGCTGCTGGTGGCCGAATCGCAGCTGCTGCGCGACGCCAATCAGCATCGCGAGGCTTTCGATCTGCTCGGCCAGGCGCTGCAGAAAACCCCGGACGAGCCCGACCTGCTGTACGACCATGCCCTGACCGCGGAAAAGCTCGACCGCTTCGACATTCTCGAATCCAGCCTGAAGCGCCTGATCCAGTTGAAACCGGACCACGCGCATGCCTACAACGCGCTCGGCTATTCGTACGCGGAGCGCAATGTGCGCCTGCCGGAGGCCAGGCAGCTGATCGAGAAGGCGCTCGAGATCACGCCCGCGGATTTCTTCATCATCGACTCGCTGGGCTGGGTGCTTTACCGCATGGGCGACCTGAAGGGTGCCGCGCGCGAGCTGCGCCGCGCCTGGGAAGGGCGCGCCGACGGCGAGATCGGCGCGCACCTGGGCGAAGTGCTGTGGGCGCTCGGCGAGCGCGACGAGGCGCGCCGGATCTGGCAGGAAGCGCTCAAGGCGAGCCCCGAGAACGAGACCATCCAGAAAACGCTCAAGCGTTTCAATCCGTAGCGCCGTGCGAAGTCTTTGCGCCGCCGCTGCGACGTTGCTGCTCGCAGCCTGCGCCGCGCCGGGGTTCCTGGTCCCCGCAGCCGACGCCGAGTTCGAACTCGCGGGCCGCATCGCCGTGCGCTACCGGGACGATGCGGGCAGCGGAAACATCGCCTGGCGCCATGGCGCCCGCAGCGACGAATTGCTGCTGACCACGCCGCTCGGGCAGGGCATGGCGCGCATCGTGCGCGTCGGCGACGTAGTCACGCTCACCACGCAGGACGGGCGCGAGATGAGCGCCGCGGACGCCGAAGCACTCACCGAACAGGCGCTCGGCTTCCGGCTGCCGCTCGCGGGCCTCGCGGCCTGGGTGCGCGGCCGCGCGGAGCCGAAGCCGGCGGCCGAGCCGACCCGGGAGCGCAGGGATACGGAGGGGCGCCTTGCCGAGCTCGAGCAGTCCGGCTGGAGAATTCAGTATCTGGCATATGCCGCGGCGCTGCCTTCGCGCATGATCCTCAATTACCCGGGCCTGGAGCTGAGGCTCGCGATTTCAGAGTGGAAATAACTTCGCCGCTGGAATGGTTTCCGGCGCCCGGCAAGCTGAATCTTTTTCTGCACGTGCTGGGGCGCCGCGAAGATGGCCCGAATGCGGGCATGCACGAGCTGCAGACCGTGTTCCGCCTGATCGACCGTTGCGACCGCGTCGGCATCCGCGCGCATGACGACGCGGCAATTCGCTTCAGGGGGGCGTTCGGAGAGGACAACCTCTGCGTGCGCGCCGCTCGCCTGCTGCAGAGCGAGGCAGGCATTAAAAAAGGGGCCGATATTGAACTGGACAAGCGGCTCGCCATCGGCGGCGGGCTGGGCGGGGGCTCCTCCGACGCGGCGACGGTGCTGCTGGTGCTCAACCGGCTCTGGAATCTCGGGCTCGGACGAAGGCAACTCATGGCGCTGGGCCTGGGCCTGGGCGCGGACGTGCCCGCGTTTCTGTACGGCCGCAATGCGCTCGGCGAGGGGGTGGGAGAGCGTCTTCAAGGGGTCGAATTGGACCCCGCCTGGTACCTGGTTTTGGTGCCCCAAGTCCCGGTTTCGACAAAAGAAATCTTCTCCGATGCGTCGTTGACACGCGATACGAAACCGCTCAAAATGTCGCCCTTTTTATCGGGGCAGGGCCGCAATGATCTGGAGTCGGTCGCGCTGCGCCGATATCCGGAAATCGGGCGATATCTTGCGTGGCTGAAAGAGCGCTGCCCACGGGCTTCACTTTCGCCGCGCATGACCGGCTCCGGGGCCTGCGTATTTGCGGAATTTCCACGGGAACAAGATGCGCTCGCGCTGCACAGTGAACTGCCGGCAGCAATGCGGGGCTTCGTCGCCCGGGGGCTCGAGCGGCACCCTCTTTACGAATGGACTCACGATAACTAACCCAACTGGGGCGTCGCCAAGCTGGTCTAAGGCACCGGATTTTGATTCCGGCATTCCTAGGTTCGAATCCTAGCGCCCCAGCCA
>JBDTRO010000108.1:0-7254 GCA_039931635.1 Betaproteobacteria bacterium | reverse complement strand
GCTGATGCGTGCGGCCGGCCTGAACGCAAAGATAAGCTCGATTCACGTCAACGGCTGGTTCGGCGATTACGACAAGCTGGGCATGACGAAGCGCCTGTTCGCGGATTTTTTCAAATTGGACTCGGTCATCCTGCAGCAGGAATTTGTTTTTGCGGGCGATTCGCCAAACGATGCTCCGATGTTTTCGTTCTTCGAAAATTCGGTTGGCGTCGCGAATGTCGCCAGATTTGCCGGGCAGATGGACGCCGTTCCGAAGTACGTTACCCGTGGCGCTGCCGGCAAAGGATTCGCCGAGCTCGCGGCGCATTTGCTCGGGGACGGCTGATGGAATGGTGGTGGACCTATCTGGCCATCGGTCTGACCGTCGGCTTTCTTGCGGGTCTGCTGGGAATTGGCGGCGGCATGGTCATGGTGCCTATGCTGGTGTTCGTCTTTACCGCCAAGGGGTTTCCTGCCGAGCACATGATGCACCTGTCGCTCGCGACATCAATGGCGACGATCGTGTTTACGTCGTTTTCCAGCGTGCGCGCACATCATCTTCACAAAGCGGTCGACTGGCCGGTGGCGCGTGCCATGGCGCCGGGGATAGTGTTCGGCGCGCTCGCCGCGACGCTGGCGGCCGGATTCGTGCCGACGCGACCACTGGCGATTTTCTTCACCGCTTTCATGTTCTACGCCGCAACCCAGATGTTCTTTGAAATCAAGCCGAAGCCTTCGCGGCAACTGCCGGGCGCAGCGGGTCTGTTCGGCGCCGGCGCGGTGATCGGAGGATTTTCCAGCGTGCTCGCGGCGGGGGGCGCTTTCCTCTCGATCCCGTTTCTCGCCCGATGCAATGTCCCGCTCAAGCGCGCCATTGGTACCGCGGCTGCGAACGGCTTTCCGATCGCGCTCGCCGGCACGGTTGGCTACGTGCTTAACGGCATGCGTGTCGAGGGCCTGCCAGAGGGAAGCCTTGGCTTCGTTTACCTGCCGGCACTCGCGCTCATCGTCGCCGCCAGCATGCCGGTCGCGCCCCTGGGTGCGCGCGTCGCGCACCGGCTCCCGGTCAAGCGACTGCGCATAGCGTTCGCGCTGATGCTTTTTGCGCTTGCGCTGCGCATGCTCGCGAACCTCTGGTAGATTGCCGCACTTTCCGATGGAGGCGAGAGTCATGGCGGGTCCGCTGTCGCATATTCGAGTCCTCGACCTGTCGCGCGTGCTCGCCGGGCCCTGGGCGGGGCAGAATCTTGCCGATCTGGGCGCGGAAGTGATCAAGGTGGAACGGCCCGGAGTCGGCGACGATTCGCGCGCCTTCGGCCCGCCCTGGGTGAAGGACAAGGCGGGCCGCGAGACAAAGGACTCGGCCTATTTCACGTCCGCGAACCGCGGCAAGAAATCGATCACCGTAAACATGGCCAATGCCGAAGGCCAGGTGCTGGTGCGCGCGCTGGCGCAAAAGTGCGACGTGCTGATCGAGAACTACAAATTTGGCGACCTGAAGCGCTACGGGCTGGGATACGAGGAACTCGCGAAACTCAACCCGCGACTGATCTACTGCTCGGTAACCGGCTTCGGCCAGACCGGGCCGCAGCGCGAGCATCCCGGCTACGACTTCATGATTCAAGGCATGGGCGGCATGATGAGTGTAACTGGCGAGCCGGACGGTGCGCCCGGCGGTGGCCCGCAGCGCGCCGGCGTGCCGGTCGCCGACATCATTACCGGCATGTACGCCTCGATCGCCATTTGCGCGGCGCTCGCCAGCCGGGCCGAGACCGGCAAAGGCCAGCACCTCGATCTGGCGCTGCTCGACTCGCAGATCGCGCTGCTCGCCTACCAAAACACCAACTACTTCGCGACCGGCACGCCGCCCATGCGAATCGGCAACCTGCATCCGAACATCGTTCCCTATCAGCCCTTCAAGACCGCGGACGGCGACGTGATCCTGGCCTGCGGCAACGACAACCTGTTCAAGAAGTTTTGCGCGGCCGCCGGCTGCGCTGAGCTCGCCAAGGACGCGCGCTACGCGAGCAATGGCAAGCGGGTGGAAAACCGCGCCGAGCTGACTGCGACATTGCAAGCGGTGTTCTCACGGCGCGGCACGAAGGAATGGGTGGCGTTGCTCGAAGCGGCGGGCGTGCCGAACGGCCCGATAAACAATGTGGCACAAGTCTTCGAAGAGCCGCAGGTCAAGGCGCGCGGAATCCGGCTGGAGCTGGATCACCCGGCGGCGGGAAAACTCCCCTCGGTCGCGAGCCCTATGCGCTTCTCCGGGACGCCGCTCGAGTTCCGCCTTGCGCCACCGCTGTTGGGGCAGCACACCAATGAGGTGCTGAAGACCCTCCTCGGCAAGAGCGACACGGAGGTCGCTGCGCTGCGTGCCGCGGGCACGGTCTAGCGCCGCCGGATCAGCCGATCCCCATAGTCCGATTGGGCAGCCATAGCGCGATTTGCGGGAAGATCGCGATCAGGACCATCGTGGCGAACATGATGAGAACGAACGGAAAAGAGCCCTTCAGGACCGTCGTCAGCGGCACCTGAGGCGCCACTCCCTTGAGCACGTAGAGGTTGAGTCCCACCGGGGGAGTGATCAGGCCGACTTCCATGTTGATGGTCAGGATCACGGCAAACCAGATCAGGTCGAAGTTATTCGCTTCCAGCACCGGCGAGAGGATCGGCATCACCATCAGGATGATGGCCACCGGCGGCAGGAAACAGCCTGCCAGCAGCAGGAAGGCATTGATTGCCAGCAGCAGCAGCCAGCGATTCATGTTCAGGTCCACCATCCATTGCGCCGCGGTCTGGGTGACGTACAGCAGCGACATCATGTAGGAGAACACCGCTGCCGCACCGATGATCATGAGGATCATGCTCGATTCGCGCACCGTCTCGCGGAAGATTTGCCACTGATGTTGCAAGGTCCACGCGCGGTAGATGGTGATCACAAGCACCAGCGCCAGCACGGCGGAAATCGCGGCGACTTCGGAGGGCGTCGCCAAGCCACCGTACATCGCGTAGCCGATTGCAAGGATGATCCCGATGAAGGGCGATACCCGGCCGATGCCCTCCATCTTCTGCTTCAGGGTGTAGCGTGGGATGTCGCCGACGGCGATGCCGCGCTGCGATATCAGGGTGGCGATCCAGGCGTAGATGGCGAACAGGAACACGAGCAGTATTCCCGGCATCACGCCTGCAAGGAACAGCCGGCCGATCGAGGTCTCCGTGGAAATGCCATACAGGATCATGGTGACCGACGGCGGGATCAGGATGCCCAGCGTGCCGCCAGCGCAGATCGAACCGGTGGCCAGGGCAGGCGGCACACCCCGCCGCAGCATTTCCGGCACGCCCGCCTTGCCGATGGCGGCTGCCGTCGCCGGGCTCGAGCCGCAAATGGCAGAGAAAACGCCGCAGGCCAGGATGTTGGAGATCACCAGCCCGCCCGGCACCCGGTCGAGCCAGCGGTGCAGGGATTCGTAGATGTCGCTGCCCGCCGCCGAGGCGCCGATGGCGGACCCGAGCAGGATGAAGAGCGGGATCGTCAGCAACGCGAACGACGAAAGTTCATCCATCATCAGCAGTGGTACGTTGGCGAGCGCAGCGGGCCCTTTGAATACGAGCAGGAAGCCCACCGCGACCAGCGTGAGGCCCCAGGCGATCGGCAGACCGGAAAACAGCACTGTCAGCGTGACGACGAGGATCAGCGCGCCAATCTGCAGTTCGCTCATTTGGCAGACCTCCCGTCCTCAGCACCGCGCCGCAGGATTTCTGCCGCGTACTGCAGCGCCGTGAGCGCCATACCAACCGGCATGGCCAGGAACAATGGCCACTTGTAGGGCGCCCAGGTGCTTTCCGTCCGTTCGCCGCGCGAGAAGGATTCCACCGTAAGGATTCCGCCCATGACCGCAAGGTAAATGCAGACGCTCATTCCGACGATGGCCACGGCCAGCGTGAGGTGGCGGGCAAAGCGCTTTGGCGCCAGGTGCGCCAGCAGGTCGACCGCTACATGCCCGTCGGTGCGCAGGCAGTAAGGCGAGCCGAGGAACAGGGCCGCGACCATCATGTAGACGGAAAACTCGATCTCCCAGTAAGTCGATGCGCCCATCGCCCGGTAGATCACGTTCCAGCAAATGACCAGTGCCGCGATGCCCAGCATCGCCGCAGCCAGCACGGCGCAAGCACTGCTCACGCGATCAACGGCACGCACGAATCCGGCCATGCTTCCCCCATAAACGGACCGGGCCGGTTGCCCGGCCCGATTCCCGCCCTGCGCAGAAAAGCTATTTCACCGATAGCAGAAGATCCAGCAGCTCCTTGGACTTCGGTGACTTGGATGCGTACTCGGGCCACGAGGTCTGCTTGGCGAGCGCGACCCACTCGTCGTACTCGGACTGGGTCATCTCGTGCACTTTCGCGCCGGCCTTCTTGTAGGCCTCTTCCATCTTGTCGACGGCTTCCTTCTGCAGGCCGAGGAAGAACGCGTCCGACTTGGCCGCGGCCTCCTCGAATATCTTCTTCTGCGCCGGCGTGAGTTTGTCGTAGGCCTGTTTCGACATTACCAGCGGCTGCAGCAGCATCCACAATGAGTATTTGCTCGGCGTGGTCGCGAACTTCGTCTGTTCGTACAGGCGCATGCTGACGAAAGTCTCAGCGGAGGTCAGCGTGCCGTTCAGCACCCCTGATTGCAGCGACGGATAGATTTCCGTCGAGGCCATGCTGACCACGGAGGCGCCCGCCGCCTTCAGCATGGTTTCGAAGGTCGGGTCCGCGGCGCGCATCTTCAGGCCGGCGACCGATTTCGGCCCGGTGATTTCGCGGTCCTTGGTGGCGAAAGCGCCCGGCGTCCACCACCAGGTGATCACGCGAACGCCGTTCGCTTCGCACAATTCGTTGAATTTTGACTGGAACGGTGTGCCGCGCAACTTCATCGCGTGCTCCAGTGTCGGCACGGTGCCCGGCATGATGATGATCGACAGCTCCGGGATCTTGCCCACCGCATACGACATCGGGTATACCGCCATCTCCAGCGTGCCGTTTTGCAAGGCGTCGAACTGGGCGACCGGCTTTATGTTGAGCGAGCTGCCGGGGAAGATGCGGAACTTCAGGCTCGGGTCGCGCTTTTCGACTTCCTGCACGAACAAACGGGTCGCGCGGTCGCGCCCGTCGGTGTTGGCCTTGAACTGGTGCGAAATCTTGATTTCCTGCGCAACGGCAGGCGCCGCGCACAGGGCCGACGCGACAAAAATTGCGGCAAAGCGTGCCATGGTTTTCATAGAGATCGTTCCTCCTAGAGGCAACATACGGAGGGGTCCCAGCGTTGTCAAGCTGTGCCGCGCGCGTCACCGTCCCTTGAATTCGGGTTTTCTCTTGGCGAGAAACGCGGCCACGCCGGTTTTGAAATCCTCGGTATCGAAGCAGGCATAGCCTTCGTCGCGCTCTTCCTGAGTCAGCGGGCGCGGGTCGAGCAGCCGGCGGATGAACTTCTTGTGCCAGCGTGCCACCAGTGGCGCGCCCTCGGCGATCCGGCGCGCCGTTGCGTACGCTTCGTCGACGACACTCGCGTCTGCCACCACGCGCGAAACCAGGCCTTTCTCGTAGGCCTCGCGGGCGCCCCAGATGCGGCCCTCGAGCAGGATCTCGAGCGAAGCTGCTGGCCCGATCACGCGCATCATCGCCTGCAGCTCGTCATAGGACTCGGTGAGGCCGAGATTCTTCACCGGGACACCAAAGCGTGCCGATTCGTTGCAGATGCGCAGGTCGCACTGCGAAGCGATCAGGAGGCCGCCGCCGACACAGGCCCCCTGAATCAATGCCACGGTCGGATGGCGGCAGTCCGCCACTGCGTGCATCCAGCCGATGCCGGTACGGCTATAGGCCTTGGCTTGCTCGGAGTTCGCCCGTTCCTTGTGGAATTCGGCGATATCCGCACCTGCCGCGAAGGCCTTTTCGCCGGCGCCGCGCAGCACGACGCAGCGCAGGCTGTCATCTGCTCCAAGGTCTGTCATCGCTGCGCCCAGCTGCGCCCACATTGATTGATTGAGCGCGTTCATCCGCTCGAGCCGGTTCAATGTGACCGTGGCGATCGGGCCGTCGCGCTCGATGAGGATCAGGGAGTCCATGACTAGCGATAGAACAGCTGCACCAGTCCGAGACCGGTGATCGGGACATACGTCACCAGCATCAGCACGGCCAGCAGCACGCCGATGAAGTAGATGTTGACGCGGCTGACCTCCCAGACGCTTGCCTTGGCGATGGAGCAGGCCACCATCAGAACGCTCGCCACCGGCGGCGTCTGCTGGCCGATGCCGAGGTTGATGGTGACGATGAGCCCGAAGTGCACCGGGTCGATGCCGACGCTTTTCACCAGTGGCATCACCACCGGTACCACCAGGATGATTGCCGCGGCCGAATGCAGGAACATCCCGAGCAGCAGGAAAACCAGGTTCATCAGCGCGAGCACCACCCACTTGTTGGTGGTCAGGGCCGCCACCGACTGCGCCAGCTTTTGCGGTGCCTGTGCCTCCGTGAGGTACGCGCCCAGCAGCGCGGAGGTCGCGACCAGCAGCATGACCACGGCGGTCTGCACGCCGCCTTCGATCATCGCGGCCTTCAGATGAGCCAGATCGAGCTCGCGGTAAACCACCAGCCCGATGAACAGCGCAGCGACAACAGCCAGCGCCGCGCCCTCGGTGGCCGTGACGATGCCGCCGAAGATCGCGCCCAGAATAATCAGCGGCAGCGTGAAGGCCCAGAATGCTTCGCGGAACGTCTTCTTGACGCGCGCCCACTGCAAGCGCTCTTCGACGGGCAGGTTGTAGCGGCGCGCGAACATATAGGCCATGCCCATCAGTCCCAATCCGCCCAGCAACCCCGGCACGATGCCGGCTACGAACAGCTGCACCACCGAGGTTTCCGCCATCACGGCGTAGAGAATCATCGGGATCGACGGCGGGATGATCACCGCGAGCGTCGCGGCCGACGACATGACCGCCGCCGCCAGCGGGCTCGGATAACCACGGCTTTTCATCGCCGGAATCAGGATCGAGCCGAGCGCGGACACGTCGGCCACCGCAGAGCCGGAAATTTCGGCGAAGAACATCGAGGCGCCGATCGACACCATCGCGAGGCCGCCGCGGATGAAGCCAAGCACGGCGCTGGCGAAGGCGATCAGGCGGGTGGAGATGCCGGAGGCATTCATGATGGCGCCGGCGAGGATGAACAGAGGTATCGCGATCAGCGGAAAGTTGGTCGCGCCGTTGTAGATCACCACCGGCAGGTTGG
>JBDTRO010000107.1:0-5743 GCA_039931635.1 Betaproteobacteria bacterium | reverse complement strand
CGCCGCCGATGACGAGCGTGTGGCCGGCGTTGTGGCCGCCCTGGAATCGCGCCACCGCCGAGGCGCGCTCGGTCAGCAGGTCGACGATCTTGCCCTTGCCCTCGTCGCCCCACTGGGTGCCGATGACGACGACGTTGCGCGCGCTGCTCTTCATTTCTTTTTCTTTCTGATCTTCATTACGGAAGCAAGGCTCCTGAGTTCGATCGAAAACCCGGTTGCCGCGCGCGGCCGGCCGAAGGCCTTGCCGACCTCGTCGTAGCGCCCGCCGCGCGCAATCGGGACAGATGCGGTGCCGGCTCCGCCGTCGCAGTAGGCGTCGAACACCACGCCCGAGTGGTAGTGGTAGCCGCGCAGCTCCGCCAGGTCGAAGCTCAGCGGGATCGGGCACGCCTTGGCGAGCGCGCGCAGCGTGGCCAGGGCTTGGTGCAGCCCGGGAAGCTTCGGCAATTTCTTTTCCGCGACCTCTAAAACGGCCTTGTCGCCATAAAGCTCGGGCAGAAGCAGGAGCGCAGCGCGCGTTTTCGCATCCAGCTTGCGCGTCAAGGACTTGAGCGTTGGCACGGCCTTCTGCTGCAGGGCCTCGAACAGCTCCACTTCGAGCGCATGGCCGATCTGCGCCGCCTGCACCAGCGAACGGAATACGGCGACATGCCCCACGTCCATGCGCGCCCCGCTGACGCCCGCGGCCGCGAGCGCCTGGCACAGCAGGCTCTGGATCTCCAGGTCGCTCGCGATCCCGGCGTGGCCGAATATCTCGGCGCCGATCTGGATCGGCTCGCGCGTCGCCGCCGGCCCCGCCGGCCGCGCATGCAGCACGCTGCCGCAGTAGCAAAGCCGTGTCACTCCCTTGCGGTTCAGCAGGTGCGCGTCTATGCGTGCCACCTGTGGCGTGATGTCGGCGCGCACCCCCATCATGCGGCCCGACAGCTGGTCCACCAGCTTGAAGGTGCGCAGATCAAGGTCGTGCCCGGTGCCGGTGAGCAGCGAGTCGGTGAATTCCACCAGCGGCGGCATGACTAATTCATATTTATTCTTGAAGAATAAATCCAGAATCGAACGACGCAGCAATTCGATGCGCATCGCCTCCTCGGGCAGGATGTCTTCGATGTGCTCGGGCAGCAGCCAGCGCATGGCGGACCTCAGAATCCGGAGAGGTACAGCAGCAGGAGCCCGACGATCATCGAAGTCAGGCCGAAGAAACGGATCTGCCCGTCGGAGAGCTGCATCAGGCGCCGGAAGGTCTCGCGCCAGAGCTTAGGCGCGAGGAACGGAAGCAAGCCCTCGATCACCAGCATCAGGGCGAGGGCCATCAGGAGCGTGGTGGCCATCGAACATCATTTCTTTCCGCCCGGCTTGCCGGAAGAATCCCTCAGGTACCGGAAGAAATCGGAATTCGGTTCGACCACCATGACGTCCGACTTGTTGCGGAAGCTCGACTTGTAGGCTTCCATCGAACGGTAGAAGGAATAGAACTCCGGATTCTGCTGGAAGGCCTGGGCGTAGATGGTCGCCGCTTTCGCGTCGCCCTCGCCCTTGATCTTCTGCGCGTCCCGGTACGCTTCGGCGAGGATCACCTCGCGCTGCTTCTCGGCGTCCGCCCGGATGCGCTCTGCTTCGGCCGAACCGGTCGAGCGCAACTCCGAGGCCGCGCGCTTCCTCTCCGATTCCATGCGGCGGTAGACGTCGGCGCTCACGCCCTGCGGCAGGTCGACGCGCTTCAGGCGCACGTCGACGATCGACACGCCTATCTTGTTCGCATCCTGCTCGACGCGCTCGCGCACCTTGTTCATCACCTCGTCGCGCTCGCCCGAGACCACCTCGTGCACCGTGCGCTTGCCGAATTCCTCGCGCAGCAGGCCGTTCACCGTCTGGCTGATGCGGCTCGCGGCGCCGCGCTCGTCGCCAACCGCGATGTAGAACTCGCGCGCATTCGAGATACGCCATTTGACGAACGTGTCCACCAGCACCGGCTTGTTCTCCGAGGTGATGAAGGACTGCGGATCCGGATCGTCCATGGTCAGGATGCGCGTGTCGATGTAGCGCACGTTCTGCACCAGCGGCAGCTTGAAATTCAGACCCGGCTTGGTGATCACGTCCTTCAGCTCGCCGAACTGGAACACCATCGCGTTCTGGCGCTGATCCACGATGAACACCATCGAACTGCCGAGCGCGAACAACGCGATCACGCCCGCGAAGACGGGAATCAGGTAGCGCGTCATCGGTCGACCCTGCCGCGTTCGCGCAGCGCTTCGCGCGAGCGCGGCGCCGTCTCGGGAACCATCGGCGCCTCCGGCGAAGGCTGGCGCACCACGCCTGACTGGTCGATCAGCGGCGCGGCGCCCTGCTGCATCAGCTTGTCGAGCGGCAGGTAGAGGAGATTACCGCTGCCCTTGGCGTCGAGCATGACTTTCGAAGTCGAGGTGTAGACCTGCTGCATGGTGTCGATGTAGATGCGCTCACGCGTCACGGCGGGCGCTTTCGAGTACTCCGTCAGCACCTGCTTGAAACGCGTGGCGTCGCCTTCGGCGGTCGCGATCACGCGCGAGCGATAGCCCTCCGCCTCGAGGTTCAGCCGCTGCGCGACGCCGCGCGCCTTCGGCACCACGTCGTTGAAGTAGGCCTCGCCCTCGTTCTTCTGGCGCTCGCGGTCCTGGCCGGCCTTCTGCACGTCGTCGAACGCGCTTTGCACCTGCTCGGGCGGCTGCGCGTTCTGCATGTTGACCTTGCTGATCTGGATGCCGGTCTTGTAGCGGTCGAGAATGTGCTGCATCAGCGGCGTGGCATCGTCGGCGATCTTCTGGCCCTGGTTCAGCACGGAATCCATCCTGCTCTTGCCCACCACTTCGCGCAGAGCGGTTTCCGCGGCCTGCAGCACGCTGTCGTCGGGACGGCGGTTGTTGAAGAGGTAGTCCTTCGCGTCGCGCACCAGGTACTGGACCGCGATCTGCACGTCGACGATGTTCTCGTCGTCGGTCAGCATGAGCGATTCCTTGGCGACCTTGGTCTTGATGGTATTGCGGTAGCCGACTTCGACGCTGCGCACTTGCGCGAGGTTGACGATCTCGTGCGACTGGAACGGCCACGGCGCGCGCCAGTTCAGGCCCGAGCTGGTCTCGCGCGAAAACTGGCCGAAGGTGAGCACCACGCCGCGCTGGCCTTCCACCACGATATAGATGCCGCTGGCGAGCCACACGGCAACGATGATCGCGATGATCACGCCCGCGCCGCCGCCCAGGAACGCGCCTGACGGCATCCGCGGCGGCTCGGAGCCGGGACGCTTGCCGCCGAACAGGTCGTTCAGCTTGCGGTTGAAGCTGCGCCAGAGCTCATCGAGGTCGGGCGGGCCCTGGTTGCCTCCGCCGGGGCCGCGATTTCCGCCCCCGCGTCCCCAGTTCGGGTCGTTCAGCGACATTAAATGCTCAGTTCAGGAGAAGGATTTTGGGAATGGCCAACCGGTTTGCCCAGTTGCGCCGCTTCGGCGATCGCGCTGCGCAGCCCGGCAAGTCCCGCACCGGCATGCGCGCTCACGAGAACGCGCGAAATCCTACCATATTCATCCCGTATCACTGCGGGTTCGAGGCCGCCGGGTTTTCCTGCAAGGTCGATCTTGTTCCAGACCGCCAGCTGCGGAATCTCGCCGGCCTGGATCTCGGCCAGCACCTTGTTCACGTCTTGCATTTCGCGCTCCCGGGCCGGCGAGGACGAATCCACGACATGCAGCAGCAGGTCGGCGCGCACCGTTTCCTCAAGGGTGGCGCGAAACGCCGCCACCAGCCCGTGTGGCAGGTCGCGGATGAAGCCGACGGTGTCAGCCACGACCACTTGCAGCCCTGCGCCGTCCGGGTTACCACCTTCTATCCAGACCTTCCGTGTGGTGGTATCGAGCGTGGCGAACAACTTGTCCGCGACGTAGGCATCTGCGCTCGGGCGCGTAATCGCGTTCAACAGCGTCGACTTGCCCGCATTGGTGTAGCCCACCAGCGCCACCGAGAACACCTCGCGCCGGGACCGGGCGCGCCGCCGGATCACCCTTTGTTTCTGCAACTCCTGCAACTTTTCCTTCAATACTGCGACGCGCCTGGCGATATAGCGCCGGTCGAGTTCGATCTGCTTCTCGCCCGGGCCGCCGGTCTTGCCCAGGCCTCCACGCTGGCGCTCAAGGTGGGTCCAGCCGCGCACCAGGCGGGTCGAAAGGTGCTCGAGCTGGGCCAGCTCCACCTGCAGCTTGCCCTCGTTGGTCCTGGCGCGCTGCGCGAAGATGTGCAGGATCAGCTCGGTGCGGTCGAGGACCTTGCGGCCGAGTTCCTTTTCCAAGTTTCGCTGCTGGCCCGGCGACAGCGTGTGGTTGAAGATCACCGTCGCGGCGTTCATCGCGTCGGCCGCCAACCCGATTTCTTCCACCTTGCCGCTGCCGGCGTAGAGCCTGGCATCGGGCCGCTGGCGCCTGCCTTGCACTACCCGGTTGCGCCTGGCGCCCGCGCTCTCGGCAAGGCGGGTGATTTCCGCGACGCCGTCCTCGTAGTCGGCGTCGCCGAAGTCGAGGCAAACGAGCACGGCGGCAGCAGGGTCTGACGCCCTGCGGGCGGTTACGTCGAGCAAACGAACCTAGGCAGCCGCGTCCGGGTCAACGGGGAGGTTGATCGGCCGCGAGGGGACGACGGTGGATATTGCGTGCTTGTAGACCATCTGGGTCACCGAATTCTTCAGTAAGACCACGTACTGGTCGAAAGATTCGATCTGACCCTGCAGCTTGATGCCATTGACCAGGTAGATGGAAACCGGCACATGCTCCTTGCGGAGCGCGTTCAGGAACGGGTCTTGTAGCAGCTGCCCTTTGTTGCTCATGTTTTACCCCGCTTACCGAGCTTTGAGTTGCCACTGTAATTGATTTTGTTGGGTTTTCCTAGCCAACGCGTAAACGCGTTCCTAAATCAATTTCACGGGAGGCGTTACGTCGGCGCACTGCGCGCGGTAGCGCAAAGCATGGTCCATCAGGACGCAGGCAAGCATGGCCTCCGCGATGGGGGTCGCTCGGATCCCGACACAGGGATCGTGCCGGCCGGTGGTCTGGACCGTGGTCGCGTTGCCCTGCGCGTCTATCGTCCGCCGGGGCAGCCGGATGCTGGAGGTCGGCTTGAGCGCGATCGACACCGCCACGTCCTGCCCGGTCGAGATGCCGCCGAGTACCCCGCCGTTGTTGTTCGACAGGAAACCGCTGGGCGCCATCTCGTCGCCGTGCTCGCTGCCCTTCTGGGCTACGGCGGCGAAGCCCGCCCCGATCTCGACGCCCTTGACCGCGTTGATGGACATCATCGCGGCGGCAATGTCGGCATCCAGCCTGCCGTACACCGGCTCGCCCCAGCCCACCGGCACCTTCTGCGCAACGACATTGACGCGCGCGCCGACCGAATCGCCGCTCTCGCGCAACTGGTCCATGAATTTCTCAAGCCTTGGAACGGCCTCCGCATCGGGGCAGAAAAATGGATTTTCGTTGACCGAATTCCAGTCCTTAAAGGCAATCTTTTCCGGACCCAGTTGCGCCAGATATCCCCTCACAACCACCCCGTAACGCTCGTGCAGCCACTTCTTCGCGATCGCGCCGGCCGCCACGCGGATCACCGTCTCGCGCGCGGAGGCGCGCCCGCCGCCGCGCGGATCGCGCACGCCGTATTTCTGCAGATAGGTGTAGTCGGCGTGGCCGGGGCGGAATTTATCCGCGATCGCTGCGTAGTCCTTCGAGCGC
>JBDTRO010000106.1:0-2607 GCA_039931635.1 Betaproteobacteria bacterium | reverse complement strand
GTCGTCCCCGAACTGGAGCACCGTCGTCCCCGAACTGGAGCACCGTCGTCCCCGAACTGGAGCACCGTCGTCCCCGAGTGCTTTTGTCGGGGACCCAGGTTTTGATTGGAGATTTTCATGATCGCCCTGCGTGACCAGCTCCGGATCTTCGTCGCCGAACGCGACTGGGACCAGTTCCACTCGCCCAAGAACCTCGCCAGCGCGCTGAGCGTGGAAGCCGCCGAGCTGCTCGAGCATTTCCAGTGGCTCACCGAGGAGCAGTCGCGCACTCTTTCGGCCGAAAAGCTCGCGCAGGTGAAAGACGAAATGGCCGACGTGCTGGTCTACCTCGTGCGCTTGGCGGATAAGCTTGACGTCGACCTGCTCGCCGCGGTGGAAGTGAAAATGGCGAAGAACGTTGCCAAGTATCCCGCCGACAAGGTGCGCGGCAGCATGAAAAAGTACAGCGAATACTGAATCAGATCCCGGTGATCGCGAGATCGAGCGCCGCGATGATCGCTGTGCGCCCGGCGGCGAGATTGGCTATCCGTTCTCCGAGCGCCTTGTGGGATACCCCGGCGATTTCGAGTGTGAGCATGAACAACTTGCGGCCTTGCACTTCGAAGGCCGGATTCAAGCGTTCTGCCGGCTTGCGCGAAAGGACGTCAGGCTTGCAGAGCGGCACCACGATCCGCGTAGGCACCGAATCGAGCAGGTCCGACTGGACATCCAGCAGGTAGGGAATCCGCGCGCGCGTGGCCGCATTCGGATTGCGGTAGACGTCGAACTGCGCCATCAGAACGAACGCAGCCCGTCGCTGAACACGCCATGCTTTTCGACATGCTCGGCGTACGCCTCGAGCGCGGCGCGGTTCTTCTTCAGCCACTCCTCGGCTTCCCGCCGGCGAATCGCGTCGTTCAGCCCCGCTTCGAACACCTGCGAGAGGTTCAGCTTGAGCCGCCTTGCGCGCGCGAGCAGGTGTACGTCGACGCTCAGGTTGGCGGCTTTCTTGCGCGGGCGGGCGGCGAGGGCGGTCATGACGGTTCCATGAGCATGAATATGCGCACATTTTATGCGCATAATGCGTACACGGCAACGCCTCGCCTGCTACACCATCCCCAGCTCTTTGAACTTCATATACAACTCCCGGCACGCCCAGGCATCCGTGGCCGCGTAGTTGATCTGCTGCGCCGACAGGCGCGGCGCCGCCCAGTTGGTCGTCTTCGCGCCCTTGGCAACGCGAAAGCCGAGAAAAATCCCCGCCAGGTTGCGCAGCCCCGTCTGCTCCATGCCGTGGCGCCGCGCCACCGTGCCGGCGTCCAGCACCGACACCGGCTGCAGCGGAAACAGCGTCGCCAGCTTCTTCAGATCATCCGCCACCGATATCCCGACCTTGACGATCTCCGCCGCGCCGAAGAACCGGGCCACGTCCGCGGCCGCATCGATCTTCTGCAGCGCGATCACGTACACCGCGCGCGCCGTGGCCACCTGCAGCAGGCTCGGCCGGTACACCTCGCCCTTCCTGAACGCGGGCCGGGTCTCGGTATCCCAGCCCACGACGCGCTCGTCCCGTATGTCGTTCACCGCGCGCACCAGCTCCCGGTGGTTGTCGACCAGCACCACTTCGCCCTCGTAGCGGCGGATGGGGAGATCGTTCATGGCCTCGCGGGAAATGTCGCGGGGAAACGCGGGCGGCAAAAGGGAGGTCATCGGAGGCGCATGTTATAAGTTATTCGGGCGGCAACGGTCACTTTTGCATGACCAACTGGGGGCACGGTGTTCTGCCACGAATGCGGGGTGCAACTGGTTGCGGGAGCCAGGTTCTGCGGCGGTTGCGGAACGAAGCTGGGTGGCGCCGCGCCGGACCAGGCGCGCCCGGGCGGGCCCTTGAGCCCGGCAGCGGCGCCGACCGTGGCGCCGCCCGAATTCCGCAGCATGGAAGTGAAGGTCCTCGATGCGGGCGACCGGTTCGTCCTCAGCGGCGAAGAATCCTCGCAGGTCGAACGGGTGCTGCAGAAATACCTCACGCGCGGCGCAAAGCTGATCACGCCTGTCAGCAAGGTCGGCAGGAGCTTTGCGGCAGCCTGCAGCATTCCGCCGAAAACAAGGAACATGGACGAGACGCAGACCTTGAAGCTGCAGGACGTCGTCGATGCCGCCGCGGCGGCCGAAGCCGAGGACGCTGTCGATGGCTGCCGCGTCGAGCAAGCAGGGTTCAAGCGCATCGTCTACGGCCCCAGCCTGATCGCGGTGCAGGTGCGCCTGGAGCGCATGAAGCATTTCGGGGCCGAAGTGATCGGTGAAATCGAAGAGCAGGGCGACGAGTGGGTCGCGGTGGTCGACGTAGGCGGCGCGAAAAACACCGGCTTTCGCTGGTAGCCGACCGCTGCCCGGACCGCGCTACAGCCAGCCGGGACTGTGGTTCTCGGCCGCCGAACCCCGTCACCTGTCGCAATTTCGATCTTTTTGCGACACGTACTCCCGGCGTGTCGTCGCGAATGCCTATGTCCGGATATGCCATAATCCGGGATCCCGGAATCCGGAGAACAGTATGGACATCGTCAGGCTGGGCAAGAAGGGGCAGCTCTCGCTGCCCCTTCCATCCGTTGAGCCGATGCCGGCCACTCC
>JBDTRO010000105.1:0-55403 GCA_039931635.1 Betaproteobacteria bacterium | reverse complement strand
ACCGCGACGCAGCGCTTGCTCGCGGTGGCGACCCAGCAGATGTCGCCGTCCTTCTTCAGGCAGAAATCGATCGCCTTGCGCCACTCGTAATTCTGGTTGTAGTAGTTGCAGCGCGTATCGAGACACAGGTTGCCGCCCAGCGTGCCGGCGTTTCGAAGGTGGACGGTCGCCACTTGGGCGGCCGCCTGGTAGAGGGCGGTGAAGTCGGATTTTACTTTTTCGTTTTTTGTGACTTCAGTAAGCGTCAAAGCAGAACCCAGCGTCATGCCGGATCCGTTCGAAACGTTCTTCAAGTCACCAATGCCCTTTAAAGATACCAAAACCTTTGGCGTCTGGTGGCGGCGCTTCATGTTGGGCAGCAGATCGGTGCCGCCGGCGATCAGCATCGCGCCGGGGCCTTCGCCCGCCAGGATCTTCGCTGCTTCCGCGACGCTGCGCGGCGCGCGGTAGTCAAACCACGGCAACCGCATCATCGCGCTTGGACTCCATGCCGTCGCCGCCCTCCCAGGGCGGCAGGACGAAGATGGGTTTCGGGTACGGCACCGAGGGAAAGCGCTCCGGGCCGACGCGTGGGTTTTTCCCCGCCGCTTTCAGTTCGAGGGCCTTTAGCACCTTGTCTGGCGTGATCGGCAGCTCATCTATCCGCACGCCGACCGCGTCGAAGATCGCGTTCGCGAGCGCCGGCATCACCGGCAGCAGCGGCCCCTGCCCGGCTTCCTTCGCGCCGAACGGGCAATTCGGGTCCGGGTCCTCGACCAGGATGGTGTCGATCTCGGGCATGTCCAGCGAGGTCGGGCTCTTGTACTCGAGCAGCGAAGGAATCTTGTGCACCAGCGCGTGCGACATCTTCGGCGGCAGGCGGCGGAATATCTGCTCCTCCATCAGCGCCTCGGCCAGGCCCATGTATACGCTGCCTTCGACTTGTCCCCGCGCGAGCACCGGGTTCACCGTGCGGCCGATGTCGTGCGCGATCCAGATCTTCGGCACCGCGATCCAGCCGGTGGCCTGGTCCACCTCCACTTCCAGTACGCAGGCCGAATAAGAGTAGGCCGGCGATGGGCCGACACCCGCGCCCTTGTAGCGGCCGGGAGCACGGGGCGGGGAGTAGGACCCGACCGCGCCGAGCGTCCCGAACCTGGCTTCCGCGAATTCGACTGCTTCCTTGAAGGTGAGCGATTTGTCCGGGTTTTCCGCTACAAAGACTTTTCCATAGGAGAACGAAAGGCGGGATGGCAATACTTCAAGCTGCTCCGCCGCAGCTTCCGCGATCTGCGCTTTCAGCTTCTCTGCCGCCTGGATCGCGGCGTTGCCCATCATCACGGTAACCCGGCTCGAATACGAGCCCAGATCGACCGGCGTGAGCGCCGTGTCGCCGGTCACGCAGCGAATTTCATAGGGGTCGATGCCGAGCACTTCAGCCACCATCGCGGCCAGGACGTCGTCCGAGCCCTGGCCGATTTCGGTCGCGCCGCAGAACACCGTAATCTGGCCGCTGCGGTCCGCGAGCAGCTGCACGCCGGAATGCGGCATCTTGTTCCAGTAGATCGGCAGCCCGGCGCCGGAAAGATACGAACTGCAGGCGATGCCGAGGCCGCGCCCGGCGGGCATCCTGCCATGACGATTCTTCCAATCCGACTTTGCGACGACCTGCCGGATGCACTCGGCCAGGCCGATGGTGCCGATCTTCAGCCAGTTGGCGGTGAGCGAATCGGGCTTCGCGACCATGCCGAGGCGCAACTCCGCCGGATCCATCTTCAGTTTCTCGGCAATCTTGTCCAGCTGCACCTCCTGGCCGAAGCGCGGCTGCGGCGTACCGTGGCCGCGTTTGGGTCCGCAGGGCGGCTTGTTGGTGAAAGTGCGGCAGGCGTCGAACTTGTAGCGCGGCAGCTCGTAGGTAACCGTCTGCAGCACGCCGGTGTAGAAGGTGCTCGCCGGGCCGTAGGAACCGTAGCCGCCGCCATCGAGCAGCGTCTGCAGGTGCATGCCGGTGAGCTTGCCGTCCTTCGTTACCCCGGTGCGCATGCGCATCATCACGGGATGCCGGCCGCGGTGCATGTAGAACACCTCTTCGCGGTTGAGGCAGATTTTCACCGGACGGCCGAGTTTCAGCGCCGCGCGGGAAACTACGATTTCGTGGTTGTGCAAGTCGCACTTGCCGCCGAAGCCGCCGCCGTTCGGGCAAGCGATGACGCGGATGTGGGAGGCCGGCATCTGCAACGCGCGCGACAGCGCGCGGTGGATGTAATGCGGCACCTGCGTCGACGACCAGAGCGTGAGCTTGCCCTCGCCGTCCGGCGCCGCCACGGCGGCGTGCTGCTCGATCGGCAGGTGCGTATTGCCTTCGTAGAAGAACAGGTCGTCGAACACGTGGTCCGATTTCGCCAGCGCTGCATCCACATCGCCGAATTCGTGAGACTGGATACGGTGAATGTTTCCCTGCTCACCGTAATCATGGATTCTTGGTTCGGCTGTTTGAAGCGCTTCTGTTGGATCGCTTATGGTTTTTAAGGTCTTATAGGTAACTTCAATCAAACCCAATGCCTCGGTACAAATCTGTTCATCGCGCGCTATGACGGCCGCCACCGGGTCACCGACATAGCGCACTTTGCCGTTGGCGAGCGGATACTCATCCTGCGCCACCGGCATGATGCCGAAAGTGATCGGGAAGTCCGCGCCCGTGAGGACGAGATGAACGCCTGCAAGAGCTCTGGCTTTTGAAAAATCAATGGATTCAATTTCCGCATGGGGATGCGGCGAACGCAACAGCCGGCAATGCAGCATCCGCGGCATAACAATGTCGTCTGCGAACTTGGTCAGGCCGGTGACCTTGGCCCGCCCATCGACGCGACGGCGCGCCTTGCCGATGACTTTGAGGCTCATGGTTTCATCCTCTCGGCAGCTTCCTCGATGGCTTCGAAGATTTGCTGATAGCCGGTGCAGCGGCAGAGATTCCCGGAAACGGCTTCTTTTATCTGTTCTCGATTTACATTCAAATTTCCATCCAGCAGGGCTTTCGCCGTCATGAGGATGCCCGGCGTGCAATAACCGCACTGGGCGGCGCCGAGGTCGGCGAAGGCAGCCTGCAGCGGATGGAGTTCGGCGCCCTTCGCCAGGCCCTCCACGGTTTCGATATGCCGGCCTGCGCATTCCACGCCGAGCACCAGGCAGGAGAGTTGCGGCTGGCCGTCCACCAGCACCGCGCAGGCGCCGCATTCGCCCAGCTCGCAGCCATGCTTGGTTCCGGTGAGGTTCAGGTCCTCGCGCAGGACTTCGAGCAGCGTCTTGTAGGGAGCAAACGAAACGGGGGCGGCCTCACCGTTGACGGTGAACTCCAGGTGCACTCTTTGCGGAACGGCAGCCATGGCGATTGTTTGGACCCCAAACAATCGGTACTTTACTACAATGCCCGCATGAGAGTCTTCCAGATCCAGGACGAGTGGGACATGGCGCACCTGCAGCTCGCCACGCGCCCCGATCCGCGGCCCGGCCCGGGCCAGGTGCTGCTGCGCATGAAGGCGGCCTCGCTCAACTACCGCGACCTGGTGGTGCCGATGCGCGGCTATGGTTCGCATACCGGGACCTTGCCCCTGATCCCGATCTCCGATGGCGTCGGCGAGGTTCTCGAGGTAGGTGCCGGCGTCAAGCGCGCCAGGGCGGGCGACCGGGTATGCCCGCTCTTCGCGCAAGCCTGGATCAGCGGCGAGCCGACGGTGGAACGGCTGTCGAAATCACTGGGCGGCCCGGTCGACGGCACCATGGCCGACTACATGGTCCTCCCCGAAGACGGCGTGTCGAAGGCGCCGTCGCACCTCACGGACGAGCAGGCCGCCTCGCTGCCCTGCGCCGCCCTGACAGCCTGGAGCGCCATCGTGACGCACGACAACCTGGGGCCCGGCTCCCGGGTGCTGGTGCAGGGCACCGGCGGCGTGGCACTGTTCGCGCTGCAGTTCGCCAAGCTGCGCGGCGCGCACGTCACCGTCATCTCCTCCAGCGACGAAAAGATCGCGAAAGCGAAGGCGCTGGGCGCCGACGCGGCAATCAACTACGTCAGGACACCAGAGTGGTACAAGGCGACCCGCGATATCACGGCCGGGCACGGCTACGACCACATCCTCGAACTGGGCGGCGAGAAAACGCTGCCCCAGTCGCTGCGCTGCATCCGGCCCGGCGGTATGCTCTCCATGATCGGCGTACTCTCGGGCGGTATGCTTTCAGCCTCGCTCGGGCTGGTGGTCACGCGCCAGGTGCGCCTGCAGGGCATCACGGTGGGCAACCGCGACGGCTTCGAGGCGATGCTGCGCGCGATCGACCAGCACAAGCTCAAGCCGGTCACCGACCGGCTGTTCCCGTTCGAGCAGCTGAAGGAAGCGATGGCCTACCTGAAAAGCGGCGCCCACTTCGGCAAAATCTGCCTCCGGCACTGAAAGGATTCCCCCGATGAACCTGACGCGACGTTCCCTGTTCGGCCTGCTGCTGGCGGCGCTGCTCGCCGGCTGCGCGGGCGATGCGCCCCGCAATTCCAGCACCCCGATCATCTTCGTCCATGGCAACGGCGACACCGCGGCGCTCTGGTACGCGATGCTCTGGCGCTTTGAATCCAGCGGCTGGCCGCGCGAGCGCCTGTTCGCGCTCGACATGCCCTACCCGCTCGCGCGCGACGACGACAGCAAGCCGCAGGATGGCCGGACCAGCGCCGCGGAAAGCATGCAGCAGCTCGCCGCGGAGGTCGAGCGCGTGCGCAAGCTCACCGGCGCGGAGAAAGTGGTGCTGGTCGGCAACTCGCGCGGCGGCAACGCGATCCGCAACTACATCCGCAACGGCGGCGGCGCGGCGACGGTGTCGCGCGCGATCCTGGGCGGCACGCCCAATCACGGCGTCTGGGCGGGCGACTACCTGCCCGGCAACGAATTCAACGGCAAAGGGCCGTTCCTGAGCGCGCTGAACAGTCCCCAGGGCCCCGACGGGCTGGAAGTGACGCCCGGCGTCGCGTTCATGACGCTGCGCTCGGACAATTACGACAAATTCGCCCAGCCCGACGGACGCTGGGTCGGGCAGCCGAAAATGCAGACAAATGTCACTTTCGACGGCCCTGCGCTCAAGGGCGCGGAGAACGTCGTACTGCCGAGACGCGATCACCGCGAGGTGTCCTACCATCCGGAGGCGTTCGCGCAAACCTATCGCTTCATCACGGGCGCGTTTCCCGAGCGTACCCGCATCGCGCCCGAGCCCACGGTCGTGCTCGATGGCCGGATCACGGGCTTTCGCGGCGCCAACCAGACCAACCTGCCGCTGGCGGGCGCGTCGCTGGAGATCTACGAGACCGCCGCGCAAACCGGCGAGCGCCTCGGCAAGGCGGTGCACGCGAAAACCGTCGGCGACGACGGCCAGTGGGGCCCGTTCAACGCGCGCCCGAACACCAGCTACGAATTCGTCATCAGCGCCGAAGGCTTCGCGGTGACGCACATCTACCGCCCGTCCTTCCCCCGCTCTTCCAGCCTGATCCACCTGCGGCCCGCGCGGATCGCGGCTGCCGACAAGGATGGCACCAGCGTGATCACCATGACGCGGCCACGCGGCTACCTCGGCGTCGGCCGCGACGACATGAGCCTGGATGGCGTCAGCCCCCCGCCGGGCCTGGCTCCCGGCGTGGCAGGAATAGCGACCGCGAAGCTCAAGCTGAAAGAAACCGCGGTACGCAGCGTCGTGGCTACCCTGAACGGCGAGCGCATCGTGGTCCGCTCCTGGCCGCTGAAGGAAAATCGCGTCGTGTTCGCGGAGTTCCACTACTGAGATGACGAGCTGCATCGACATCCATACGCATGTCGTCCCCGAAAATTTCCCCGCCTATGCAGGCAAGGGGCGCGACGTGCCCTGGCCCGCGATGGCCGCGGCGCACGCCTGCCACCGGCACGTGATGATTTCCGGCAAGGTCTACCGCACCGTGGCCGATGGCGGCTGGAGCGTACCGCGGCGCATTGAGGCGATGGGCGCCATGCGCGTCGAGCGCCAGGCGCTGTCACCGATGCCTGAACTGCTGTCGTACTGGCTGCCGCTGGAAGATGGCCGCAACCTGATCCGCTACCTGAACGAGCAGATCGCGGCAATGGTCGCGCTCGCACCGCAGCGCTTCGTCGGCCTGGGCGCGGTGCCGCTGCAGGATGTGGACAGCGCGATCCTCGAGCTGGAATTCGTCCAGCAGCAGCTGAAATTTTGCGGCGTGGAAATCGCGAGCCACGTCAACGGCGTGTCGATCGGCGACGCGCGCTTCGAACCGTTCTTCGCTGCGGCCGAGAGTGCCGGCGCGGCGGTCTTCGTGCATGCACTGCGGCCCGCCGGGCAGGATCGCATCGTCGGGGCATTTGCCGAGCAGGCGGTGTGTTTTCCAGGCGATATCGCACTTGCCGCCGCCTCCATGATCACGGGCGGCATTGCCGCGCGCCATCCGAGACTGCGCATCGCGTTCAGCCACGGCGGCGGCGCGCTCGCCATCCTGCTGCCCCGGCTGGTGCACGCCTGGAACAGGATTCCGAAGGCGAAGGAATCGCTGGCCGAATCGCCGGCGGTATATGCGCGGCGTTTTTTCTACGACGCTCTGGTATTCGACCCTAAGGCGACGCGCTTCGTCATCGACAGCTTCGGCAGCTCGCAGGTCTGCCTCGGCAGCGACTATCCGTTCAACATGGGCGACAACGACCCTTTGGGCAGCCTGGAAAAATCGGGACTGGATTCAGGCGCAATCACCGCCATCACCTCGGCTAACGCCCGGCGCTTTCTCGGCCTTTGACGCCGTGCAAATAAATACCGGCAGGCCTGCAACGCTGTCTCTGAAAGGCATGGTCACTTGCCCGCACGCGCTCGCGTCGCAGGCCGGCATGGGCGCGCTGCAAGCCGGCGGCTCCGCGATCGACGCAGCCATCGCCACAAGTGCCGCGTTATCAGTGCTCTATCCACACATGACGGGGCTGGGCGGCGACGCGTTCTGGCTCATCTACGACGCCAAGGCGCACCGGGTGCGCTATCTCGATGGCGGCGGGCGCGCGGCTGCGTCCGCCAGCATTGGCGCGTTCGCCGCGAAGGGAATGGCGGAGATTCCGTTTCGCGGCATCCTGCCTGCCACCGTCACCACGCCCGGCGCCGTTGCCAGCTGGTGCAAGGCGCATGCCGCGTATGGCCGCCTGCCGCTGGCACGCAACCTGGAAACGGCGATCGGCCATGCCCGCGACGGCTTTCCGGTCACCGCGCGTCTCGCGGGCTGGATCTCGCAGAGCGCGGCGGAACTGGCACAGCATCCCGAGACCGCCGCCATATTTCTACCAGGAGGCGTTGCGCCGAACGCCGGCGCAAAGATTTCCAATCCGGATCTGGCGCGCACTCTGCAGCTGGTGGCCCAAGGAGGCCGCGCGGCGTTTTACGAAGGGGACGTCGCCCGCGAGTTGTCGCGGTTCGCGAGGGAACGCGGCGGATTCTTTACCGCTGCCGATCTCGCAGCCCAGGACGCGCGTTGGGGTGAGCCGATAAAAGGCAACTATCGCGACGTGACCCTGTATCAGACCCCGGCGCCCACGCAGGGATTCACGGTATTGCAGATGCTCAACCTGCTCGAACCGCTGGAACTGCATCGCAAGGAGTTTCTGGGACCCGACCACGTCCACCTGCTGGTGCAAGCCAAGCAGATCTCCTATCACGATCGCGACCGCTGGCTTGCGGATCCGCGCTTCACCGAAGTGCCGATGGACCGGCTGATCTCGAAGGCGTATGCCGGCGAGCGCCGAGCCCTGATCGATCCGGCACGCGCCCTGTCGTGGGACCAGGTGCCCTCTTTCGGCAGCCTCAAGGGCGACACCGTTTACATCGCGGCGGTCGACGCCGAAGGCAATGCGGCATCGCTGATTCACAGCCTGTACGGCGTATTCGGCTCCACCCTGGTCGCAGGCAGTACCGGCGTCGTGCTGCAGAACCGCGGCGCCTACTTTTCGCTCGACCCGAGTCATCCGAACCGGCTCGAGCCCGGCAAGACGCCGCTGCACACCCTCATCGCCTCGCTCGGCTTTCGCAATGACAAGCTGTGGAGCGTCCTGGGCTGCATGGGGGCGGACGGCCAGCCGCAAATCCAGCTGCAGGCCTACGTGGCCATGATCGACCATGGCTGCAGCATCCAGGAAGCGCTCGAAGCGCCGCGCTGGCTGTCTGGCCGCTTCGCGCTGGGCGAAGCGCGCGACACCCTGCACATTGAAAGCCGATTTGCGCCCGCGACCATTGACGAACTGGCGCGCCGTGGCCACACCATCAACCGCTGGGGCGCCTGGCATGAACTCGCGGGCCATGCGCACGGCATCACCATCGATCCGCGCAACGGCATGCGCGCAGGCGGCGCCGACCCGCGCAGCGACGGCGCGGCGATCGGCTACTGAAGCGCCGGCCTCAGGCCAGGTGCTTCTTGAAGTGCGCGATGGTGCGGTCCCAGGACAGCTTGGCAGCCGCCTCGAGATAGCGCGGCGTGGAATTGTTGTGAAAGCCGTGCTGCGTGCCCGGATAAGTGTGCGCCTCGTACTTGGCGCCCGCCGCCTTCAGCGCAGCCTCATACGCCGGCCACATGCCGTTGATGCCTGCGTCGTTTTCGGCGAACTGGATCAGCAGCGGCGCCTTGATCTTCGGTACGTCTGCGGTCGGCGCAGCAGCGCCGTAGTACGGCACACCCGCCTGCAGGTCGGCGCCCATCGTGGCCGCGAGGAAGTTCGTCGTGCTGCCGCCCCAGCAGAAGCCCGTCGCGCCCAGTTTCCCCGTCGAGAGCTTGTGGAATTTCAGGAAGCGCGCGCTATTGAGCATGTCGGTGCGCAATTTCGCCGGATCCAGGCTCGATTGCAGCGTGCGGCCATCGTCATCGTTACCCGGATAGCCGCCGACCGGAAACAGGCCATCGGGAGCCAGCGCGAGGAATCCATCCACCGCCGCGCGGCGCGCGACGTCTTCGATGTAAGGATTGAGTCCGCGGTTCTCATGAATCACCAACACTGCCGGGAACGGCCCCGTGCCGGCCGGTTGCACCAGGTAGCCGCGCATCTGCCCCGAGCCGCCACCGGGCGACGGATAGTTTACATACTGCGCCTTCATGCGCGCGTCCGTGGAGGAAATGGTCTGCGCCTGCGCATAGCGCGGCAGCAACGCCTGCGCCATCGCCAGGCCGCCGACCACGATCACGCTCGCGCGCGCCAGGAACTCGCGGCGATCGATCCTGCCGTGGCAGTACTCGTCATAGAGATCGAAAACGCGCTGGTCGATCTGAAGTTGGGTAACCGGTGCGGGCGCGTTCATGTTCAGTCTCTCAGTTTGAATCGTTGAATTTTCCCGGTCGCCGTCTTGGGAAGTTCGCTGGCAAATTCTATCCAGCGCGGATACTTGTACGGCGCAAGTTTCGCTTTGACCCACGCCTGCAGTTCTTCCGCCGTGGCCTGCTTGCCGGGCTTCAGGACGACGTAGGCCTTGGGCTTGACGAGTTTCTGCTCGTCTTCCTTCCCGACGACCGCGGCTTCGAGCACCGCCTCGTGCGAAACGAGCGCGGCCTCGACTTCGGCGGGTGAAACCCAGATGCCGGAAACTTTCAGCATGTCGTCGGTGCGGCCGCCGTAGGCATAGAAGCCGTCCGCGTCCTGCGTGTATTTGTCGCCGCTGCGCGTCCACTCGCCGACAAAGGTGCTGCGGCTCTTCGTACGGTTGTTCCAATAGAGGTTGGCGGCGGTGGGTCCCTTGATCAGGAGCTCGCCCAGTTCGCCCTGCTTCACTTCGTCGCCCTGCTCGTCCACCAGCTTCAGTTGATAGCCCGGCACGGGCTTGCCGGTGGTGCCGTAGCGGAAATCGCCCGGCCGGTTTGAAAGGAAGATGTGGAGCAATTCGGTCGAGCCGATGCCATCGAGGATGTCGACGCCGGTCCTTTCCTTGAAGCTCTTGGCGATCTGGGGCGGGAGCGCCTCGCCTGCCGAAATGCAGATCCTTAAATTCAATTTCTCTTTCGCCGGGAAAGCGGGCGCTGCAAGCATCCCGGCGTAGAGCGTGGGCACGCCGAAGAAAAGCGTCGGCTTTCTCTCGGTCAGGCGCTTGAAGACGGCATCCGGGGTCGGTCGCTCAGCCATCAGCACGGTGGTCGCGCCGGCGGCCAGCGGGAACGACAGCGAATTGCCCAGGCCGTAGGCGAAGAAGAATTTCGCGGCGGAAAAAATGACGTCGGATTCCTTCAGCCCCAGGACGCCGTCGGCATAGAGCTCGGCCGTGACCCGCATGCTGGAATGCACGTGCACCGTCCCCTTGGGCATGCCGGTCGAGCCCGACGAATAGAGCCAGAAGCACGGGTCGTCGGAAGTTGTGGGAGCGGCAACTAAGCTGGGGTTACTACTAGATAAAAAATCAAAAGGCGAAACAATGACGTGCTTGAGAAACGGCAGCTTGCCGATGAACGGCTGGAATTGCTGCAGCAGCGGCTCCGAGACCAGCAGGGCCTTCGCCCGGCTGTCCGAGAGCATGTATTCGTAGTCTTTCGGCGTCAGCAGCGTGTTGACCGCGACCGGCACGATGCCGGCCTTGATCGCGCCGAGGAACGCCACCGGCCAGTCGATGGAATCGTGCATTGCGATGAGGACGCGGTCTTCCATCCGCAGGCCGAGCGACAGCAGATGGCTGCCGAAGCGGTTTACCCGGTCGGAAAGTTCGCCATACGTGTACTGGCCGCCGTCGTCGATGTAGGCGATCTTGCCGCCCCGGCCGGCTTTCAGGTTCCGGCCGACCAGGTCGGTGGCGGCGTTGTAGTCGCGTGGCAATTCCATACAGGGGATTGTAGATTGTACCTAGCGAAAATCAGGGACAGACCACGTTTTCTAGAGTTCGGAAAACGTGGTCTGTCCCTGATTTTCCTTCGCCAGCGCCAGCCAGCCTGCGCCCCACTCCTCCGCCATTTCCTCGGGCAGCACGCCCGAGGAGGCGTCGTGCTGCACCCGCTCGCCGATACGCTGCGCGCCCAGCTCGGCGAGGATGTCGTCGAAGCGCTTGCCGCCGAAATTGAAAGTCTCGGCGTAGGTTCGGTCGCCCAGCCCGAAAACGCCGTAGCGCACGCGCGACAGATCCGGGCGCTTCGCCTTCAGATCCTCGTAGAAGCTCCGGGCGTTGTCCGGCACGTCGCCCTGGCCGTAGGTGGAGGTGACGACCAGGAACACGCCCTCGCGCGCGAATACCGAGCCATCGAGCTTGTCCATCAGCAGCGTCTCGACCTGCAGCTCCCCGTCGTCCCAACCCAATTCCAGCTCCTGCGCGACGAGCTGCGCGGTGCCGGTCATGGTGCCGACCAGGAGGATGAGTTTCATTGACATCCAATATAGTGCAGCATAGAATCACAGTCAAGCACTATACTTCATGAACGCGCCACTCTCTCCCGCCCAGCAGGAATCGGCATACCTGGCCCAGCTGGGCGATCGCGTGCGTTCCTGGCGCAACGGCCACGGCATGACGCGCAAGGCGCTCGCCGCAGCCTCCGGGGTGTCCGAACGCTACCTCGCGCAGCTCGAAGCGGGCGAGGGAAACATCTCGGTGCTGCTGCTGCGAAGAGTCGCGCGCGCCATGGACGTGCCGGTCGAAAGCCTGGTGCGCGATGCGCCGGACAACGTCCCGGCCAGGCGCCGCATCGCCCTGCTCGGCCTGCGCGGTGCAGGGAAGTCCACGCTGGGGTCCAGGCTCGCCTCCTCCCTGGGCGTTCCGTTCGTCGAACTGGACAGCGAAGTCGAGCGCGAAGCCGGCGCGAAGCTGGGAGAAGTCTTCGCGATGTACGGCCAGGAGGCCTACCGCCGCTTCGAGCGGCGCGCCCTGGAACGAGTTCTGCACACCCACGAGGCCGCGGTGATCGCCGCGGGCGGCAGCCTGGTCACCGATCCAGACACGTACCGGTTGCTGCTGGACAACTGCCATACGGTCTGGCTGAAGGCGAAGCCCGAAGAGCACATGAACCGCGTCATGGCCCAAGGCGACATGCGCCCCTTCAAGGGAAGGTCGGCTGCCATCGATGAAATCCGCAAGCTTCTTGCCGATCGCGACCGCCTCTATTCGCGTGCCGACGCGACGGTCGAAACATCGGGCAAGCCGTTGAAATCCTCGCTGGAAGAACTGAGAGCCAAGGTAAAACCATGATCAGTTTCGACACCCATCCGGACAGGTACAACCACTGGAAGCTGTCGTTCGACGGCCCGGTGGCCACGCTGTTGCTCGATATCGCCGAGGACAAGGGAATCGCGCCGGGCTACAAGCTCAAACTCAACTCCTACGACCTGGGCGTGGACATCGAGCTGCACGACGCCGTCAACCGCATCCGCTTCGAGCACCCGGAAGTGAAATCCGTGGTGGTTACCAGCGGCAAGAGCCGCATGTTCTGCTCGGGCGCCAACATCTACATGCTCGGCCTCTCCACCCACGCCTGGAAGGTGAACTTCTGCAAGTTCACCAACGAGACGCGCAACGGCCTGGAGGATTCCAGCCGGCATTCGGGACTCAAGTTCCTCGCTGCGCTGAACGGCGTCACCGCGGGCGGCGGCTACGAACTCGCGCTCGCCTGCGACGAAATCGCGATGATCGACGACCGTTCCAGCACCGTGAGCCTGCCCGAAGTGCCGCTGCTGGGCGTTTTGCCCGGCACGGGCGGGCTGACGCGAATCGTGGACAAACGAAAGGTCAGGCGCGACCTCGCCGACGTGTTCTGCACCACCGCCGAAGGCGTACGTGCCGACCGCGCCAGGGAATGGAAGCTGGTGGACCACGTCGCCAAGCCGCAGCAGTTCGCCGAATTCGTGCAGAACCGCGCTCTGGAACTGGCGAAAGGTTCTGACCGGCCAGGCGGAGAAGGCATTGTCTTGACGCCTCTAATTAAAAAACTTCTCGAACTTAAAATCGATCGTGCTGCCCGCACGGCCGAAATCATCGTCAAAGGACCTTCAAAGGAAGACCTTGAAGTAAAGCGATCGGCAGACTGGTATCCACTCCAGCTTGCGCGCGAACTGGACGAAGCGATTTTGAACCTGCGCCACAACCACCTCAACGTCGGCCTCTGGATCTTCAAGACGAAGGGCGACGTCCAGAACGTTCTGGATCTGGATCTTATATTGAAGAATCATGCAACGGATTGGTTCGTGCGCGAGACCCTCGGCTTCCTGCGCCGCACCTTCGCGCGCCTGGACGTGTCCTCGCGCTCCATCTTCGCGGTGGTGGAGCCCGGCTCCTGTTTTGCCGGCACGCTGGCCGAGCTGCTTTACGCAGCCGACCGCAGCTACATGCTGGACGCGGCGGAGAACGGCCCTTGCATCGCCTTCTCGCCGCTTAATTTCGGCACTTACCCGATGGTGAACGGCGAATCGAGGATTTCGGCGCACTACTGCGGCGAAGTGCCAGAATTGCCTGCCGGTGAAATGCTCGCGACGCAAAAAGCAAAAGAGCTTGGACTCATCACCGCAGCCCCGGACGACATCGACTGGGAAGAAGAGGTGCGCATCGCCATCGAGGAGCGCGTGGCGCTGTCGCCCGACGCGCTCACCGGGATGGAAGCCTCGCTGCGCTTCACGGGCCGCGAGAACATGCTGACGCGCGTGTTCGGACGGCTGTCGGCCTGGCAGAACTGGATATTCATCCGGCCCAACGCGATCGGCGAGCAGGGCGCGCTGAAAGTCTACGGCACGGGTTCGAAGGCGAAATTCAACTGGGAGCGGGTTTAGACCCGATCCCTACTTAACCTAGGAACGGGTGTGACCATGAGCGGCATCAACTACTCCGAGAAGATTCCGAACAACGTCAACCTGGCCGAGGACCGCACGCTGCAGCGCGCGCTCGAACACTGGCAGCCCAAGTTCATCGACTGGTGGAAGGGCATGGGCCCGACCGATTTCCAGGGCGCCGACGTCTACCTGCGCACCGCAATCTCGGTGGACTCGGATGGCTGGGCGCAGTACGGCGCGGTCAAGATGCCGGACTACCGCTGGGGCATTTTCCTCGCCGACCAGACGCCCGAGCGCAAGATCGGCTTCGGCGACGCCATGGGCCAGCCCGTGTGGCCGCAGGTGCCCGGCGAATACCGCTCGACCCTGCGCCGCCTGATCGTCACCCAGGGCGACACAGAGCCGGCCTCGGTCGAGCAGCAGCGCCTGCTCGGCCACAGCTGCCCTTCCGTCTACGACCTGAGGAACCTGTTCCAGATCAACGTCGAGGAAGGCCGCCACCTGTGGGCGATGGTGTACCTGCTGCACGCCTACTTCGGGCGCGACGGCCGCGAGGAAGCCGAGGAATTGCTCGCGCGCCATTCCGGCGACGCAGACAAGCCGCGCATCCTCACCACCTTCAACGAGCCGATCAGCGACTGGCTGTCGCTCTTCTGCTTCACCTACTTCACCGACCGCGACGGCAAGTATCAGCTGAAGAGCCTCGCCGAATCGGGCTTCGACCCGCTGTCACGCACCTGCCGCTTCATGCTGACCGAGGAAGCGCACCACATGTTCGTCGGCGAAACCGGCATCGGCCGCGTCGTCAAGCGCACACTGGCGGTGATGAAGGAACTTGGCACCGACGACCCGGCGCGCATCCGCGCACACGGCGCGGTGGACCTGGGCCTGCTGCAGAAGTACCTCAATTTCTGGTGCTCCTCCTCGCTCGATCTGTTCGGCTCCGAAATTTCGTCCAACTCGGCGGCCAACTTCGCCAACGGGCTGAAGGGCCGGCCCGACGAAACGACGTACGACGACCACGTCCTCAGGGAAAAAAGCTTCGAATTGAAAATTCCAGGCGGTACGGGTACTGAAAGCGTACCGATGCTGAACGCCCTGAACGAAGTGATGCGCGAGTCCTACCTCAAGGACTGCGAGATCGGCCTGCGGCGCTGGAACCGCGCCATCGAGCGCGCCGGCCACCCCGGCCGCGCCCTCCGGCTGCCCTCGATGGGCTTTCGCCGCTCCATCGGCGTCTGGGCGGGACAGTGCGTGAATCCGGAAGGTTTGCTGATTGAAAAAAATGCCTATGATAAAAACCTGCATGACTGGATACCCTCGCCGTCCGACCGGGCTTTCGTGCAATCCCTGATGCAGCGGGTCGTGGAACCCGGCAAGATTGCGGGCTGGGTCGCGCCGCCGGAGCGCGGCATCAACAACCTGCCGGTAGACTACGAGTACGTGAAGCTGCATTGACATGGCCAACATCGCCCGCCTGCGGGACTTCGTCACCGGCATGACCCGGCTCGTTGAGCGCCACGGCGCCGACGAGCCGCGCATGCTGGACGAAGGCGAGCGCCTGCTGCGCGGCCTGATCTCGAACGACGACTGGCTGCCGGAGGAATTCGCCGCGCCCTCGAAGGATTCGTACCGTCAATATCTCCTGTATTGCGATCCGCTCGAGCGCTTTTCGGTGGCGAGCTTCGTCTGGATGCCCGGCCACCGCACGCCGATCCACGACCACACGGTCTGGGGCCTGGTCGGCGTGATGCGCGGCGCGGAAAAGTGCGAGGAATACTCTTCGTCCATGAGCAAGATCCATACGCACGAGTCGAAGCCCGGCGAAGTCGACCGCGTCTCGCCCACCGTCGGCGACATCCACGTCGTCTCCAATGCGGGGACGCAGACTGCGGTCAGCATCCACGTCTACGGCGCCAACATCGGGGCCGTTCGCCGCCACACGTTCGATCCCGCGACCGGCCAGCCGAAGGAATTCATATCGGGCTACCACAACAGCACTGTGCCGAACCTGTGGGACCGCTCCAAAGCCTAGCCCTGCTGGCGGCGGCCCTCGCCGCCCTGCCTGCCTTCGCCTGCGAAATTCCGGACGAAGGCGGCAACACGCCCTGGCGGCGCGCGGTGTCCAAGGTGAAATACCTGCCGGAAACCGAAGCCTGGGCCGAATCGATGACGCGCGAACGCAGCCTGGTGCGCTACGCGGTGTCGCTGGATGAGCCGAAACGGCTCGATGGGCGTTGCTACTGGCCGGTGGAAGTGCGCGCCGACGGCAAGCTGTGGAAACGCTTCCTCGTCACGCCCGACGGCAAGGCGATGATCGAGGATCCGGCGCGCTAGTTCGCGCCGCGCGCGCGCAGCATCTTCGCGATGCGCTGGTACCCCGCCGCGATGGCAAGCGACATCGGCGTCGCGCCGCTGGCGCTCTTGGCATTCACCTCGGACCCCTTGTCCAGCAGGTATTCGGCCACTTCGAACCGGCCGTAAAGCACCGCCGTATGCAGCGGCGTGGTGCCGCTCTTGGTGCGGCTATTGACGTCGGCGCCGCGCTGCACGAGCAGCCCGACCAGCGGCATCTCGCCCTTCATCACCGCGTAATGCAGCGCCGAGGCGCCCGCGCCCGGGTCCTTGCCCTCGATGTCGGTGCCCTGCTCGATCATCTTGAGTGCGTTGGCGTAGTCGCCTTTCGCGATCGCCGAATGCAGGCTGAGCGGCGCCGCGGACGCGTTCGGGCTTACGTTCATGGGCGCCGGCTCGGCTGCGGCCGCGGCGGCCGGCTTTGACGGCTGTTCCTGCGGATTCCCCGCCGCTGCAGGGGCCTGCTGCGGTGCGGGCGGCGATGCCTCGGGCGTCGGCGCCGCGCTGTCGCCGAAGATGGTGCGGAAGACGTCGCGGATGCCGCTGAAGAAACGCTCGGGCAACGATTCACCCGTGAGGCCCGCGGGCGGCTGCGGATCCTGCTGCTGGGCGTATGCGGCGCTTGCCGCCGCCAGCACCGTCACCGTCAAAAGAATCCGCCCACCGCGCAGCAAGGTCACACCCTCCCCCGATCCGGAATAATACTCCCGCCCGGTGTCATTTGAACTGCGGATCGACTGGAAAGCGCAGGCCGTTGGCCAGCCGGTTGGTCTGGTTGGCGAGGCCGACCACCGCCATCAGTTCCATGAGCATCGCGTCGTTCATGCCCCTGGCGCGTGCCGCGGCGGTATGGGAATAGGTGCAGTATTCGCAGCCGTTGGTCGCGCTGACCGCGACGTAGATCATTTCCTTGACCAGCGGGTCCAACGCCCCTGGCGCCATCACCTGCCTGACGTTCTCCCAGGTGCGCCTCAGCAGCGCCGGATCATGGGCGAGCGCCTTCCAGAAATTGTTGACCCAGTCGGTACCGCGCGCCTTCATGATCTCGTCGTAGACGGCGCGCACTTCGGGTACCGCTTCGGCGTATTCGATCAGTCTGACGATCGTCATCTGCAACCCTCCCTTGGGTAATAATACGCCGGCATGAAATTCCTCTTCGACCTGTTCCCGGTGATCCTGTTCTTCGCCGCCTTCAAGCTGGCGGACATCTACACCGCCACCGCGGTGGCGATCGCCGCCACCTTCCTGCAGATCGGGCTGCTTGCGCTGCTGCGCAGGAAAATCGAGCCCATGCTCTGGATCAGCCTGGGCATCATCGTGGTGTTCGGCGGCGCGACGCTGGTGTTGCGCGACGAAACCTTCATCAAGTGGAAACCCACGGTCCTCTACTGGCTGTTCGGTCTCGCGCTGGCGGGCGCGGACCTGCTGCTGCGCCGGAACCTGATCCGCAGCATGCTGGGCGCGCAGGTGCAGCTGCCCGACCCGGTATGGCGCCGGCTGAACTGGGGTTGGGTCGCGTTTTTCGCGGTCATGGGCGTCGTCAACTTGCTGGTCGCGTTCAATTTCACCACCGACCAGTGGGTCACCTTCAAGCTCTTCGGCGCCACCGGCCTGATGCTGTTGTTCGTGATCGGCCAGGCGTTTTACCTCTCCCGCCACATGGAAGAGGAAAAACCGTGACCGTTGCGCAGGACATCGAGCGGCGCCTGCAGGCGCTTGTGCCCTCGCGGCTGGAACTGCTGGACGAGAGCGCGCAGCATGCCGGGCACGCCGGCGCGGCGCCCGGCGGCAACACGCACTGGAAGCTGACTATCGTGTCAGCCGCTTTCGAGGGCAAGCCCACGGTGGCGCGGCACCGCATGGTGTACCAGGCGCTGGGCGAACTCATGCGCCATCCAATCCACGCCCTGTCCATCAATGCTAAATCGCCGGGCGAATTTGACGGATAATGGCGCCCTGACTTCGAAAGGAAACGCATGAAAAAACGGATTTTCGCCCTGGCACTGCTGCTGTCCGCGCAATTTGCCAGTCCAGCGCTGGCGCAACAGCCCGCCAAGCCCGCCGCAGCCGCAACCGGGCCGCTCGCCACCGTGAACGGCGTGCAGATCCCGCGCAACCGCCTCGAGCTGGTGGTGCGCCAGCAGACGGCACGCGGCGCGCAGGACGGCGATCAGCTGCGCACGCAGGTGCGCGAAGCGCTGATCAACAACGAACTGCTGCTCCAGGAAGCGAATCGCACCGGCATCGCCAAGAAGCCCGAGGTACAGCAGCAGATTGACCTCACCCGGCAGGAAGTGATCGCCAACGCCCTGGTGGCCGAGCATGTGCGCCTGAACCCGGTGAGCGACGCCGAAGTCCAGAAGGAATACGACCGCGCGCGGGCCCAGACCGGCGACAAGGAATACAAGGCGCGCCACATCCTGGTCGCGACCGAAGATGACGCAAAGAGCGTGCTCGCCGACCTGAAGAAGGGCACCAAGTTCGACGAGATCGCGCAGAAACGCTCGATGGACGAAGGCACCCGCGGCAAGGGCGGCGACCTGGACTGGAACGTGCCTGGAAATTTCGACAAAGCCTTCAGCGACGCGATGGTAAAGCTTGAGAAAGGCAAGATGACCGAGGTGCCGGTGCGCAGCCGCTTCGGCTTCCACATCATCCAGCTTGACGACGTGCGCGCCGTGAGTTTCCCGCCGCTGGCGCAGGTCAAGCCGCAGATCCAGCAGCGCCTGGTCGAGCAGCGGGTGCAGAACCTGGTGCGCGACCTGCGCGCCAAGGCGAAGATCGAGTAGCTGGCCGGTGTAATGCCCGAGGGGCTTCGGGCGACCAAGCCGCCATCGACACCGCCACGAAGGAGTTGACGCCATGAAAAAGCTGCTGATCGCCCTTGCATTCCTGCTTTCACCCGCAGCCCCCCACGCGCAAAACCTCGCCACGGCAACTTTCGCCGCGGGCTGCTTCTGGTGCGCGGAGGAAGCATTCGAAAAGGTGCCCGGCGTAGTTGCCGTGATCTCCGGCTACACCGACGGCAAGACCAGGAACCCGAGCTACGAGATGGTCTCCTCGGGCACCACCGGCCACACCGAGGCGATCGAAGTGAAGTTCGACCCCGCCAAGGTGAGCTACGAGAAGCTGCTGGACGTGTTCTGGGTCAACCACGACCCGGTCTACAACGACCGCCAGTTCTGCGACCACGGCTCTCAATACCGGCCGGGAATTTTCTGGCACGACGAGGACCAGAAGCGCCTCGCCGACGCATCGAAGGCGAAGTACGAAAAACTCAAGACCTTCAAGCAGCCCATCGTGACGCCGATCGTCAAGGCCTCGCAATTCTGGCCCGCCGAGGACTACCACCAGGACTACTACAAGAAAAATCCGGTGCGCTACAAGTTCTACTCGACCGGCTGTGGGCGCTATTCGCGGCTGGACGAACTGTGGGGCCCGCTCAGGAAATAATTCAGAACTTCCGCACCCGCTCCAGCTCGGACACCCGGCCGCCGACCAGCGTGATGGTGGTCGTGAACGGATCGCCTGGTGTCGGCAGGTAGGTGTAGGTCTTCATCACCAGCCCGGTACGCGTCGCAACCACCGCGTTGCGCGTGCCCTGCACGTACGCCGGCTCGGCGATCGCAACGCCCTGGTCGGCCTTGAGGTCCGGCTCGCCCGCAATGCCGAGCAGTTCGCCTTCGCTCATGCCGCGCTGGAGGCTGATGTATTTCCTGAATTCCAGGCCGCGCACCGGCTTCGGCGCGAGCGCGGCCCTGTCCGTAGCCATCCGCGCATCCTCGGCTTCGCGCCTGCGCTGGCGCTCTTCCATGCGTTCGCCCTGGCAGCGGATCGTGTAGCACTCCTGGCTGTCGGGCACGGCCGGCGCTTCCTTCGCGTCCGCGTCCACCACGGTCGATTTCACGCCTTGCGGCGGCGCGGCGTTGGAGAAGTTGACGCGGCCATTGGCATCCACCCAGCGGTAGATCTGGGCCTGCGCGGCCAGCGAAAAGCAGGTCAGCAACAGATACGCAAGGCAGCGCATCTCAGTCGTACCGGCCCAGGCGCAGCACGGTCGCTCCCGGCTTCACGTGCGCGAGCGACGGCATCACCAGCACGCAATCGTCATAGGGGGTTTTCCAGGTCATGCCGCCGTCGGTGGCGACCAGCGTCCCGGCCTTCGGTATCACTTCCAGGCCCGTAAAAGAATACGGAAATACCAGGCTCCTGCTTTTCGCCACGACGGCCTCGGTGACGCGAACGGTCCGTTGTACCGCGGGCGGCACGAGGCGCAGATGGGATTTGCAAAGCGAAGCATTCACGGCGCCGGCGGCCTGCAGGAACCGGTATAGCGTATCCACCGCGACGTCGGCCGCGCTCTTCTCCCAATGCTGGCCGCACTCGATGAGCACCGCGGTCTTCGGGCTGGACGGATCGTTGAAGGCGCCGCGCTCGATCATGCGCAGGCCTGCCGGGTGGCCGGTGTCGATCAGCAGGTCGCCGGGCACGCCGATGCGGCGCGAGAAGGCAGCGCTTTTTTCGCTCTTCGCGCACACCATGATCGGGCGGCAGGGCTCGTGCATCGAATGCAGGTCGAGCAGGAAGTCGGCGGCGTCGACGAACGGCCGCAGTTCGCGCGCGCGGCGCAGTTCGGCGGAGTCGCGCGGACCCAGCAGCGCCTCGTCGCCCCAGACGCGGTTGTAATCCTCGTCGATGTAGCGCGAGCGGTCCGGGTCGTCGAAGTCGAAGCGCGAGAATGCTGCCACGTTGGCAAACGCGAGCGTCAGCCTGCCCTGCTCCGGCTTTATCTTTTGTTCCAACAGGTGCACCAGCGCGATCGCACCGCAAAACTCGTTACCGTGCGTCAGGGCCTGCACCATGACATTCGGCCCGGGCTTGCCCGAATCCAGCACGTGCACGTAGTCGACGCCGGTATTGCCGCTTCGATAGCCGGAGATGTCGGGCGGCGCGATCTCGATCCGATGATGGTTCTTCACTTGGGCGCCCAGTAGGTGAGCAGCCAGTAGTGCTGGAACAGGTCGACGTTCGCCCCCCAGCCGAATCGGGAAACGCGCTGGATCAGCTCGCTGGCGGAGGGAAAATTCTTCAGCACCTCGTGCGTGCTGCCGTCGTCGAGCTTGCGCTGCTGGTAGCTGTTGCCTTGCACGTCGCGCCGCGAAACCGTCGTGCTGGAGCCCTCGACATAGCTGTTGTCGAGGAACGCAATCATGCCACCCGGCGCGATCACCTGCGGAAGGCCTGCGAGAAACGAATCCAGTTTTTCCAATGGAACATGCGACCACCAGAAACCGGCATACACCATGTCGTGGCTGCGGTCGGCGACCGGCGGTGCATTGCAGTCGCCAGAAACAAACTCGACCCGGTTCGCTGGATAGCTTTTCGTCTTCGCTATCTGCAGCACTTCGTCGTTGACGTCGATGGCGGTGACCCGGGCCGCGCTCGCCGCCATGACCTGGGTCCAGTACCCGGTGCCGCAGGCCAGCTCCAGCACCTTCTTGCCGGCCGCCAGCCTGGCAATCCTGACGCGGAGCGCGGCGAGATCCGCCTGCCGTTCCGGCTTGGCGTAGATGCGCTCGTATTCCGCAGCGCGCTGGGCGTAATAGGCAGCCAGCTTGTCCATGCGCAAGGATACAGCGATTGGATTCGGGAATAGAATTCGCCCATGCCAGCCGGGATGGTCACAGGTCTTCGGGGCGTTGACCTCGGGGTCCCCGATGTCGCGGCCCATGTGCGCTTCTATACCGACGTATGGCGGCTTTCGGTCGCCGCCGAGGCCAGGGGTTCGGTTTACCTGCGCGGCTCCGGCGCCTACCACCACATCCTCGCGCTGCACCCGCGGCCCACCCCGGGGCTGCTCTGCATCAACCTTGCCGCAGCGAGCCGCGAAGCGGTCGACCGCCTGTACCTGCGCGTGAAGGAAGCGGGCGCAACGCAAGTGGACGCGCCTGCCGCGCTGAATGAGCCAGGCGGCGGCTACGGCTTCGCTTTCATGGACCCGGAAAACCGGGTGCTGCGGGTAATTGCCGGGGACGCGCGCCATGCCGATGCGGCGCTGGTTCCCGACCGGCCGGAAAAGATCACCCATGTCGTGCTGAACACCTCGCAGCAGGAAGCCGCCGCCGCCTTCTGGGTCAAGGCGCTCGGCTTCGAAGTCAGCGACCGGTCGCTGCTGACTTTCATCCGCTGCAATTCCGACCATCACAACGTCGCCTTCCATCCAGGCGAATCCCCGACGCTGCACCACATCGCCTTCGCGATGGACGGCATCGACTCGGTGATGCGGGGCGCCGGCCGGATGCGCGACGCAGGCCATCCGATCGAATGGGGCCTGGGCCGCCACGGGCCGGGCAACAACGTCTTCGCCTACTTCGTGGGGCCGGACGACATGGTCATCGAATACACCGCCGAGGTCGAAAAAGTGGGCGACAACCACCGGGTGCGCGAGCCGCGGGAGTGGGCCTACCCGCCAGGGCACAGCGACCTGTGGGGCGTTACCCCTCCGCCCAGCGCCCGGATGAAGGCCGCGCAGAAGAAAATCGGCTTCGCTGCCGGGCTGTTCCGCCCCTAAAATGACGGGCTCAGGGGACGCACCACCAAAAGATGGCTGAGGAATCCAAGAAATTCGATCCGGAGGCGACTGTCGCGCAGCCGGCGGCCGCATTGGACCCGGACGCAACCGTCAACGGGCCCCTCGTCCAGCCCGAACCCGATCCGGAAACCACCCTCACCGGGCCGGCAATCAAAAAGCCGATAGACCCGGAAGCCACCGACCGGCATCCGATCTTCGACCCCGACGCCACGGTCAATCCGGCGGAAAAGGCCAGCCTCGACCCCGACGCCACGGTGCGGATCCCGAGCCCGGGCCGCGTACGCAAGAATCCCTTCGCGCCGAAATCCAGTACCGACACCATCCAGGCGAACCTGTCGGCCCTGGGCGGCCTGAATTCGCTGATCGCGATGGCCAATCCGATCCTCGGCGCGGTGCCGCAGATCCGGCGCGCGCTCAAGCACCCGGATCCCGCCGGGCTGCGCGCCAGCCTGCGCGATCAGATCGAGTCGCTGCAGACCAGCGCGATGTCTGCGGACGTTCCAGATGCCACAGTGGATATCGCCGTGTATGCGCTCTGCGCGCTGCTGGACGAATCGGCCGCCGCCACGCCCTGGGGTGCCAGTTGGAGCGACAACGGACTGCTCAAGGACATGCGCGGCGAAACCGGCGGCGGCGAAGGATTCTTCACGCGCCTCGACACCTTGTCCCTCGACCAGACCCCCGAGAACACGGATGCCGCCGACCTGCTCGAGTTTTACTACGTCTGCCTGACGCTCGGTTTCGAAGGCGGCTACCGCAAGGCAGAAGGCGGCCGCGAGGCACTCAAGCAGATTCGCAACGACCTCTACAAGGTCATTGCGCGCCGGCGCCCGCGCCCCGATGGCCTTTCCGAACATTGGCGCAGCGCCACCGCCGAAGCGGCCGCGGCGCCCGCGTTGCAGGTGGCGGCCAAGGTGACGGCGCAGTTGTCCGCGCAGGCGGCAGCCGCGCGCGAAGACACGACCCTGCCGCCCGTCAAGCCGACGTTTCTGTCGCGCCTGTCCCGGCGCGTGGTGTGGAGCGGCCTTGCCGCCGTCATCGGCGCGATGATCGTGTTCTACCTGCTGGCATTGCGGCTGCTGGAGGACGAAACGAAGAACCTGGTCGCGTCCCGGCCGAAGCCAAAGGCAAAGGTGGAACAGGCCGCCGCCAAACCCGCGCCCGCCCCCGTACCTTCTGCGCCGGCGCCTGGCGTAGCGCTGGCGAAGGCGCTCGCGGGCGAACCTGTGACGATCACGGATAGCCCAGGCGGCGTCGCGCTCACGTTGCGCCACGAGCGCCAGTTCGTCCCGGGCAGCACCCAGCCTGCGCCCGAGTTGCGGCCGCTGATCCAGAAGATCGCGACGGCGCTCGACAAGATTCCCGGCACGATCGTCGTCACCGGCCACGCCGACGCATCGCCCACACAGCGTTTCGCATCGAACTCCGAACTCGCCGCGACGCGCGCGCAGGCGGTCGCGCAGTTGATGGCGCCGAAGCTGGCCGATCCGAAGCGCCTGAGCGCCGTGGGCAAGGGCGAATCCGAACCGCTCGCTCCCAGCGACACCGACGCCAACCGCGCGAAGAACCGCCGCGTCACCTTTCTCCTGAAACCCGCGCCATGAGCCTGCTGGAACAGATTGCCGGTTCCGCTTCGGACCAGAGCACCGACGAGCGCGTCGCGAAGGAGCTGGAGTCCATCCAGGCGCGCTTCAAGCGTGCGGCCGAGGACCTCGAGGACGCCCGTTTCCCCAATCCCGACGGGCGCTCGCGCGCGGTGGAAGAGCTGCCGTGGTACGTGATGATCGGCGCGCCGGGCTCGGGCAAGACCACCGCCTTGCTCAATTCCGGCCTGCGTTTTCCGCTCTACACCAAGGATAGCGGAGCTTCTGTTCCCGGCGTGGGCGGCACGCGCAACTGCGACTGGTGGTTTGCCGACGAGGCGGTGCTGCTGGACACCGCGGGCCGCTACACGACGCAGGAAAGCGACCGCAAGGCCGATTCCGCGGCCTGGCACGGCTTCCTCGCGCTACTCAAGCAGTTCCGCCCCGAACGGCCGCTGAACGGCGCGCTGGTCACCGTGAGCGTGCTGGATCTCATGCTCTGGGCCAAGGCCGAGCGCGCGCGGTTCGCCGCGCACGTGCGCATGCGCCTGTCGGAAATGTATGCGGCACTCAACCAGCGCTTTCCGGTCTACGTGCTGGTCACGAAATTGGACCTGCTGGCAGGTTTCACCGAATTTTTCGGCGACTACGACCACGCGGCGCGCACGCAGGTCTGGGGCACCACGTTCAACCACGGCATCGACCCGGCCCTGATCGCGCAGCCCTACGCGAAGGATTTCACCGCGCTGGAGGATCGCCTCGGCGCCGAGATGCTCGCACGGTTGCACGAGGAACCCGACCTGCAGCGGCGCGCCGCCATCTACCGCTTCCCGCAGCAGTTCCACAGTGTAGGCCCGCTGGTAGGGGAATTCGTGGCGCAGGCCTTCGGCACCCAGGTCAACCACCAGCCGCTGCAATTGCGCGGCGTCTACTTCACCAGCGGCACCCAGGAAGGCAATCCCATCGACCGCGTGCTCGCCGCCATGGCGCGCACCTTCCGCCTGGATCGCGGCAACGCCTCCGCAATGGGTGGCACCGGGAAGAGTTACTTCCTCACCCGCATGCTGCGCGACGTCGTGTTTCCTGAACAGCGGCTTGCCGAAGTCCAGTCGCCCCCGCCAACGCAAGAGATTCCCGCGTAGGCCGCAGTTCTAGTCCGCCTCGTCGATCCAGGCCATCTGGATCGCTTCAAGAATTTTCTCACCGCTGCGTTTCGGATCGTCATCGAATTCCGGCAGCGCGATCACCCAGTTGCGCAAGTCAACGAAGTTGATGGCCTTGGGGTCCTGATCGGGCAATTTTTCCAGCAGCGCGATCGCGATGTCGAGGGAGTCAGTCCATTTCATGATCGGGTCTCCTCACTTAATACCGCCTCCTTCGCGCTCATGGTTGATGGTGTATTTCGGAATCTCGATCACGAGGTTCGTATCGCGCATGCGCGCCTGGCAGGAGAGGCGCGAGGTGGCTTCCAGGCCCCAGGCCTTGTCGAGCAGGTCCTCTTCCTTCTCCTCGGCCGGTTCCAGGGAGTTGTAGCCTTCGCGCAACACCACGTGGCAGGTGGTGCAGGCGCAGGACTTCTCGCAGGCATGCTCGATCTCGATGCCGTGCGCCAGCAGGAGATCGCAAAGCGTTTCGCCGGCCTCGGCGTCGATCTCGGCGCCGGCCGGGCACAGGATGGCGTGGGGCAATACCGAAAGCTTAGGCATCCAGGCTCGCAATGGATTTGCCCGCAAGCGCCCGGCGCACGCCCGCATTCATGCGGCGCGCGGCGAACTCTTCCGTCGCGCGATTCAGGGCGTCGCTGGCGACCTTGATGGCGCGCGGGTCCAAAGTCGGGAGAACTTTTTCGAGGTTTGCGATTTTCTCTTCGATTTCCATTTTCTCTTCCAAATTCAAAAGCGAACCATCCGCGAAAAGCCCGCCCCTCGTTGCATCCATCAACCGTCGCGCGTCGACGCGGTGCTCATTCAACGCCCGCGCATGCATGTCTTCCTTCGCGTGTTCGTAGGAATCGCGCAGCATGCGTTCGATGTCGGCATCGGCCAGGCCGTAGGAAGGCTTGACCGCGATGGAAGCTTCCGCGCCGGTGGTTTTCTCCTGCGCCGACACGGATAGCAGGCCGTCCGCATCCACCTGGAACGTCACGCGCACGCGCCCTGCTCCCGCCACCATCGGCGGAATGCCCTTCAATTCGAAGCGCGCAAGCGAGCGGCAATCGGTGACGAGTTCGCGCTCGCCCTGCACGACGTGGAAGCTCATCCCGGTCTGGCCGTCCTTGAAAGTGGTGAATTCCTGCGCTTTGGCGCAGGGTATGGTGGTATTGCGGGGCACGATGCGCTCGGCGAGGCCGCCCATGGTCTCGATGCCCAGCGACAGCGGGATGACATCCAGCAGCAGCCAGTCTTCGCCCTGCGGCTTGTTGCCGGCGAGCACGTTGGCCTGCATCGCAGCGCCCAGCGCCACGACTTTGTCCGGATCGAGGTTGTTGAGCGGATCGCGGCGGAAGAACTCGCCCGCGGCGCGCTGGATCTGCGGCATGCGCGTCGCGCCGCCCACCATCACCACGCCCTTGACCTCTTGCACCGCGAGGCCTGCGTCGCGCAGCGCCTTGCGCGCCGGGCCAAGTGTTTTCTGGACGAGATGCTCGGTAATGCGGCTGAAAGTGTCGGTGTCGAGCTTGAGGTCCACGTATTCGGCGGTGGAAAGCCGAGCCGAGATCTGCGCCTCGCCGTGGCTGGTCAGGTATTCCTTTGCCTCGCGCGCCTTCACCAGCAGCTGGCGCGCGTCGCGCGGCGCAAGGGGCGCCAGCCTGGCCTGCTCGACGATCCAGCAGAACACGCGCTGGTCCCAGTCGTCGCCGCCAAGCGCGGCATCGCCGTTGGTCGCGATCACCTCGAACACGCCTTTGGAGAGCTTGAGGATCGAGATGTCGAAGGTGCCGCCGCCCAGATCGAACACCGCGTACGTGCCCTCTGCCGCGTTCTCCAGGCCGTAGGCGATCGCCGCGGCCGTCGGCTCGTTCAGCAGCCGCAGCACGTTCAGGCCCGCGAGTCTCGCCGCATCCTTCGTCGCCTGGCGCTGTGCATCGTCGAAATACGCGGGCACGGTGATCACGGCGCCGGTCAGGCCGCCATTGAGCGATTTTTCCGCCCTCGAGCGCAATATTTTCAGGATTTCGGCGGAGACCTCGACCGGACTCTTCACACCGGCGACCGTCTTCAGCTGCACCATGCCGGGCGCGTCTACAAAGTCATACGGAGCGTTCTCGGCGTGCGACACGTCCTTCAGCCCGCGCCCCATGTAGCGCTTGACCGAGGCGACGCTGTTCTTCGGGTCATCCGCCTGCTGCGCCTGCGCGGCGTAACCCACTTCCACCTTGCCCCCGGGCAGGTAGCGCACGACCGAAGGCAACAGCGAGCGGCCCTGCGCATCCGGCAGCACCGTAGCCGCGCCGCTGCGCACCGTGGCGACCAGCGAATTGGTGGTGCCGAGATCAATGCCGACCGCGAGGCGCTGCTGGTGCGGCTCGGGCGACTGTCCGGGCTCGGAGATTTGAAACAGAGCCATCAGGCCTCGAACGATTCGTAAGTAGCGTCGATTTCTTTGCCGAATTTATCGAGGAACATGAGCTTTCTCGCGAGTTCTTTCGCACCCGCGTAATCACGCCTGGCGTCAATACATTCTGCGACCCGCATTTCAAGCGCCTTCTTCGCCATCACAAGATCCTTGAGAATCAAATCAAGCGTCGCCGTGTCGCGCGCGGCTGCCAGCTTTTCCCGCAAATCCATCTGTTCCATCAGGAAATCGGGCGCCATGGCGGTGCTGGTTTCGAAGCCGGTATCCACGCCATTCAGTTCAAGCAGATAGCTCGCCCGCTGCACCGGGCTCTTCAGAACGCGATAGGCCTCGTTCACCCGCGTCGTCATCTGCATGGACGCGCGCCGCTCGGCGTCGCCGGCGTGCGCGAAGCGGTCGGGATGCACTCTGGCTTGGATATCACGGTAGGCGCGGTCCAGATGTTCCAGGTCCAGCGCGTACGCCGGGGAGAGGCCGAACAGCTCGAAATGGTTCTTCAAGCCCTCAGACGCAGTTCACACATTGAAGCTTTCGCCGCAGCCGCACTCGTCCTTGACGTTGGGGTTGTTGAACTTGAACCCCTCGTTCAGGCCTTCCCGGGCGAAGTCGAGTTCGGTGCCGTCGAGATACGGCAGGCTCTTGGGATCGATCACCACCTTGACGCCGTGGCTCTCGAATTGCAGGTCGTCCGGGCTCACGGCGTCCGCGTATTCGAGCTTGTACGCCATCCCGGAGCAGCCGGTGGTGCGCACGCCCAGGCGCAGCGCCACGCCCTTGCCTCGCCTGGCGAGGAAGTTCTGCACGTGCGTCGCGGCCTTCTCGGTGAGCGTCACGGCCATGGGCGTCAGGCCGCCTTCTCGCGGGCGGGCGCCGCCTGCGGATGCTTCTTGCGGTAGTCGGCGACGGCCGCCTTGATGGCGTCCTCGGCGAGGATCGAGCAGTGGATCTTCACCGGCGGCAGCGACAGCTCGGCGGCGATCTGCGTGTTCTTGATGCTCGCAGCTTCATCGAGTTTCTTGCCCTTCACCCACTCCGTGATCAGCGAGGACGAGGCGATTGCCGAGCCGCAGCCGTAGGTCTTGAAGCGCGCATCTTCGATGATGCCGTCCTTGTTGACCTTGATCTGCAGCTTCATCACGTCGCCGCAGGCCGGCGCGCCGACCATGCCGGTGCCCACCGAATCGTCGCCCTTGTCGAAGGAGCCGACGTTCCTCGGGTTTTCGTAGTGGTCCAGAACCTTTTCGCTATAAGCCATGCTGTCTCCTGATTACCCTGTCAATGCGCGGCCCACTGGACCGTGCTGAGGTCGATGCCTTCTTTGTGCATCTCCCACAATGGCGAGAGCTCTCTGAGCTTCTCGACTTTACTTCTGAGGTGATTGATCGTGTAGTCCACGTCTTCCTGCGTCGTGAAGCGGCCCAGGGTGAAGCGGATCGAGCTGTGCGCCAGTTCGTCCGAGCGCCCCAGTGCCCGCAGCACGTACGACGGTTCCAGCGAGGCCGACGTGCAGGCCGAACCCGAGGACACCGCAATGTCCTTCACCGCCATGATCAGAGACTCGCCCTCGACGAAGTTGAAGCTGATGTTCAGGTTGTGCGGCACGCGGCGCACGAGGTCGCCGTTGACGAACACCTCTTCCATCTGGTTCATGCCGGCGAGCAGCTTGTCGCGCATCGCACGGATGCGCTCGTTTTCCGCGCCCATCTCCAGCTTCGCGAGGCGGAACGCCTCGCCCATGCCGGCGATCTGGTGCGTGGGCAGGGTGCCGGAGCGGAAACCCCGTTCGTGACCGCCGCCATGGATCTGCGCTTCCAGCCGCACGCGCGGTTTCCTGCAGACGTACAAGGCGCCGACCCCCTTGGGGCCGTAGGTCTTGTGCGCCGAGAAGGACATCAGGTCCACCTTGAGCGATTGCAGGTCGATGTCGCACTTGCCGGTCGCCTGCGCCGAATCGACGTGAAACAGAACGCCCTTCTTCCGGCATAGTTCGCCGATCGCGGGGATGTCCTGGATTACGCCGATTTCGTTGTTCACGTACATAACCGACACTAGGACCGTGTCCTTGCGGATCGCCGCTTCCAGCTGGTTCAGGTCGAGCAGCCCGTCGGGCTGCACGTCCAGGTAGGTCACCTCGAAGCCGCGCCGCTCGAGCTCGCGCATCGTATCCAGCGTCGCCTTGTGCTCGGTCCTGACGGTGATCAGGTGCTTGCCCCTGGTCTTGTAGAACTCCGCCGCCCCCTTCAACGCCAGGTTGATGGATTCGGTGGCGCCGGAAGTCCAGACGATTTCACGCGAATCGCAGCGCACCAGCGTCGCGACGTGCTCGCGCGCCTCCTCGACCGCTTCCTCGGCCTTCCAGCCCAGGGAATGCGAGCGGCTGGCCGGATTGCCGAAATCCTCAGTGAGGAACGGGATCATTTTCTGCGCCACGCGCGGGTCTACCGGCGTGGTGGCGGAGTAATCCAGGTAGATGGGCAGCTTCATTACGCGGCCACCTTCTCGGGCGATTTCTCCCGGCCGCGGAAATCCTTGATCACCTGCACCTGCTTGCCCTGCTGGTGCGACACCACGTCGGCGAGGGAAACCGAGTTCAGGTAATCGTTCATCTTCTCGTTCAGCGTCGCCCACAGGTCGTGGGTCACGCAGCGCCGGTCGTCGATGCAGTTTTGCTTGCCGCCGCATTGCGTCGCGTCGATGGGCTCGTCCACCGCGGTGATGATTTCCGCCACCGAAATGCCGTTGGTCGGCCGCGCGAGGCAATAGCCGCCGCCCGGCCCGCGCACGCTGGTCACCAGGCTCGCGCGCCGCAACTTGCCGAACAACTGCTCCAGGTAGGACAGCGAGATGTGCTGGCGTTCGCTGATTGCAGCGAGCGTCACCGGACCGCGCGTCTGGCGCATGGACAGATCCACCATCGCCGTTACCGCGAACCTGCCTTTAGTCGTGAGTCTCATGGTTGAGTCGTTCCATACCCGATGGAGTCATGCATTATACCGAAATCCCGAGCAATTCTGTCGGGTATTACACTTATTCTTTTATTATCAATTACTTGATTGCTCTCAGGGGATCGGATTTGGCGCGTTCCGCGGCCTGTTCCATGCGCCGCATTTTTTCGGTCAGGGCCGAGACCGTCTGCTCGAGCTCCTGCGCATGGTCGACGAGTGATTGCAGCGTCTTGGCGTACGGGTCTTCCTCGTCCGGCACCACGCCATAAGCGGCGAACTCCGCCTTGTCCATTTTCTTCGAGCTCCCTTCGACGATGCGACCCGGAATGCCGACCACCGTCGCGCCCGCCGGCACTTCCTTCAGCACCACGGCATTGGAGCCGACCTTGGCACCGTCCCCGACGGTGAAGCCGCCGAGCACCTTCGCGCCAGCACTCACCACCACGCCCTTGCCCAGTGTCGGATGGCGCTTGGCGCCGCGATAGAGCGACGTTCCGCCGAGCGTCACACCCTGATAAATCGTGCAATCGTCGCCGATTTCGGCGGTTTCGCCGACCACCAGGCCCATGCCGTGGTCGATGAAGACGCGCCGGCCGACCTTCGCCCCCGGATGGATCTCGATGCCTGTCAGCCAGCGCCCGAGATGCGACGTAAACCGGCCCAGCCACGACAGTCCGTGCATCCAGAACCAGTGCGCCAGCCGGTGGATCCAGACCGCATGCAGGCCGGGATAGCAGGTCAGCACTTCCCAGGTCGAGCGCGCGGCTGGGTCGCGCTCGAATACGCTGGCAATATCTTCGCGTACGCGCCTGAACATGAAGGGTATTTTAAGGTGTCCGAGTAAAACGATCAACTATTTGGACTTCGCCTTCTGCAAGGCGTTCAGGAGCCCGCGCAGGATGTTGACCTCCTCCCGCTCCAGCGCCGGAACGCGGGAAAACAACCGGCGCCAGCGGGTGCGCAGCTTGGAGCTCGACGCCGGGTCCAGGAACTCGCTCTGCACCGCTGCTTCCTCGAGGTGGCCATACAACCCTTCGAGGTCCCCGACCGTGGCGGGCTTTTCGCTCCGCATTTGAAAAGCAGGCGAAGCCGTCACCCTAAACAGTTCATAGGCCACGACCTGCACCGCCTGCGCCAGGTTCAACGATCTGCATTCCGGCTGGGTGGGGATATGCACGAGGTACTGGCAGGCCAGCATTTCGTCGTTGGTCAGGCCGGCCTGCTCGTTGCCGAACACGAACGCCACCTCGCCGTCGAGTTCGAGCGCGCGGGCCGCCGCGGCACGCACGTCCAGCACCTGCGTCGACCACTCGCGCGGGCGCGCCGACAAGGCGAACGCGGCGACGCAGTCGGAGATTGCCTCCGGCAGCCTGCCGTGGATCTTCGAATTGTCGAGTACATCGATCGCACTGGTCGCCATCCAGCGCGCTTCCGGCGCCGGGAATTTCTCCGGCGCAATGAGGCGCAGGTCGGACAGCCCCATGGTCTTCATCGCGCGCGCGGCGGCGCCGATATTGCCGGGGTGGCTGGGACGGCACAGCACGATTCGAACTCTGGAAGCAGTCACCATAATAGAATACGCGCCCCATGCATCCGATGCTCAATATCGCGGTCAAGGCAGCCCGGCGCGCCGGCAGCATCATCAACCGCGCCTCGCTCGACCGCACCAAGCTGGAAATCCACTCCAAGCGGACCAACGATTTCGTGACGCAGGTGGACAAGGCGGCGGAGTCCTCGGTCATCGACATCATCCGCCAGGCCTATCCGGACCACCACATCCTCGGTGAAGAATCCGGCGCCCTGCCCGGCAGGAGCAGCGCCGCGAAAGTCGAATACCGCTGGATCATCGACCCGCTGGATGGCACCACCAACTTCATCCATGGATTTCCGCAGTACTGCGTGTCCGTCGCGCTGGAGCACCGCGGCGCCATCGAGCAAGGTGTGATCTACGACCCGCTGAAGAACGAGCTCTTCACCGCGTCCAAGGGCCGCGGCGCATTCCTCGATGACCGGCGCATCCGCGTCACCAGGTGCGTGCACCTGAAGAACGCGCTGGTCGGCACCGGATTTCCGTTCAAGGAAATGTCGCGGCTCGACCTGTACATGAAGCAGCTGAAGCTGATGATGCAGACCTCCGCCGGCGTGCGCCGCGCGGGCGCGGCCGCGCTCGACCTGGCGTATGTTGCCGCGGGGCGGCTGGATGCGTTCTGGGAAATGGGCCTCGCGCCCTGGGACATGGCCGCGGGCGCGTTGATGATCCAGGAAGCCGGCGGCATGGTGGGCGATCTCTCGGGCGATGCGGGCTGGCTCGAAAAGGGCGACATCGCCGCTGCGACGCCCAAGGTCTTTACCGAACTGCTCGCCGCGCTCAAGTAGCGGCCATCGACCCCGGTTCGAACTGCGCCAAGCGGACGCCATGGAAAGTCCTGCATCCCTCCGGGAAGAGACGCGGTATCTGGGCCGCGTGCTGGGCCAGGTGTTGCGCGACCAGATCGGCGTCGAAGGTTACGACCGCATCGAACGCATCCGGCAGGCGGCGGTCGGATTCCGCCGCGCCGAGCAGGCCGCGGCGCGCGAAGTACGCGCGGGACTGGAAGTCCAGCTAAACGCCCTGACCCGTGACCAGACGCTGGACGTGGTACGCGCCTTCAGCTACTTCCTGCATCTTTTGAACGTCGCCGAGGATCGCCAGACCAACCGGCTTGCGCAGGAAGGCGAACGCGGCGGCGCGGCGCCCGGACCGGGCAGCTTCGCGTTCGCGCTCGCGAAAGTGCGCGCAGGAGGCGCAAGCGATGCCGAGCTGGATGCATGGTTCGCGCGCGCCATGGTGGTGCCTGTGCTCACCGCGCACCCGACCGAGGTGCAGCGACAGAGCATTCTCGACTGCGAACGCGGCATAGCCGCCGCATTGTCGCAACTGGAGGACGCGCGCCTTAGCGCCAGGCAGCGCGTGAGGATTGAAGACCGGCTGCAGGCACGCATCCTGACGCTGTGGCAAACGGCGATGCTCCGGCTTTCGCGCCTGCGCGTCATCGACGAGATCGAGAACGCGCTTTCCTTTTATCGCCTGACATTCCTGGCCGAAGTGCCGCGCCTGTATGAGGAACTGGAATCTGCGTACGGAGGCAGGCCGATCCCTGTCGTGCTGCGCATGGGCTCCTGGATCGGCGGCGATCGCGATGGCAATCCGTTCGTCACCGCGGACGTGCTGCGCGAGGCGGTGACACGGCAGGCGCGTACCGCGTTCGCCCATTACCTAGAAGAAGTGCACCTGCTCGGCGCGGAACTGTCGATGTCCTTGCGCCTGCAGCAGCCGAGCGCGGCGCTGCTCCGGCTCGCGCACGCTGCCCGGGATCCTTCAACGCACCGCCAGGACGAACCGTACCGCCAGGCCCTGTCGGGCATGTATTCGCGCCTCGCTGCGACTGCGCACGCGCGCACGGAATTCGTTCCGCCGCGCGAACCGCACCGGGCGGCGGAGCCTTATGCCGGCGAGGCCGCATTCGCTGCCGATCTTGAGGTGATCGCGGATTCGCTCGCCAGCCATGGCGCAGCCCGGCTCATTGCCGTGCGTCTCGGTCCGCTGCAGCGCGCCCTGCGCGTGTTCGGCTTCCACCTCGCCACGCTCGACATGCGCCAGAACGCGGACGTGCACGAAGCGGTGGTGGCGGAACTGCTTGCCGCAGTGGGCGTGGAATCCAGTTATCTCGCACTGGAAGAACCCGCGCGCGTCGCGCTGCTGGAGCGCGAACTCGCCACTCCGCGGCCGCTCGTCTCCCAGCACCTGGCTTACAGCGAAAAAACGCAGGGCGAACTGGCGATTCTGCGTACCGCCGCGCAGCTGCATGCGCTGTACGGCTCTGCCGCGCTGCCGCACTACGTCATCTCCAAGGCGGCCAGCGTCTCCGACCTGCTGGAAGTGGCGCTGTTGCTGAAGGAAGTCGGCCTGTTCACGCTGGACAAGGGCCTCGCGATGGACATCGTGCCGCTCTTCGAGACCATCGCGGACCTGGAGAACGCGCGCGGCGTGATGCGCGCCGCCTTCGCCATGTCGGCCTACCGCAATTGGGTGGCGGGACGCGGCAACGTGCAGGAAGTGATGCTCGGCTACTCCGACAGCAACAAGGACGGCGGCTACCTGACCGCCAATTGGGCGCTGTACAAGGCGCAGCGCGCCCTGGTCGAAGTCCATCGCGACGCCGGCGTGCGGATGCGGCTGTTCCATGGCCGCGGCGGCACCGTAGGACGCGGCGGCGGACCCGCCTACGATGCGATCCGCGCGCAGCCGAGCGGCGCCGTCGACGGCGCCATCCGCCTGACCGAGCAGGGCGAAATCATCGGCAGCAAGTACGCCGACCGCGACGTCGGCAGGCGCAACCTCGAAACGCTGGTCGCAGCGACGCTGGAGGCGAGCTTCATGAGCGCCAGCGCGGATGAGAATAACAGCCGCTTCGATCCGGTCATGGACGCGCTCTCGGAGAGTTCCTTCCGCGCCTACCGTTCGCTCGTCTACGAAACGCCGGGATTCGCGGACTACTTCCGTGCTTCCACTCCCATCGCCGAACTGGCAGAACTGAACATCGGCAGCCGCCCCGCCTCGCGCACGGCATCGCAGGGGATCGAAGACCTGCGCGCCATCCCATGGGTTTTCAGCTGGAGCCTGTGCCGCCTGATGCTGCCGGGCTGGTACGGATTCGGCACCGCGGTCGAAGCCTGGTGCGCCGCGCGGCCCGACGGCATGAAGGTACTGGGCGAGATGTACCGCGACTGGCTGTTTTTCCGCACCGTCATCGCGAACATGGAAATGGTGCTGGCCAAGAGCGATTTGGCCGTGGCCTCGCGCTATGCCGACCTGGTGCCCGACGCCAAGCTGCGCGAAGCCGTTTTCGGCCGCATCCGCGGCGAGTGGCAGCGCACGGTGGACGCAGTGCTCGCGATTACCGGCCACGAAACGCTGCTGGCCGACAACCCCGTGCTCGCCCGTTCAATACGCGACCGCCTGCCCTACCTCGATCCGCTGAATCACCTGCAGGTTGAACTGCTGAACCGTCACCGCAGCGGCAAGACCGATGACCGCGTGAAACGCGGCATCCACCTCACCATCAACGGCATCGCCGCCGGGCTGCGCAACAGCGGCTAGGCGGCAGCGGCTTACTTGACGTCGAGCAGCTCGACGTCGAACACCAGCGTTGCGTTCGGCGGGATGACGCCTCCCGCCCCGCGCGCGCCGTAGCCGAGCTCCGGCGGAATCACCAGCGTGCGCTTGCCGCCCACCTTCATCCCCGCCACGCCCTCGTCCCAACCCTTAATCACCCGCCCCGCGCCCAGCGGAAACGAAAACGGCCCACGGCCCACCGAACTGTCGAACTGCTTGCCGCGCTGCTTGTCGGCCTTGGGATCGTGCAGCCAGCCGGTGTAATTCACGTCCACCGTTTTGCCGGGCATCGCCTCCTTGCCCTTGCCGACGGTGGTGTCGGTCTTGACGAGACCATCGGCGGCCTGCACGGGGAAAACCGCAACCGCGAACGCGAAACTCATTGCGAGCAAGTAGCCCATGATGCCTTTCAGGGTGGCCGGAAGGAAACAGGCATAGTATGATTTAGTCATACCTGATTGCAAGGACCTTTTTGATGCGCGCCGCCGTCAAGAAAACCATCTCACTGCCCGCCGAACTTGCGCGGCATGCCGAAGCGCTGGCCCGCGCCGAGGGCAAGACCCTGAGCGGCGTCATCCAGGACGCGCTTCGCCAGGCCGGCATCGAGCGACGGCTGCAGGAACTGCGCGACTTGCAGGGATACTGGAGCCGCAGGGCACGCGACCAGGGAATCCTGACGGAAAAAGATCTCGCCCGCTACCTGCGCTCCTGAGTGCGCAAGTGCGGGTCGTTTTCGACACCAACATCCTGGTTTCGGCCCTGGTATTTCCGGGCGGCCAGGGCGAAGCTGCCCTGCGCCGAATCATTGAGGAGACCGACCAGCTTGTCCTGTCCCGGCCGATTCTCGATGAGCTTCTTTCCGTGCTCGGCCGCAAATTCGCGCGCGACGCAGAAGAACTGGCGCATGTCGCGGTGTTCCTTACTGAACTGGCCGTATTCGTCGCGCCGAAGCGCCGGCTGCACGTCGTGAGCGACGAGCCCGACAACAGGATACTCGAGTGCGCCGTCACTGGTCGCGCCGCAGCCATTGTGACGGGAGACAAGATCCTGCTCGCGCTGAAAAGCTACGAGAATATCCGCCTGCTCACGCTACGCGACTATCTGGAAATTCCATGAAGGACCCGGGCTCTTCCTCCGCCGCCCACACCCCGATGATGCAGCAGTACCTGCGCCTGAAAGCGCAGAACCCCGACATCCTGATGTTCTACCGGATGGGGGATTTCTACGAGCTGTTCTACGACGACGCTGAGAAGGGGTCGCGGCTGCTCGACCTGACGCTGACCGCGCGCGGGCAGTCGGCGGGCGCGCCGGTGAAGATGGCGGGCGTGCCGGTGAACTCGGTGGAGCAGTACCTCGCCAAGCTCGTGAAGATGGGCGAGTCGGTGGCGATCTGCGAGCAGGTCGGCGATGTCGCGACGGCGAAAGGCCCGGTCGATCGCGAGGTCACGCGGATCGTCACGCCGGGGACCCTGACCGATCCGGCGCTGCTGGATGAGAAAGCCGATAGTGTTTTGTTATCTATTTCGAAAGAAAAATCTTCCATAGGACTTGCCTGGCTCTCCCTTGCCAGCGGCGAGCTGCGCGTCGCCGAGGTGGCGCCCCAGGCGCTGGACAACGAGTTGCGCCGTATCGCTCCTGCCGAGGTACTGGCCGCGGAAGGCCTGGAACTTTCGGGCTATACGGTGACGCGCCTGCCCGCCTGGCAATTCGAATTCGAGGCGGGGAAAAAGCGCCTGCTCGAACAACTGGGCGCCTCCACTCTCGCCGGCTTCGGGGTGGAGGACATGGAGCCGGCGATCGCGGCCTGCGGCGCGCTGCTCGACTACGCAAAAAAGACGCAAGGACAGGGGCTGGCGCACGTCGTCGCGGTACGCGCCGAGCGCGCGGGCGAATACCTTCGCATGGACGCAGCTACGCGGCGCAATCTCGAAATCACCGAAACCCTGCGCGGCGAACCCGCGCCCACCCTCTTTTCGCTGCTGGACGAATGCGCCACCGGCATGGGCAGCCGGCTGCTGCGCCACTGGCTGCATCACCCGCTGCGGGACCAGGCCGTCCTCGTGTCCCGGCACGATGCAGTGGAAAGTCTTCTGGAAAAAAATCAAGAAATAAAAACAGTTTTGCGCCGCTTCGCAGACGTGGAGCGCATTGCATCGCGCATCGCGCTGAAGAACGCACGGCCGCGCGATCTTTCCGGTCTCCGGGAAAGCCTGCATCTGCTGGCCGATCTGAGATCCGCGGTGCCCGCTTCGGCCGGCCTGCTGAAAGCGCTGCAGGAACAACTGCAAACGCCCGCCGAAACCCTGGCACTCCTGGTCAGGGCGATCGCGCCCGAACCCTCGGCAATGGTGCGCGACGGCGGCGTGATTGCCGACGGCTACTCGGCCGAGCTTGACGAGTTGCGCGGCCTGCAGACGAATGCTAGTGATTTTCTGATTTCCATGGAAAAAAAAGAAAGAGACAGAACAGGCATCCCGAATCTTCGCGTCGCGTACAACCACGTCCACGGCTACTACATCGAAGTCACGAACGCGCAGGCGCAGAAGGTGCCCGAAGACTACCGGCGGCGCCAGACGCTGAAGAATGCCGAGCGCTACATCACGCCGGAGCTGAAGACCTTCGAGGACAAGGCGCTGTCGGCGCGCGACCGTTCGCTGGCGATGGAGAAGACACTTTATGACGCGGTTCTCGACAACCTCGGGACGCACGTAAAGGCCCTGCAAACGATTGCGCGCGCGCTGGCGCAGCTGGACGTACTGTGCTGCTTCTCGGGGATTGCGGCACGGCGCAACTACTGCCGACCGGAGTTCAAGGCCGAAACCACGCTGGAAATTGAAGCCGGCAGACATCCGGTTGTCGAAGCGCTGGTCGATCCTTTCATCGCCAACGACTGCAGGCTCTCGCCGGCACGCCAACTGCTGCTGATCACCGGCCCGAACATGGGCGGCAAGTCCACCTACATGCGCCAGGTCGCGCTGATCGCACTCATGGCGCATACCGGCTGCTTCGTGCCGGCACGTAAAGCCTGTATTGGGCCGCTGGACCAGATCTACACCCGCGTCGGCGCTTCGGACGATCTGGCGGGCGGCCGGTCGACGTTCATGGTGGAGATGACGGAGAGCGCCAACATCCTGCACAACGCCACCGCCTCCAGCCTGGTGCTGATGGACGAGATCGGCCGCGGCACCTCCACCTTCGATGGGCTGTCGCTGGCGTGGGCGATCGGAAAGTTCATCCTCGACAAGAGCAAGTCGCTGACGCTGTTCGCCACCCATTACTTCGAGCTCACGCGCCTCGCGCTGGAATACAAGGCCGTGGCGAACATCCACCTGGACGCCGTGGAGCACAGGGACAGCATCGTGTTCCTGCACGCCGTGGAGGAAGGCCCCGCCGACCGCAGCTACGGCCTGCAGGTGGCGGCGCTCGCCGGCGTGCCGAAGCCCGTGATCCGCCAGGCCAAAAAATATCTGGAGATGCTCGAGGCGCAGAGCCTCCAGCGCGGCGGCCAGGATGATTTATTCTCGATTGAAGGAAAACCGGAACAACCGGAGGCCGACCTGCTGCGCGAAGCGCTGCAGGGCGTCAATCCGGACGAACTCACCCCGCGCGAGGCCCTCGAACTGCTGTACCGGCTGAAAAGACTCTAGCGGCAGTCCGACTGCGCGGCGATCCAGACGCCCAGTTCGCCGATCGCACGGTCGGTTGCGCGCGCGAGGGCCGCGGCACCCGAAGCCGCGTCGGCGCCCGCGTTGGGCTCGACCACGCTCCAGCCGCGCGATACGGCACGCGCGCCGGTAACACCCAGCCAGGCGCGCAGTTCGATGCGCGCCTCGCTCGCGTCCTTGGCGGAGAACACCTGCGTGAATTCCTGGATTTCGACGTCCAGCGCGCATTTGCCGGGCTTTTCGTTCGAGGCGCGCAACAGCTGCTTGCGCAACAATTCTGCGGGCGAAGCAGCCCAGCGACTGCCGCTGAAAGTGGCGATCTCGGCTGCGTTGCGGTACGCGAGCCGGTACTGCATGTCGATCGCTTCGAAAGGCGCGACCGCGCGCACCGTCGCGATGCGCACGGCGGGCAGCGCAGTGCCCGGGGCGGAGAGACCGAGATCGAAGCTGCGTGGCTCCGGCGCGGCTGCACCGCCGCACCCGCCCAACACCAGAAGCACAAGCCAGGCAGTCTGTTTCATTGGAATCCCGGTTCGCCGGGCCCGGGCTTGCCGGGCTTGCGGCCGAAGATGGCGCTTTGCGGATCGCGGTCGAGCTGCAGCGCGAGGCGCCCGACTCTTTGCGCGCTGCGCTCGACCGTCTCGGCGAGCGCGTTGACGCGCGGCAGGGTGTCGTCGCGAACGGCGCCGGCGGCGCCGCTCGCCTCGCCGGAGAGCCTGCCCACCTGCCCGACCAGTTCGCGCGCATCCTTCACCAGCTGCTGCGTTTCGCGCGTGAGTTCGGGCAGCGCCTTGACGGTCTCGTTGATGTGCTCCAGTGAGCCCGTCGCCAGCTTGCGGTTGTCCTCGGAGAGCCAGGCCTCGGCGCGCGCGATGGTCTGCGGCATGCGCGCGGACGCGGTCTCGAGGTTCGCCGAAATGCGCTCAAGGGACGCGAGCGTGGTGGCGATGCGCTTGCGGTTGTCGGGCGTAATCAGACCGTTCAGGCTCATCATCAGCTCGCGTGCATCCTTCACCGCGCCTTCGGCGCTGTCGGAGAGGGTGTCGAAGAACGCGGGCCGCAACGGCAATTCGGCGACGCCATCGGCCGCCTTGGCCGCCAACTGCATATCCTTGTAGTCGTCCAGCAGGTGCACGTAGGCGATGCCGGTGATGCCTTCCATGCCCAGTTGCGCGTAGGTACCGCGCGTCACCGGGATGTTGTCGTCCACCTCGATGCTCACCAGGATGCGGCGCGGATCCTTCTGGTCCAGCCCGATGGCGGAGACGCGGCCCACGCCCATGCCGCGGTAGCGCACCTGCGCTTCCGGGTTCAGGCCCGACACCGGCCCGGTGGCAACGACGCGATAAGCGGTGCGCGCGATCGGCGTCTTCGCCAGCCAATGCGCCCAGAGCACGATGGCGCCGGCAATGCCCAGCACGAACAGGCCGGTGATCAGCGCGTACGCCCTGCTTTCCATGTTTACCTGCCGGGGTTGTCAGCCGTGCTGCAAGGCGCGGCGTCCCCGGTCTCCTCCGAAAAAGTTTTGTACGAACTTGTGGTCCAGCCCGCGTACCGCTTCGAGCGTATCGCAGGCGATTATATGCTGGTCGGCGAGCACCGCGACGCGGTCCGTCAGTTCGAACAGCGTGTCCAGATCGTGGGTCACCATGACGACGGCAAAACGGTGGACTTCCCGCAGGCGCTTGATCAGCCGCACGAAACCCTCGGAGCGGTCCGGGTCGAGGCCGGCCGTGGGCTCGTCCAGGATCAGCAGGTCGGGGGACAGCGCGAGCGCCCGCGCGAGCGATACGCGCTTCACCATCCCGCCCGAAAGATTGGCCGGCAGCAGCTTGCCGTGGTTCGGCCCCAGTTCCACCTGCGCGAGCTTGGTATGCACGATGCCGCGGATCTCGTCCTCTTCCAGCCCGCCGCGCTCGCGCAGCGGGAACGCGATGTTGTCGTACACGGTAAGCGCGGAATACAGCGCGCCGTTCTGGAACAGCATGCCCATGCGCCGGCGCGCGTCGCGCACCTTTTTCGCGCTGGGATCGTCCCAGGAAACGCCGAACACGCGCACCATCCCCGCCTTGGGCCGTTTCAGGCCCAGGATGACGCGCACCAGCTGTGTCTTGCCGCTGCCGGATCCGCCCACCAGCGACATGACTTCGTCGCGGCGCACCTGCAGGTCGAGGTCGCGATGCAGGATCGTCCCCGAGCCCACCGTGTTGACCAGGCCCTTGATCTCGATGACGTATTGCTCGTCGGCCATGTCAACCCAGGTTGCGCAGCATGATGGCGAAGATCGCGTCGAGAATGATCACGCAGGTGATCGCCGCCACCACCGAGCGCGTGACGCCGACCGCCAGGCTGTCGGTGTTGGGCAGCACCCGCAGGCCATAGTGGCAGGCGACGAAAGCCACCGCGAAGCCGAACGCCACCGACTTGCCGATGCCGATCCAGAAGTTCACCACCTCCACCGCCTGCGGCAGCGCCTGGATGAAGGCGCCCGGCGTGATGCCGAGCGTGAATTTGGTGACCAGCATCGCGCCCACCAGCGCGGCGATGTCGGTGCAGAACGAAACCAGCGGCAGCGCAATCGCCAGCGCCAGCACGCGCGGCAGCACCAGGCGGGCGGTGACCGAGATTCCCATCACCGAGAGCGCCTCCACCTCCTCGGTGACGCGCATCACGCCCAGCTGCGCCGTGATTGCGGAGCCGGAGCGCCCGGCCGAAATGATCGAGGCCAGCATCGGCCCCAGTTCGCGCACCACGCCCACACCCACGATGTTGATCACCAGCAGGTCCGCGCCGTAGCGCTTGAGTTGCAGTGCGGAAAGATAGGTGAGCACGATGCCGACCAGGAAGCCCACCAGCATCGTCACCGGCAGCGCAGTCACGCCGGCGCGGAATATTCCGGCGGAAAATTCGCGCAGCGGAAACTCGCGCGGCCGGCGCACCATGCCGGCGATGTCGAGCGCGAGCTGGCCGAGCAGGATGATGCCGTCGCGCAAATGGACCACCGCGTACGCGGCGGTCTGACCCGTCCAGACGATGCCGGCGAGCGGGTCGAATTTGACCGGCTCGCGCAGCACCAGCATGCCTTCGCTCACCTGCTTGAGCATTTCACGGTGGCGCGGCGCGACCTCCACGTGCTGCGCCCCATGCAGCGCATGTGCCAGCCAGACGGCGCCCGCGTCATCCAGGTCGTCCATCGTCGAGAGATTCCAGGCGACCCGCTCCGCAGGCTGCTGCCGCAACTCGGCCAGGCAATGTGCGAGCCGGTCGCGCTGAGATTTGAGCCCGCTGAAAGTCCAGGCACCGCTGGCGCGCACGCGCACCGGTACCGGGTCGCCCGCGACAGTCTGGATTTCGAGCGCGGCGTCGGAAGGCGGCATGGCGCGCGAGTATACTCCGCGCGCCATGCAACTCGTTGATATAGGTGCGAATCTTACCCACCCGGCCTTCCATGCGGACTTGCCCGGGGTGCTCGCACGGGCGCAGCAGTCAGGGGTAAGCGCCATCGTCGTGACCGGGACGTCCGTGGCGGAAAGCGTCAACGCGTTGCAGGTTTCCACGGACACGATTTACGCGACCGCAGGTGTCCATCCGCACCATGCGCGCGACTGCGACGCCACCACAATCCCCGCGTTGCGCGTGCTGGCACAGAACCCGCGCGTGGTCGCGATCGGCGAGTGCGGCCTGGACTTCAACCGCAACTACTCGCCACACCCGGACCAGGAAAAATGGTTCCTCGCGCAGCTGGAGCTGGCCATCGAGGTGAAAAAGCCGCTGTTCCTTCACTCCCGGGATGCTTTTCCGCGCTTTGGCGAAATACTGAAGCAATACAATCCGCCGAAGGCCGTCGCGCATTGCTTCACCGGCGAGAAAGCGGAACTGCATGCCTACCTCGACCTCGGCCTCCATGTCGGCATCACCGGCTGGATCTGCGACGAGCGCCGCGGCGCCCATCTGCTCGAACTGGTGCGCGACATTCCCGCCGACCGGCTGATGCTCGAAACGGATTCGCCCTACCTCACGCCGCGCGACCTGCGCCCGCAGCCGAAAGCGCGCAGGAATGAACCCGCGCACCTGCCGCACATCCTGCGCACTGTCGCGCGCGCGCTCGGCAAACCGCCCGAACAGGTGGCCGAAGAAACGACGCGCAACGCGAAGGCGTTTTTCGGATTGCCATGAACATCGCGCAACTGCTGCTGCAAAGCGCACGACGGCTTCCGGACCGGCCTGCCCTTGCTGTTGGCGGAAAGGTCTGGTCTTCCTATGGCCGCCTGGCCAGGCGAGTTGCCGAACTCGCCACCGGACTAGTGTCGAAATTCAACCTGGCCCCCGGTGACCGCGTGGCGCTGGCGATGAAGAACTGCCCGCAGTATTGGGAACTGCTGTTTGCCTGCTGGCACGCAGGTCTGGCCGCGGTGCCGATGAACGCCAAGCTGCACGCGAAGGAGTTCGAGTACATCGTCGGCAATTGCGGCGCGAAGGCCTGCTTTTTCGACCCGAAAGAATTCGCCGACCTCAAAGGAGAACCTCGCGAGCCCGCCGATACGGCGCCCGACGACCTCGCCTGGCTGTTCTACACCAGCGGCACCACCGGCGTGCCCAAAGGCGCGATGCTCACGCACCGCAACCTGCTGTTCGCGGTCCAGGCCTACTTCGCGGACATCGACAAGCTCGGCCCGCAGGACGCGATCCTGCATCCGGCACCGCTGTCGCACGGTTCCGGACTGTACGGACTGCCGCATTTCGCCGCCGGAGCCGTCAATGTCATCCCGGAGAGCGGCGGCTTCGACGCGGCGGAAATATTCGACCTCCTGGAGCGCTGGCCGAACTCTTCGTTGTTCGCCGCGCCGACCATGATCGTGCGCCTGCTGGCAAGCCCTGCGGCACGCCCGCCGGCGCACCTGAAGACCCTCACCTACGGCGGCGCGCCGATGTATGTCGCCGATTCCCTGCGCGCCATCGACCTGTTCGGCGCGCGCCTGTACCAGTTGTTCGGGCAGGGCGAAGCCCCGATGACGATCACCGGCCTGCCGCAGGAATTCCACCAGGAACGGATGAAGCTCGAGACCTGCGGCTACGCCCGCACCGGCGTCGAAGTGAAGGTGCTGGAGTCCGGCGAAATCGTGACGCGCTCGGATTGCGTGATGGCGGGATACTGGGGCAATCCCGATGCCACCGGGCAGGCGCTGCGCGGGGGATGGCTGCACACGGGAGACATCGGCAGCATGGACGCGCAGGGCTTCCTCACGATCCACGACCGCTCCAAGGACATGATCATCTCCGGGGGCTCGAACATCTACCCGCGCGAGATCGAGGAAGTACTGCTGCGCCATCCCGCGGTCGCCGAATGCTCGGTCGTGGGGAAACCGCATCCCGAATGGGGAGAGGAAGTTGTCGCATTCATTGTTTTATCTTTCAATGCAAAAACGACGCCTCAGGAACTCGATGCGCTCTGCCTGGCGAGCATCGCGCGCTTCAAGCGGCCCAGGGACTACCGCTTCGTCGCGGCGCTGCCGAAAAACAATTACGGCAAGGTGCTCAAGACAGAGCTGCGCAAGCGCCTATAATCGCCGCCACCATGGGCAACCGACCGCTGATCCTCGTCGCGGATGATTCCGAGGACATCCGCAACCTGTTCGGCATCATGCTCAAGTCCAATTACGACGTGCGCTACGCGGTCAACAGCGACGAGACGCTCGCCGGCGCCGACACCGATCCGCTGCCCGACCTGATCCTGCTGGACGTCGAGATGCCGGAACTCGACGGCTACGAAGTCTGCACGCGGCTCAAGGCCAACCCCGCGCTCGCGCACATCCCGGTGATCTTCGTCACCGCCCGCAGCGACCCCAAGGACCAGGCCAAGGGCCTGCTCGCGGGTGCCGTGGACTACATCACCAAGCCGATCAGCGCGCCGATCACGATGCTGCGCGTTCGCACCCAGCTCGCACTGGTGGACCAGCGCCGCGCGCTCGAGGAACAGATCCAGCAGCGCACCGAGGAATTGTACGACACCCGCCTCGAGCTGATCCGGCGCCTCGCGCGCGCGATGGAGATCCGCGAAGGCGGGCTCACCAACCGCGTGCTGCGCATCGGCGAATACGTCGAATTGCTGTCGCAGGCGCTCGGTCTCAAGGGCAGGGTGACGGAGATCCTGGCGCAGGCGGCGCCGCTCTACGACATCGGCAAGATGGGCGTTGCCGAACACATCCTGAAGAAAAGCGACGCGCTGAACAACAAGGAATGGGAAGAGGTGCGCAAGCACCCTGAAATCGGCGCCAACATCATCGGTGCGCACAAGGATCCGCTGCTCGAGCAGGCGCGCATCATGGCCCTCACCCACCACGAGCGCTGGGACGGCGCCGGCTATCCGAACAAGCTCAAGGGCAGCGTGATCCCGGTGCCGGGCCGCATCATGGCGCTCGCCGACGCTTTCGAGGCGATGACCTCGACACAGCGCCACCGCAGCCCGATATCGTCGATGGACGCCGCGAAGAAAATAAACGCCGAGTCCGGCAAGCAGTTCGACCCCGCGGTGGTGGCCGCCTTCATGAAGGTCGTGAAGGAATTCGACGCGGTGCGCGCCAAATACAAGGACGAGCTCGAGGGCATCCACGACCTCGACTTCGGCACCGCGCCGGCGGCGAAAAAATAGCTTGGCTCAGCGCAGGCGAAAACGCACCGGCAGCAGGGCCTCGCGCGGGGCGCTGTCGGGCAGCGCGCGCAGCGTGCGGGCAGCGCGCAGTGCCGCATCGTCGAGCAGCGCATGGCCGCTGCTGGCCTCGATCCGGGCCGCAATGGCATTGCCCGCCGCATCCAGAAAAATCAGCACCAGCGCCTCGCCCTGCAGCCCGCGCTCGATCGCTTCGGGCGGGTACGGCAGATCGCGCGCCAGCTGTTCCGTCGCCTTGATCGCGGCTTCGCCCGTAAGCCGCGCCGGAACCGTGCTGACCAATGCAGCTTTGGATTTCCGCGGCGTATCCAGGGGCAGCCGCAGTTGCCGGCGAGCCGGTGCCGGTGCAGCGGCGGCGGTGGCGGCGATGGCGGCGGTAGGTACCTCGGGCTCGACGAGACGTTCGTGCAAACGCACCTTCAGATCCGTGGCTGCGCGCGATGGGCTGTCGGGGGCCGGCGACGCAAGTTGCATGCCAAGAAAAATCACGGCAATGTGCAGCGTGAGCGAAGCAGCAAAGGACGGGCCCAGGAACGAACGTACGTTTTTCATCGCGGACCACTGATGGAACGAACGGTGTTGCGACACTTTATCAGCAAGGCACTGCTGTGCGTGCTGCTCCTGCTGCCCGCGGGCCAGTCGCTGGCGCATCCGGATCCGGCGACCTACGGTCACAGCCTGGAGGCGGGCGACATCGCGCAGCTGCGCGCCTGGCTGGATGCCGGGCTGCCTCCGGATTTTCTCGCCGACCGCATCGGCACCGGCCTGATGATCGCCGCCTGGCGCGGCGATATTCCGATGATGAGCCTGCTGGTGGCGCGCGGCGCGGACGTGAACAAGGCCAACGCCATCGGCGAGCGGGCGCTGCTGCACGCCGCCTGGCGCGGGCACAGCAACGCGGTCCGGTGGCTGCTCGCGCGCGGCGCGAAGATCAACAGCGATCCCATGCAATGGAGCGCGCTGCACTACGCGGTCTTCGCCGGGCAGGCGCAGGTCGCGCAGCTGCTGCTGGACAACGGCGCCGACATCAACGCGCGCAGCACCAACGGCTCCAGCGTGCTCATGATGGCGGTCTACGAAGGCCACGAGCCCCTGGTGCGGCAACTGCTCGCGCGGGGTGCCGACCGTAGCGTGAAAAACGACCGTGGCGACGGCGCGCTTGAATGGGCGTTCAAGTACCAGCGTCTCGGCATCGCCCGGCTGGTCGCCGCGGCGCCGGAATTCGCCGCGGCGGCGAACCAGCCCAAGGCGCGATGGGGTTCAGCATTGCGCTCGCTATCGGAGGGGGAGCCGATCGCCGCGCTGCCCGCCTCTGCGCCACCCGCACCCCCCGACGAAACGGCCGGCCAGATCCAGGACCTGCTGCACCTGCGCAATATCCTTGCCTCGAGGGGACTGACTGCCGCCACCGAGAAGATGGACCGGCGCATCGCCGCGTTGCGCGCGCAGCGCGCCAGGGCTGACCCGAACCGGCCGCCGGTAGTGATGCTCGAAATCAGCGCCAGCCGAACCAGGCCTGGCGACCAGAAGGCCCGCCTGATCTACGGCGCGGACGGCCCTGCTCCGTAGCTCCAATTACCAGTCGGTGGGCCGGTAATCCTTCAGGAATTTCCCCCAGACATGCTCGCCGCTGTTGAATCCGGCGACGATTGGATCGACGATGCGCGCGGCGCCGTCGACGATGTCCAGCGGCGGGTGGAAGCGGTGCTCGGCGGTCTTGCGCGCCGCGATCTCGACCGGGTCCTCGTCGGTCACCCATCCGGTGTCGACGCTGTTCATGTGGATGCCGTCGTGGTGGTAGTCGGCGGCCGAGGTGCGCGTCATCATGTTGAGCGCCGCCTTAGCCATGTTCGTGTGCGGGTGCCTCGTGGTCTTGAAGTTGCGGTAGAACTGGCCTTCGACCGCGGACACGTTGACGATGTGCTTGTCGCGCTCCGGCGAACGCAGCATCAGCGGCTTCAGGCGCGCGTTGAGGATGAACGGAGCGACGGCGTTGACCAGCTGCACCTCCAGCAATTCCACCGCCGACACCTCGGCCAGCAGCAGGCGCCAGGAGTTGCGCCCACGCAGGTCCACCTGCTGCAGGTCCTGGTCCAGCCGGCCTGCGGGAAACAAGTGCTTCTGCACCTGGAATTCCTCGGGCAGCAGCGGCACCTGCGACAGTTCCGCCGAGCGCAATACTTCCTTGCTTTCGTTCGAATAAAGACAAACCAGACCCAGCGCAGGTGCGGACAACGCGGCACACTCGCCCTCCATCATGTGGGCATAGAAGTCCGGCGGGCGGCGCACGGTCTGGCATGCGTTGTTGATGATGAAGTCCAGCCGCGAATGCGTTTCGTGCAGCTGGCGGCAGAACGCCTCCACGCTGGGCGTGTGGCGCAGGTCCAGGCCGAAGATCTCAAGACGGTCGCGCCACTGCGCGAAATCCGGTTCGCCGGAATACCGGGCCGCGGAATCCCGCGGGAACCGCGTGGTGACGATGAGCCGCGCGCCTGCGCGCAGAAGCTTTAGGCCAGCCTGGTAGCCGATCTTCACGCGCCCTCCGGTCAGCAGTGCCACCCGGCCCCTCAGGTCCGCGAGTTCGGTACGCTTGCCGAAATTAAACTCCGCGCAGGGCGGGCACATCTGATCGTAGAAATGGTGGAGTTCGGTGAACTTCTGCTTGCAGACATAACAATGCCGCTCTTCCAGGGATTCATTGCGCTCCGGGGCAATTTCCTTCGGCGGAAAAACGTTCGGCGTCGTGAACACCGGCTTGCGGCGCAATTCCCTGATGCCCGTCTTACCCAGCACCGCCTCGTCGCGCTTTGCCAGTTCCGCCTTGCGCGCGCGTTCCTCTGCCTTCATCCTCCTGCGGCGCAATACCGGGTCGGGGTTGTACATGCGCGCGATGGCATCGTGAAAGCGCCGCCGCTCCTCGTCGGGAAGTTCATCCAGCACCCGCCAGTCGGCGGCAATCCGCTCAAGCAGATCGGTGGTCGCGCGCAGGTCCTTCGAAAGCGAATCGGCCATCGATCATTCCACTACGGACTCGACGCCCATCATGGCGTCGCGTTTGCAATAGGTGCATTTGATCATGGTCGGCTCAGCGCTTCGAGATTCTGATTCAGCGGCGTTTCAGTTCCACCAGGCAGGCCAGCACCGCGCGCTCCGCCTCATCCAGCGCCGCGCCGCCGCGTTCTTCGCCCCTGAAATGACGGCGGAACGCCGCCGTGGCGGCGGCCACATCCGATATATCGTAGCCGAACAGCCGCAACGCGACGGTCGGGTCGAGCCCGGGCACCTCTGCCGCTGCCGGCGCCTCGCACCATAGCCCGAACCCCGACGCTGCGAGGCGTTGCCACGGAAAATAGCGACTGGGGTCCACTTTCCTTCCCGGCGCGATGTCGCCATGACCCAGATAGTTCGCGGCCGGAATCCCGTATTTCTCACGCAGCGAGGACAGGAGCGAAAGCAAAGCAGCGATTTGCGGTTCGGCAAACGGTTCCTCGCCGTTGTTCACCAATTCGATGCCGACGGACGAGGAATTGAGGTCTGCACTCCCGCTCCACCAGGAATCTCCCGCATGCCAGGCGCGTGCGCGCTCGTCGACCAGCTGGACCAGACCGCCTTCACGCTCGATCACGTAATGTGCGCTCACCTTGCTCGAAGGGTCTGTCAGGATGCGGACGGCGCGCGCCGACGTGTCGCTCGACGTATGGTGGATGACGACGAAAGCGGGACGGCGCTCGTCGAAATTTGGCGACGGCACCCATTCTCCCGCCTGACCCATGCGCACTGGCGCCGGAGCGCACGCCGCCAGAGCCATCGCCGTGGCCGCCGCCAGCCGCGAACACCCTGGTTTCATCGCGCGCATTGACAGCGTGCTAGGCCGCCCGTTTCAGGATTTCAATCAGTTTCCTGCCCGGATCAACGCGCACCCAGTCGCCCGTTTTCACCACCTCGCGCGGATGCGGATTCCAGCCTTCGGTGATCGGGATACCAGCGAACACCGCACCCTGCACCATGACCGGATTGGTAACGCCGAAGATGAAGGCTTTGGGGGCGATTTTCTTCCACTTGATGTCGTAGAAGGCCCAGCCGGCGGCGATGCCGCCCTTGGCGGTGGGAAAGAAGCAGATCTTGTCCACGATGCTGATTCCCTCTAGCTTGTGGCCGGGCTTGGTGATCATGCCTGTCCAGCGGTCAAGGTCGTAACGCGGAGAAAAACCTTCCTCCGATACGACCGCTTCTCCTTCAACCACCGCGCCATACGCACGCGCTACGGAAATCGAACTCATCGCAATACCCCGGAACAGGCAATCTCCACGCATTCCGCGGTGCGCCGCAGGATCGTGTTGAATCGGTGTGCGCCGATGATGTTCACGATCTTGGCGGAATTGGAAACCATGTTGGTCCAGCCGTTCTTCTCGCGCATGGGCGACAGGTTCTGCAGGATGTAGAAGCACACGCCCTCGAGAATCGTGACGCCCGCGTCTTCCAGCGCCTGCGCGTAGCCCAGGTCGCGCGATTGCCGAAGGATCGCGGAATTGGTGGTGACGATGCAGGTAGTTCCGCCTTTTACTTTTCTATCGTCGAATAGAGAACTTAAATTCTTCATTTCGAACAGGGATTGCTGCGGACCGGAGAAGACGACCAGCCTTGCATCGCCATCGCCGAGCTTGTAGTTCCGATAGACCGCATCCAGGTCGGCATCGGACACAACCATCTTTTCATCCGGCAGGACTGCTGGCGCCTCCGGCGTGACGCCGACGAAATGGAACATCCCCATGGAGCCGTAGCTCGCCAGCGCGGCGCCGAGGTGCTTGAGTTCGTCGGCGGTGGGCGTACGGCGGTAGCCGTGGAAGACGGGCACGGCGTAGTAGCTCTGATGAGATTCGCCGACCAGCTTGCCTACCGCACCCCAGTCGGAAAGGTCGCCCAGCGCCGCGTTCAGTTGGACCGCGAATGTGCCTTTTCGATGTTCGTCGAGGTGAAAGCCGTATTCGGGCGTCCGCCCGGTCAGCGCGGCGGCGAGCGCCGCAGGTCCGGCCTCGAAGTTGGTGCGCGCACCGAACACGGAGTTGGCGTAGATCACGGTGCCGGTATCGCCCCAGGCGACGTGCTCGCCCAGGTGCGGCTGGTAGACGGTCTGGTAGTTGATGCAGGTATCGGTGGTCACCACGTCCATGCGCCGCAGGGTGGCGATGATTTCCTTTTCCTTCACCGCCTCGCCGGCGTCCTGTCCCATGCGTTCGCAGTGGGCGAAATCCATGCAGCGGGCGTTGGTAGTGGTGCCGACGACGCAGCGCGCCCCGCTGGCGGCTTCTGCCTTGAGCCAGGCGAGGCCGCCGTCGCCCATCACCTCGATGTCGCCCATCATGTGGACGTTGGTGACAGGCACGAAGCGCTTCGCGCCCCAGAATTTGCCGACTTCGAGCTGGTATTGGAGCGCGCGCCTGGCGGCTTCGCCGCGCCCGCCGCCGAGGATGGCCTGCTCCTCGGAGGTCAACTCCACGCGGCTATTCCCCTTTGCCGGGGTTTGGAGTGAAGTACTTCGCGTACTTGTCCTTGACCCCCCTCCAGTCGACATCGTCGGGCGGCGGCGTGCCCTTGCGCGTGATGTTCGGCCACTTCAGCGAAAAGTCGGTGTTCAGCTTGAGCCACTTGTCGGCCTGTGCGTCGGAGTCGGGCACAATCGCCTTGGGCGGGCACTCCGGTTCGCAAACCCCGCAGTCGATGCACTCATCCGGATGGATGACGAGCATGTTCTCGCCCTCGTAGAAGCAGTCCACGGGACAGACTTCGACGCAGTCCATGGTCTTGCACTTGATGCAGTCCTCGGTGACGACGTAGGTCATTGCTGTGTTTGCTCTTTGCGACCGTAAAGATGCGATTATCGCATCCAGCACAGTTCGTGTAAGGACTCGATACCCATGCCGACAAAGGGTCTATGAAAACCGTCCACCCCTTGCTGGTCCGCGTCACTCACTGGGTGAATGCCCTGGCCATCCTGGTGATGGTCATGTCGGGCTGGAAGATCTACAACGCCTCGCCGCTGTTCGATTTCGTCTTTCCGGACGAAGTAACCATGGGGGGCTGGCTGGCCGGCGCGCTGCAATGGCATTTCGCCGCCATGTGGGTGCTGGTCCTGAACGGCATGATTTATCTTGCATACGGCCTCTTCTCCGGCCACTTGTGGCGCCGGATGCTGCCGATTTCCCCCCGCGCGATGCTGCACGACATCTTCAACGCGTTGCGCGGGCGCCTCGCCCATGACGACCTCTCGGTATACAACGCCGCGCAAAAGGCAGCCTATCTGGGCGCCATCGCGCTGGCGATCGGGCTGGTGCTGTCGGGCCTGGCGATCTGGAAGCCAGTGCAGTTCTACGCCCTCGCCTCCCTGATGGGCGACTACGAGGGCGCGCGGCTGCTGCATTTCTTCTGCATGACCGGGCTGGTGCTCTTCGTGCTGGTACACGTGGCGATGGTGGCTCTCGTGCCGAAGACCTTCCTGACCATGATCACAGGACGCCTGAACAATGGATAGCAAGCTCAAGCACCATGAAGGACCGCTGCTCGCGAGCCTGGAGCGGCGCCTGTTCCTCAGCCGCGGCCTGTCGCTGGGCGCGCTGTCACTGCTCTCGGGCTGCGACCTGACCGACGACGACAACGTGCAGCGCGTACTGACGGCGATGTCGAAGTGGAACGACGGCGCGCAGGCGTGGCTGTTCGACCCCAAGCGCCTGGCGCCCGAATTTCCGGTGAGCATGGTCACCGACCCCTTCCCCTTCAATGCCTACTACGGCGAAGACGAAGTCCGGTTGGTGGACGGTACCGACTACAAGCTGGACGTGGGCGGCATGGTGCGCGAAAGGAAGGCCTGGCGGCTGCCGGAACTCTACGCCCTGCCCCAGGTGTCGCAGGTCACGCGCCACATCTGCGTCGAGGGCTGGAGCGCCATCGGCAAGTGGAGCGGGCCGCGCTTTTCAGACTTCCTGCAGCGCGTCGGCGCCGACCTCAGCGCGAAGTACGTCGGCTTCAAGTGCGCCGACGACTACTACACCAGCATCGACATGCAGACCGCGCTGCATCCGCAGACCATCATGGCGTTCAAGTACGCAGACCAGGTGCTGCCGCCGAAGTACGGCTTTCCGTGGAAGCTGCGCATTCCCACCAAGCTCGGCTTCAAGAACCCGAAGCATGTTGTCGCGATGTTCGTCACCAACGAGGACCCCGGCGGCTACTGGGAAGACAAGGGCTACAACTGGTTCAGCGGGTCCTAGAGAATAAAGTCGAAGCTGGCGAGCCGCCCTTGCGCGCGGCGTTCCATCTTCATCACCAGGACACGCGGCGCGTCGCGTGATTCGCCTGGAAAATACAGCTGCGTCGTCAGCACGCGGCCGCCAGGGCGCTGCAGCTTGACATGAATGTGCCGCGGCCGGCCGGAGTACGGCGGCGGCATGTTGGTTTCCAGCCGGTAGCGTCCCTGGTAGTCCGTGGTGACGATCCCTCGGTAGCGGTAGCCCGTGCCGTCGTATTCGCCCTTGTCGTCCGCATGCCAGAAATCGAGCGATACGCCGGCAAGCGGCTTGCAGTTCGCCGCGAGCACGATGCCCGTCAGCACCATCTTGTCGGCCGTGGATCCCGGGTCCACGAGGTTCGCACGCAACGGCGCGCCAGCCTTGTAGAACGGCCCTTCGATGTCGGCCTCCGTCGGCGCACCGCAGCCGGTCTGGCCGCGTGCGGCGAAAGGCAGCGCGAGCGCCGCACCCAGCAATACCCTGCGGGAAATCGTCATGGCTATCCCTTCACGCAGATGACCTGCTCCAAAGTATGCACGATCTCCACGAGGTCGCTCTGGTTCGCCATCACCTCGTCGATGTCCTTGTAGGCACCGGGAATCTCGTCCAGCACGCCGCTGTCCTTCCGGCAGACAACGCCATCGGTTTGCCGTTCCAGGTCGGCGACCGTAAATGCCTTCTCGGCCTGGGTCCGGCTCATTTTCCGGCCGGCGCCGTGGGCGCAGGAATGAAAGCTCGCCGCCGATCCCCGGCCGCGCACGATGTAGCTGCGCGCCCCCATACTGCCCGGGATGATGCCGAGGTCGCCCGCGCGGGCGCGGATCGCCCCTTTTCGCGTGAGCCACACCTCTTCGCCGTAGTGGTGCTCACGCTCGACATAGTTATGGTGGCAGTTCACCGCCGCGCCGGTGACCTCAAAGGACGGCAAGTGGCGCCGAAGCGCCGCCAGCACCAGTTCCATCATTTCGGTCCGGTTGGCGGAGGCATAGTCCTGCGCCCAGCCTACCGCTTCCACGTAGTCATCGAAGTGCTGCGCGCCTTCCGCGAAGTACGCCAGGTTCCGATCCGGCAAGTGGAGTTGCACCCGCTCCGCGTCCTTCTTCGCCAATTCGATGAAGTAACGGCCGATCGCATTGCCGATGCCGCGGCTGCCCGAATGCAGCATTACCCACGCGCGCCCTGCCTCATCGAGGCACAACTCGATGAAATGGTTGCCGCCGCCCAGCGTGCCCATCTGCCGCACCCAGCTCGAATTCTTGCCGATGAGCTTCTCAACACCGGGGTGCTTTTCGAGAATTTTCTTCAGGCCTCTTTCGAAACGGATTGCGGCATGATCTCTCGCGTCCTTTTCGTCATGCTGGTCGAAGCCGACCGGAACATCGCGTGAGATTTGATCAAATATCTTCTTCAGAGACTTTTCTTCGATCGCCCGGGACGAAAGCGAAAGACGCGTCGCAATCATGCCGCAGCCGATATCCACACCCACCGCGGCCGGGATGATCGCCCGCAGCGTCGGGATCACGGACCCCACCGTCGCGCCGATGCCCAGATGCACATCGGGCATCGCCGCAACATGGTGATGGACGATCGGGAGTTTCGAGATATTGACGAGCTGCCGGCGCGCGGCGGCTTCGATTTCGCCAGTGTAGACCCGGACCGGGACGCGGCCTTCGTTGATTTCCTGCAGGACAGGCATAAGCCCCTAACCGGAAAGCTTGTGGAGCAGCTTTTCGAGTGTTGCGCGCTCTTTCGGACCGAGCCTCGCCGCAAACGTCGCGTCATTGGCGCGCACCCGGCGGCTCAGTCTGCGCAGTTGCGCTTCGCCGCTGCGGGTCAGGTACAAACC